>PVWD01000493.1 GCA_003003615.1 filamentous cyanobacterium CCP2 | reverse complement strand
CCCCCAAACCGGACTCTCGATCGCCTTTAACCTGCAAGGGGAAGATTGGGTCTGGCAAAATTACCGGATTCGTCAAGTTCGCATTGCCAACGGGCAGTTTAACGGAAACGCTCTGAGTCTGTCTCTGGCTGACCTTCAGGGTTTAGTCTACCAACCGCCCGATCGCCCTGCCCAAAGTTATGATGCGCGTCTGAGCTTTTCCGGGCAAATGGGAGGTGGGCAAACTGGACAACTTCGTGCCGAAGCCATCCCCGTTGGATTGATTGCAGATGTGTTGAATCTGCCAATTCCCATGGCTGGCTCTGCCGAGGGAACTTTCACCCTGTCTGGCGATGTCCTTAATCCCGACGTGGCAGGTACGATCGCGGTGCAAAATATTTACTTAAATCAGCGAGAAATTAAGGATTTGCAAATCGACTTCAGCTATTACAATCAGCAATTTCGGTTGCAGGATTGGACTGTTGTTGAATAACTGACGAATCCCCCGCGATCGGCTAAAGGAATGCCGGAAGGATGTTATAGTCCTTTTCCAGGAACGATTCACCTGTTGTGCTGCCCGGTTGTGGGAGTGCAAAACATGCAGGAGTGGCGCAGTCACTCTCAAAAGGATTCGCACAGATTTGTGTTCCAAGTTCAAACGTTTTATTCAATCATTTGTTGGATCTTAATTACGATGACTCGACGCATCCATCGTCCTTTATTGGCTCTGCTCCTCGGCACAGTTTTTACGGGTCTACCCGAAACCTTACCCGCTGCGATCGCACTTCAGGCTAAAACGGCCCAGGCTCAGACTGCCCCAGCCGAATCAAATTTGTTATCCAGGCTGCCTAGAACTCCGGATCAAACCGTAGATTGCGAAATTTTGGTGGTGGGAGGTGGTTTGGCGGGAGCCGCAACGGCCTATGAATCGCTCCTGGTGGGGCGCACTGTCTGCATGACTGAACTCACCGACTGGGTGGGCGGCCAAATTTCCTCCCAGGGAACCTCTGCCCTGGATGAAGCCCAACGGCAACGAGCACTCTTGTTTTATTCCAGAGGGTACAACGAACTGCGGGAGCGGATTGAAGAATTTTATGGACAAATTGATCCAGGAAACTGCTGGGTGAGCGTGTCTTGCTTCCTGCCCAGTGATGCCAACGAAATTCTGACGGAAATGTTGGAGGATGCAGAGAGGGAAGGCAGAGGCGAACTGAAATGGTTTCCGTCTACCGTTGTGAAAGATCTGGAACTGAGCAGTGATGGCTCCATGATTGAAACGGTGATCGGCATTCAGCACAGCCCCGCTCCTGGGGCCCCTCCGCTTAATACCTATCCTTTGTCTGAAACGATCGAAGATGCTTACCGCTACGAAGACTCCGATCGCTTCACGAAGCAAATTATCCAGTTTGTCCCTAAGGTGAGAACGCCTGAAGAGGAGAGACGCAGCAGACGAAGACGAGAACAAACCCCAACCGAACCCCAATCCGCCGTTCTGAGCCAGGAGGACTGGGACTCGCTTTGGTTTGTAGTGGATGCCACGGAAACCGGAGAACTGATTGCCCTGGCAGATGTGCCCTACCGTTTAGGACTCGACCCCCGCTCTTATCTCAACCCCTCTTCCCCCACTGAAACCGCCGATCCCTACTGCACGCAAGGGTTCACCTACACCTTTGCAATGGAGCAAACCGAGGAAGCCCAACCCCAGGAAATGCCTCCCTTTTACCCGCAATATGAACCCTATTTCAGCTACGAGCAAGATCGGGGGGAGATTAACTACTTTGATTTTGTCTTCACCTACCGCCGAATCTGGAGTCCAGAACCGCGATCGGAAGAGCGAGTCTTTGGTGTATCCGCTCCAAAACCGGGAGACATCTCCATGCAAAACTGGACATGGGGCAATGATTACCGTCCGGGCACATCACAAGACAACCTGATCTACACCCACGATCAGTTACAGGCATTCGGGCAACTGGAGCCGGGCGGTTGGCTAGGCGGGCTGCGGACGGAAACCCTGCAACGAGGGGAAGAAAATGCCCTGGCATACTACTACTGGCTGGTAGAAGGCACAACGGACTCGCAATTAGACGATGCGGTGAAAGTGCCTGCCCCCAACCATCGCTTTTTGAGCGGTTTTGATATGCCAATGGGAACAGAACACGGGCTTTCTAAACATCCCTACATTCGCGAAGGTAGACGGATTATTGGTCGTCCCTCCTATGGCTATGCAGACGGCTTTACCATTTCAGAATTAGACATTTCCCGTGTAGACTACAACGACCCCTACTACCGAGAAACCCTTTCCCCTGAAACCTTCCGGCAGCTTTGGGTTGCTTTGGCAGGGCTGGAAACGGCCAGCGTCATTCGCCAAAATACCCCCCCTGAACAGATTTCCCGCCGCACCCGATCGACGATTTACCCCGATGCAGTCGGTATTGCTCAGTATGCGATCGACTTTCACCCTTGCATGACCCTTTCCCCACCAGAAGCTCCCGGCAACACCGAACGGGAAGGGATACGGCGATCTCACGGGCAAGCTTACCCCGCCCAAATTCCACTGCGGGCGATGATTCCCCAAAATATTGACAATATGCTAGCTGTCTCTTATACACATCT
>PVWD01000172.1 GCA_003003615.1 filamentous cyanobacterium CCP2 | reverse complement strand
ACTCCCCACTCCCCACTCCCTACTCCCCACTCCCCCTTCATCTCAGCCTTCAGCCAAACCGTACCCCCCGCAGATGAAAACTTGATGGCATTGCTGAGTAGATTTATTAGGGTTTGAATGATGGCATCGGGGGCTGCCCATAGGGTTGTGAAGAGGGGAATGCAGGACAGTGTAATTTCTGCTTGATCGGCGATCGGCTGTACGCTATCGATGGCCTGATGCATTAAGTCTGCAACCTGACATTGCTCCCTGACAAGCTGTACTTTACCAGACTTCAACCGTTCTAAATTAAGAATGTTATTCACGAGATTAACTAACCGATCGCTGTTGTTAGTGGCAATTTGCAGCATATGTTTTGCTTTTTCCGGTCGATCATCGAAAACGCCTGATCCCAAGATGCCAAGTGCCCCCCGAATTGAGGTTAGGGGTGTGCGAAGTTCATGGCTGACAACAGAAATAAATTCCTCCTTCATGCGTTCCACTTTGAGACGATCGCGAATGTCTTGAACATGTCCAACACTATAGAGCGGTTGTCCATCTGGATCATAAATTAGGGCAGCGTGCATCAAGACGGGAACGATCGCGCCATGCTTGGTAATGTATCGTTTCTCCACTTGAAAAGAATCAATTTCACCTGTCAGCATTCGTTGTAGTCCCTCCAGATCTTTGTCGAGATCGGCTGGATGGGTAATCTCCTGAAAGGTCATTAATAGTAACTCTGCTTCGGTGTAGCCCAACAGGTCACAATAGCGGGCATTTACCTTCACAAACTGCCCAGTGATTCTGACGAGCGAAACCCCGGTGGGCGCATCATCAAATGCTCTGCGAAATTGTTCTTCACTGGCCCGTAGAGCAGCCTCTGCCCGTTTAAGGTCGGTAATGTCTACCTCGATTCCATCCCAAACGATACGGCCGTCAGCCAAGCGACGAGGGGTTGAACGAATCGATGACCATTGAATATCCCCATTAATCGTTCGGTTTCGCATCTGGAGTTCTATGGGCGTGAAATGCATCAGCGACTCCTGAATGATCAGATCCGCATGAGCTAAATCCTCTGCAAAACCAACTTCGCGAATCGCTTTAGGATTTTTAAGTATCGCCTCTGGCTTCAAACCCAGCAGCCGTTCAATACCAGCACTAATGTACGAGTAGTAGAACCCTTTATCTGGTTCATACACTCGCTGATAAATAAAGCCTTTAGGCAAATTATCTCCGATCGCCCGCAGCATCGCTTCTCGTTCTTGCAAGGCTTGTTCCGTTTGCTTGCGATCGGTAATATCTTCTGCAAACCCGGTGTAGCGCAGAGGTTGCCCTATTTCATCAACAATTAAAGAAATTTCCGCAGCGATCCAACGAACTTCACCATTCGGACGAACAATGCGATATTCTCGATGGATTGGGCTACCCTGAGTTTGGGTCTGAATAGAGTTCAACACAAAGAGCCGATCGTCTGGATAGAGGGATTCTAGCCATGAGTCAGGATTTTGGTAAAGGCTCTCACAGGTACGTCCCCAAATTTTTTCATAGGCAGGGCTGATGTAGAGAAACTGCCCCGTTTCAGCAGACCGGACGAAGAAAAGTTGGTTAATGTTTTCAGCAATTTGGCGAAATCGTTCTTCACTTTCCCGCAGAGCTAATTCGGCTTGCTTGAGAGGGGTAATATTTCGCACACTCACCACTACCCCAGAAATGGTTTGATCGACTTCCAAATAAGGAGAATAGGTGACATTGAGGAATTGCCGTCCCCGTCCGGGAAACTCAAACCACTCACTATATTGAATTATTTCTCCGGCAAGACAGCGATCGAGATAGGGCCGAATCACCGTTTCAAAAGCTTCTTGCCCCATCAAATTGCTAACAGAGTGCCCAACAATTTCACTGTAAGACTTTTGATTCCAGTCCAGGTAGGTCTGGTTCACCAACTGGTAACAATACTGGCGATCGACCAGAGAAATCGCATCGCTGGTGGCAGAAACAATCCGTTCGTAGCGCTGTAGGGCAATTTCGACGGCTTTGCGATCGGTAATGTCCATCACCACGCCATGCCAGGCAACTGCCCCATTCTCTCGTCGTTCCGGTTGGGAATTTCCCTGAAGCCATTTGACCACGCCTGACGGTGTGATAATTCGCCACTGGTAAGAAAATGGAGCTAAGGTGAGCAAATTTTTTGCAACAGCAGCCTGATACCCCCCTCGATCGTCTGGGTGCATGGCATCCAGAATTAAGCTGGCATTTTGCAGCGTTTGTTCAACCGTAATTTCATGAATCACCTCCACAGCTGAACTCACATATTCAAACCAAATGCGTCCATCCGGCTCCTGCACAAGGGTATAAATGCTGCTGGGTGACAGCCGACTATGTTGATGCAGCCATTTTTCAGTTTGACGCAATTGGGCGATGGCCTGTTTGCGATCGGCTTCTAGCCTGACCCGTTCAGTGATATCGCGATGGGCCACAATCAGGCAATCTTGTCCTTCCAACGTCCGAATTTCAGCAGACAGTAACACCGTTTTAATTTCACCGGATTTTGTCCGTAATTGTGCTTCCAAGTTGCGAACACTTCTTTGCCGTTGCAGCAACGCTCGGTAGTGTTGCCGCTGATCCAGGCTGCACCACAGGTTCAGTTCTAAAGCCGTGCGCCCCACCATCTCAACGCGAGCATAGCCGAAAAATTTCAAGAGGCTGTCATTCACCTCCAGCATCCGCCCTTCCAAGGTGGCGATCGCCATCGGATCAGGACTGGTGCGAAAAACAATAGTGAATTTCTCTTCAGACGCTTCCAGGGCAGTTTGGATGCGATCGAATGACAATTGCAGTTGATCGGCCATTTGGTTGAATGCTTGCGCCAAACCGTTGAGTTCATAAACAATGCTGTCGGTTGGCAACCGTTGATTGAGGTTCCCGGCGGACAGTTTTTGGCTGGCGCGGTTTAGCTGGGCAAGGCGGGCAGTGAGTTTGTCAGCAGCAAGCATTCCCAACAAGACGGCCGTTGCCAGCGTCAGCAGACAAAGTAAAAGGGTTTGGCGAGCATTCTTTCGGAGCGCACTTGAGAAATGAGATTTGGGAATCACCGTCACAATTCGCCAATTCAGCCCATATTGATCTTGATACGGACTCATTTTGGCGTATTGCAGTTCACCGTTGTAGTGAAAGTCAAAGTCATGGGTTTCATCTAAAACGCCTAATAAATCAGGACGATCGCGCAAATATTCTCCTAGCGATCGGGTTAAATCATCCTGACTGTCGGCAATGTTTCGCTGCACAAACCGCTTGTGGTGGTCTGTACCGTCCACAAACTGATGGAGTTGTTCGCGGGTGGAGGTCGCAAGCAGGGCACCGGTTTGATCCATAATAATGACTCGACCATCACGGCTGATGTTGAGGCTATGCAAAAATTCACTTAAATAATCAAGCCGGATGTGGACGGCAAACACTCCCAACAGTTGCCCATTTGTGCGATCGTAAACCGGCTGCGAGGCGTCTAACGTCAGGAATTCCAGAGAACCATACCGGAAAATTGGATTCCATCCCGGCTGTCCCGTGGCAACGGCTCTTTGATACCAAGGGCGATCGTACCGCACATCCAAACCTTCATTGGTTTGAACCAGTTCTCCTGGGCTACCATCGCTGTTCAAACGGTAGATGGAAATTTGCTCAGGACGCGGCGGATCAGCAGTGACCAAATACAATGCTGGGTTTAATTCTGGCAGGCGTTCGACCAATCTAAACCGACCTTGAGGGGTGGCAAAGAGAATGGCCGATACCTGTTCAAACTGTTGCAGCCGATGAAATAAAGTAGACTCCAACGCAGAAACATTTTCAACATCCAGCAATCCCTGCTTCACCGCATCAACATTCAACCGATTGATTAATATCGGCGTTTGCAGATACTCTTTCAGTTCTTGCGTCACCCGTGCATTTGTTTCCTCAACTAACTGATGTCCCAGGTTTTCCACTGCCACCTGATCATTCCGATGGGACAAGTAGCCAACCACCATCACTGCCCCAAGCGTTGGCAAGATAAACGGAACAGTTAGCACCCAACGTAAAGGAAGATTTGTGATTGAAGAACGGAAAAGTTGATGAGGGGCAATAGGCATGAAGGATGCTTAGCAGAGAATCAACAAAGGGATTGAATAATTCAATGAGGATTGAATAAACATGAGCTGATCCTGAGTATGCATCACCTCCTGGCAGTGCTGGATTTTGCGATCGACAGCTCCGACTGTGGACTGGCTAGCTCTTGCTTTAGCTTCGCCAACAGTTGAGAAAACCGATTTGCCAATTGGGGTTTCTGTTTCACCTGAGGTTGCAGCAGGCATTCAATAGACTCAGCAATTTCTGAAGCTTTGCCATAGCCAAACGTGCCTAATCCACCTGCTAATTTATGGGCTTGGATTCGGGCAGCTTCCTGGGATCGCAAACTAAAATTGCCAGATTGAAACGATCGCTCCAATGCCTCCAATGCAGCCATTCGCTGTTCTAGTGAAATCTGAAACCGTTCTGCAATGCGTTGAATCGCTATCCTGCCTGGATGTTCTTCAAAGTTCTGATCATCCTCCCAATTTCCCGCCAAAACCGATTCCAGAGCCATTCTGTCTGCGTCCCCTCGCCTAACGGTTCTATCCTGCATTTGCTGGTCTTCAGGGGCTACCTTGAGGCGATACCCCAACCCATAAACCGTTTCAATGAAGTCATCTACCATGCCCACAGACTTTAGCCGTTGTCGCAGGTCTTTGATTAGATTCGTGACAGACCCTTCCACAGGGGTTTCTTCGATCGCCCAAAGGTGTTCAATAATCGCACTGCGGCTGAAAACGCGCTGGGGATGGCGCAGAAAGAGTTCTAATAGGCAGTATTCCTTAGGGCGAAGCGGAACTTCCTCCTGGTTATAAGTCACATGAGCCGAAGCAGGGTCAAAACAAAGCAACCCCCAAGTCAAAACGGGAGACGATGCAGCATTGCCGCCGCGCCTCAACAGGGCCCGGACTCTCGCCAGCAGTTGTGAGGACTCACAGGATTTGGCAACATAGTCATCGGCTCCGGCATCCAATCCAGCAATGACATCTTCATTTGCATCTTTCGCAGTCAGCATCAGAACTGGCGTTCGGCAACCACAAGCACGTAAACGACGGCAAACTTCAATTCCGTCTAAGGTGGGAAGCATGATGTCTAAAAGGATCAGATCATAATCCCATCGAGCTGCCATTTCCAAACCTGCTGCTCCATCTGCGATCGTATCGACGGCATAATGATGGGCAGAAAGGATTTCTGAAAGCAATTCACTGGTGTAGTCATCATCTTCTATCAAAAGAATTTTCATAATTATTCTCTCCTGTAAACCTTGGCTCAGGTAAAAGCAGAGTCTCAACAGAAATACTTTCTCTAAATATTTGACTCAAGCACAAATTTATGCCTGAAAATATATTGAAAATTTGCCTGATCCAATCTCTCAGAAATCTACTCCTTTTGAAGTCTGTTATCCACTATTACAGCCGTTTTAAGATGAAATAGGGAGAAAAAAACTCTTCATCATTTCATCTAGCAATCCTAGGTTGAGTGAGATCGGGATCTTAATATAAAGTGATTTAACTGGGAAAAGGGAAAGCAGCCTACCTACTTGCTCTCTCTACAAATCATGTCAAAATCCTATCATTATTTCTAAATTCTGCACAGTTTACCTACCATTGCGAATCGCAAAGGAGTAAAAGTAATATGGCAACGGATGGAAAGGTTAGGACAATCTCAGGTGACTGAAACCCAAAACGGATAGCTTTGGCATTACGGAACTGTCTTAACGTACTTGTTTAGGGCTATATATCTTACAGCAATGATTTAGTTTATCCTGAATTCTACTGATTCAAAACATAGCATTCTATCGATATGAATCAAGATCACTCATGAAAACTGCGATGTTGCCCAACCTGATAGAGCAATAGCAACGCAACCACAACACCAACCAAACCCGCTGCGATCGTATTAATCATGGCTTGAATGGCAATCATGTTAGAAGGTGTAATCAAAGCTCCTTGAGCAACTGTTGTTCCAGTCTGATTGGGGGCAATGATGGTGGCTCCGTGAGGCAAGGTCAACATCTTAAAGGTGAGTTCACCCACCCGCGACAGGGCAATGAATACTGCGATCGTCATCATGCCAATATTCGCAAGCAACCCCCACTTCAAATCCTGGATCACTCGCGCTTTCGCAGGACGCAGTTCACGAACCTCTAGCTGATTTGCCAACCGAGTGTAGCGAAAACACCAATAGATACTGAATAGCAAAATGAATAAGCAGAAGATTGCCAACCACAGCCCAAAGGAAAAACCGCTTTGCTGCTGTCGGACTGGATTATATAATACGGCTGTAATCACCGCCAGGATTGGAATAAACCCCAGCAAGGACTGCAAACAAAGCCCAACCCAGCCCAACCATCGGAGAGACTGGGCAACCTGTTGGAGAGAAATTCCAGATGCATTGGGTTTGAGATTTATCATCTTCATTTACCTCACCACAGCCCTCGAACGGTTTGAGCCGTAAACCGCAAAACGCCAGACCCCTGCTCTGTTTCGTAAAAGAGAGCTAACCCCTGATCATCCACTTCATACCGTTGAACGCCTTGCAGTGCTGCTAAATAGCGCACCTCCTGATTCAGAACGGTTTCCTCACAGGCCATAAACGTTGATGCGAGGGGGCCAATGCTCAGTTGATTTCCCTCTGCTTGGTAGCCTCCCATGAAGCGATTACATCCCCCCGAACCTGAAACCCGATCGTCTGCAAAGTTTGCGGTTAGCTCAGTGGTTTGGGGAGGAACCATGGGTGTAGGAGTTTCCGACTCTGTGATGCTGACGAGCCGCCAGTCGCCGGTTAGTGAAGTCGTTTGAGCCATGAGCAGGTTTTCTGAAAGCGGGGATGCAATGCCAGGATTGATAGCCATACTGCTAAGCAAGCCGATCGACAGAGCCAGGCAAGCTTTAAGGTGAACTTTGCAGCGTTGATGGTGGGGTTGATGGTGTAGTTGATGGTTTAAATGTTGGTTGTCCATGTTTTTGAAATGATAGATTTTACCGTGCCAGTGAGGTGCAATAAACCGCTAAACCCCGATCGAAACTGCATCAACAAATTCCTAGAATGGACTAATCTTAATGCCGAAAAAGCGATCGAGTAAAGCATGTCGCCAGGTAAAGCGAACAACCAATGCCCAGATTAAAGCCACCAAACCAATGCCTAAATAATGAATTCCCTTGAGCGAGGAAAGTTCAAAAAAGGTTTGCCAAAATGGAATGACTAAAATCAATCCATACATCACCAAAACGATGCCCGCCAGAATCGTATAACGCCAGTCTCGACTGAGCGGCTCCCCTCCAACCCAAGCCGGAGTGGGTGGTTTCAGAAATGGTAATAGGAGTAATCCACCCAAAATTTGCAGCGTAATCATCGCCTTTTCAGCCACCTGTTGCGCCCTAGACACATCGGCAAAGGTAATCTGGCGACCCAATTCTTCAAACGGAATTTGCCCACTGAGCCAGTCAAATACCGGACTAATATTTTCCGCCAAAAAGTAGAGATATACTAAAATACTCGCCAACGATAGGGTGAGGGTGGCAGGTATGACAAAGTGTAGAAATGAGTCTCCTTGAACGGCACTAGGGCGAGTTGGTTTTGCCCACAGGGTGACAAAGAAAGGCGGCAAGCCTACCGTTAGAAAAGTAACAAGCGTGCTAGTTTTAATGCCAAAGGGAAAGGTTAGGGTAATCATGCCGATCGCCACGATCGTCAAAATAAAGGCAAAAATCCGCACCATAAACAGTTTGCTGATGTCGGCAATGCCATTTTGAATCCGTTGCCCCTCTAAAAAGATTTTAGGAAGTGCGCTAAAGGTATCGTTGAGCAACACAATATCTGCCACACCGCGAGTTGCTTGGCTGCCGCTTTCCATTGCCACACCCACGTTCGCTTGCTTCAACGACAAGACATCATTCACCCCATCGCCCATCATTGCCACATAATGCTGTCGAGACTGGAGGCTCTGCACCAAGCGGGCTTTTTGCTCTGGAGTGATCCGTCCAAAAATAGTGCCCTTTTCAGCCGTTTGGATAAAGGCTGCCTCATCCATTTCCGCCAAGTCCTGCCCTGACACAGCAAGGATGTCATCGCTCAGCCCAGCCTGCCTTGCCAGTGCTGCCACCGTCACCGGATTATCTCCCGAAATCACTTTAATTTGAATGCCTGCCTGCCGAAATTCGGATAGGGTTTGCTGAGCATCGGGGCGCAGTTCATCCCCAAAGCAAAGAATGCCCAACGGCTGAAGCTGAGGAGGCAAAACGGGGTTTCCGGCGGCATCTGGCAAATTTGGGACAGTGGAACTGTAGGCAAACAGCAACACCCGCAGTCCCTGATCCGCTCCCGCCTGAATGTAGTCTTTCAGTCCTGCTTGAAGTGGGATCACCGTCCCTAAAATTTCTGGGGCACCCAGGACGTAAATACCTGGCTCATCGGCAAACACGATCGCACTCCATTTGTGGGCAGAACCAAAGGGCACTTCCATTTTGACGGGGCGTTTCGCTGCGGGTAAGGCGGTGAGAATGGCTTCATTTGTTTTGTTGCTGGTGGCCGTGCTAATGGCATAACTGCCCAGAATGGCTTCTAGCTTGGTGCGATCGATGCCAATTGGATAGGCCGTTCGCAGTTGAATTCGGTTTGCCGTCAGCGTTCCGGTTTTGTCCAAACACATGACATCAACATTGCTGATGGACTCCACCGCATTAGACTGCTGCACTAACGCACTTTGTTCGGCAATGCGGGCTGCCCCCAGTGCATAGGTGAGGGTAATCATAAAATACAAGCCGATCGGCACTAAGCCCACGATCACAGCCAGGTTTTGCACCCCAGAGGTAATGGATGTCACTCCCAGGATCATCCGTAGCGTCGTAATCAATCCTAGGACGATCGCCACGCCCAACAGCAAGCGAATCATCATGTTAATGCGTCGTTGCAGCGGAGTCAGCACTTTACGAAACTTGCGGGCTTCTGCCGTCATCTTGCTCGCCAGACTTTCTGCCCCCACCTTCTCCGCTTGATAGCAACCCGTCCCGCTCACGCAAAAGCTACCAGAATAAACTGGATCGCCCACTTGCTTGGGAATCAGGTCAGATTCACCTGTCAGCAAAGATTCGTCAACTTTAACATCGCTTTCATCCACCATTACCCCATCCACCACCACCTGATCGCCCGGCCGCACCACCAGCAGATCGCCCACCACGATTTCAGCCGGATCAATGCTTCGTTCCTGTGCCGATCGGATCACGCTGGCCTTAGGGCGAGTAATCAAGGCGATCTTGTCGAGCTTCTTTTTCGCCCGAATTTCCTGAATCACGTTGATGACAACATTCAGCAACACCACAGAGGCAAGCACCAACACATCGCTGGCCCGCCCCAATGCAATCAGCACCAAACTTAGAAAGAAATAAACTCCATTGATGAATGTGAAGAGGTTATCCCGCAGAATGTCCCAATAGGTGCGTCCCGTTTGAAGGGAGAGATCGTTTCCTTGCCCTGCTGCCCGTCGGCTAGCCGCCTCTCGATCGCTCAGCCCTTGAAGTTTGCCTAAAGTAGATTTCATAGTGACAAATCAGCATGATGGGAATGTTGCAACTGATTTCCCAAATCGTAGGTTAGAGCAAGAACATATGAAACTGATATGAAAAGGCGTTCCATACAGGCTGTATGCAAGCATAAGTGCAGCCAGACTCTCGTTTGAGAAATTTTGTTTTGAGAAATTTTATTTTGAGCGGCTCCAGCTTGAGAAAGTTGTGATCGAGCAACGTGCTCTGAAGGGGAGTAAATTAGGTTGTCACAAAGGTCGTCACAAAGTAAGAGCTGCCTCACTGGAGGGGCAGAATGCTTAACAGATAAGGAATTACCGCCTGTAGTTTGAGAATCTTCAACAACTCGATCGCCAGAACCCTTCCCTATCAAAACATTACCGCCTACTGTGGGGAATAAGCTTGTAGCTTTTAGCTCGATTGGATCAGGACTAGATCTATGCTGATTCAATCCATACTGAAATACATTCTGTTCATCTACATTGCTATTTGTATTGATCAATTCTTCAGAATCGCACAACTTTTCTTGAAGAGAATCAGGATGCCAAAGATCTCGATGGCGATAAAGTGATCCGCCTCCAATACCACATTGAGTTAAGGTTTTGAATCGAGCAGTTGCTCCAGAAGGAAATAAATTTTCTTTCAATAAATCTGTAACAGCTTGTCGAATTCGTTCTCTTGCTGATTCAGATTGCTGTTGATTCCAGGTTGGTAAGTCTACTACAGTTTTCTCAAATTTAGAGTCCTGTAATACTTGATCCTTTCTTTTTTCATTGCTGTAGTGAAAGTAGTGACTGTTCTCAATGCAATGTACCCACTCTTCTACCCGGTGTTCAATTTCATGCTGATGGCGACACCATTCCCGATATCCTGGAAGCGATCGAGCGATGCTGACAATTTTTTCAACCAGGACTTTTCCTTTTAAGGGTTCTCCCCCCTCCAGAACATGGTTAAAAATGTAAGTTCGCATCGTAATTCGGCCCAATAGCCGGTTAGTTTGTCCAGATCCTGTCCATCCCAATTCAATTTCAGTGTTCAGATCGTTGATAAATTTATCTGCCTTATTAGAAATGCGAAAATGCCGACGTTTAACTTGCCGCAGGATTCGCTTAATTGCAGGCTGATCGATCGTGTTTCGAGATTGCACCAAATGCCACTGTTCAACAAACCGATCTTGATTAGTCCAGATGGGTTGAAAATCTTGATTGAGTAAATATGAACCTGGTTGCAGCGGTAACCGATGGGCATTAAACAGATGGGGAACACGATCAACGCGATAGGGTTTGGGATCTGGGAAAAGCTCCAGTTGTCCTGGTTTCAGGGCAAATCCCGATCGCTCTAAAAGGGTCGTGACAACGCTGGCCAGCTCCCAGGAATTTTGGGAGAATGAAAACGGAAAGTATAAATGAATACCACCTGAATAGGAACTGGTACAGGCAATGTAGCTGACAAGGCCGATCGTCTCCAATGCTGCAACTATCCGAGAAATGGCAAACGGATCGCGGCTGGGATGATAAGGACTATAGGTATCAATATCTAAAAGACAATAGTGTGTCCGAGTGCCGAAACGCACACCGAATAGAGAATCTCCTTGCTGAATCAGGCGATCGGACAAGGGATAGCGGCTTTCAGTACGCCATTGAGGAGAATATCCTGGCTCTGGATGTTCCGCATAAATATAATCAAAGCGGTGAGGAAATAGCGATAAAAAATCGTCTTCCTCTAGGACATACTGAAATGGTGTCGGTTTTATTTGCCCAACGATAGTACGTCACCTCCTTTTAGACAGGAAGGCGACATTACCCAAGCAGGCCCAAACCAAATTTGTTGCACCTCTGGATCAGAAATGCAAAACCTGTTAGAATTTCGGCACATAAAAACGCCTCACTAAACCTGAGGTGAGGGATTTATTAGAACGAACCCTTTAGCTGACTGTGGTAGGAAGGCAAAAGGGTTTTTTGCTGCGTTTGCACGGGTGTCAACCACTCATGCAGATCAACGAACGAAAGCGAACCTGTGAACTGATCGTGAGATTAACACTAGAAGTTGACAATCTCAATAGGCTGAAATGCAGCATACGTCGGAGTTATAGCTATGCAATACGCCAAAGTTACAGGTAAAAACCCTACGCCGGAGTTACAGGCTAGAGCAGGAAAAGTACGCCAAAGTTACAGGTAAAAACTCTACGCCGGAGTTACAGGCTAGCTTGCCAGAAAGGATAGAGGAATGCCAATTTCGATCGCCCCTCATCCATTTTCTACGCCAAAGTTACAGGTAAAACTCTACGCCGGAGTTACAGGCTGGAGCAGGAAAAGTACGCCAAAGTTACAGGTAAAAACCCTACGCCGGAGTTACAGGCTGGAGCAGGGAAAGTACGCCAAAGTTACAGGTAAAAACCCTACGCCGGAGTTACAGGTCGATGCAATAAAATCCTACGCCGGAGTTATAGGTCGATCGGTTTAGATATAGCGTTACTCAGAATTTTTTTGCCAATTTGCATCTAGATATAAGGTCTTCAAGTAAGATCAAAACAAATTGGTACACGCAGAGCAGACTGGCTGGAGGTTGACTTTGGATGTAAATACGAAACAAGAGTCTACCTTCCCCGTTGACGGACAACTGTTGATGGTGTTGCCCAGGGCTGGAGCATCCATTCGCAATCCAGATGTGCAGCTTCCGTTGTTGCGCTCCGATGAAGACGGCTACTATTTGGAAATGCGGGTAGAGTCTGACCCAGCCGATACAACTGAGGTGGCCGTAACCCGGCGCGTTCCCCTGGAGGATTTGTCCGTTGAAGAGTGGGAAGAGCTGAAGGCGCAATATGCCAAGCTGGATTTGCGATCGTGTACCGACCAGGGCATTAGTAAAGGACTGGAAAAAATTCAAGACCGGCGGATTCAACGCCTGTTTATGGCCTTGTTGACGTTTCTCAACCCCCGGCAAGTGTCGATCGTGCTTTACCTTTACCGCCAAGCAGCTCAGCAGAGCAACGGCCCTCTGGTTTCCTTTCGCTCAAATGATTTGCTAGAAAGTTTGGGCTATACCCGCACCAAGGATGGCGGATTTGCCTCAAAACTTCGATCGCAACTCAACCGCGATTTAGTGGCCCTGCATCGAACCGAACTCGTTTTTGCCCAGTCCCTCCGCAAGGGAGACAGCATTGGGGCAAAGGTGATGATTAAAAGCGTTTTGCGGATCAAAGGCTATGAAATTGACAACGTGCCGCGAGATTTTGACCTGGCCAAAGCCGCAGACTATACCTACGAACTGGCTGATGCCTACACGGTTTCCCTGGAGTTCTTTGAAGGGCCTGGCCGTACCGGAGATTATGTCCTGTTTGCCAGCGATGTAGACATTTCTCAAAAGCTGGGCAGCAACGCCAAAAGCGACTACAAAATGAAGCTGATTGTGTACCTGGCGAGCCGCATGAAATGGGACACGTTAAAGGAAGGGCAATATCTGATTATTTCTAAGCAGTACTTATTTAAAAATCTGGATTTGCTAGGCAGCAATTCTTCTAGAAATAACCAAATTTTTTGGCGCACAGTAGAAGAGTTGCGGCAAGATGGCTATATTTCAGGAGCGCAGGAATTGCCAGGGAAGAAACGGACGACGAGTATTCAGTTTCAGATTAATTCCGATCGGTTGCGGTGTCATTAGAGGTGGGTAATGGGTAATGGGTAATAGGTAATGGTGGACTTACGATCGCAGTTAGGTGAGTATGATGATTTCCTGCGGGCGTTGAAAGACCGGATTCGGAAGGTTCAGGTTCAGGCGGCGATCGCGGTAAATCGGGAATTGGTGTTGCTGTATTGGCAGATTGGACGGGATATTTTGCACCGGCAGCAGCAGCAGGGATGGGGAGCAAAGGTGGTCGATCGGTTGGCTAAAGATTTGCAGCGAG
>PVWD01000171.1 GCA_003003615.1 filamentous cyanobacterium CCP2 | reverse complement strand
GGTTGGCACGGTTCAGGTGTTGATTCCTCTGGCGGGCGTAGTGGACATTGAAGCCTTGCGCGCCAAACTTCAGAAGGATTTGAGTAAAGTAGAAGCAGAGGTTCAGTCACTCTCCCAACGGTTGAGTAATGCGAACTTTGTGGATAAGGCTCCGGCTGATGTGGTTCAGGGTGCAAGAGATGCTTTAGCTGAAGCTGAAAAGCAGGCAGAACTTTTGAAGGAACGCCTCGTGCGGTTGTGAAATCATGAGTTTTGTCGATCGGCTTTTGCAAAAGCACAGCACGAATTGAATTAAGAGGATATACTGTCTGTCAAGGATTTGTTAAGTTTCTGCTACAATGCTGCATCTCGCTCAGGTCAAGAAAAAAGATCCTGAGGGCAAGGCACTGCTCCAATTGCTTGCCCAGCAGAAGGCTGACCATGCCTGGGTGACTCTAGGCGATGGTGAGACAGTTCTGTGGGCAGATGCAGACCACTACCAGGAAGGAGCACTGGTCTTGATTAAGCTAACGCCCCTCAAGCAGGTTCAGCAGGTCTATGATGCGACCTCCTGGATTTTGGAAATTATTGAGCAATATTTGGCCTTTGGGATCACGCCAGACTTGCTTCAGGAAGAAGTTCAACGGGCAGAGCAGTGGCGACAGTCGCTAACGCTGAAAGAGCAAGAGTTGGGACGGCGAGCCTGTGAGGTGGAAGCGCGGCGAGAGCAAATCCAGGAGCTAGAGGAAAACCTGCGGCAGGAAAAGCAGGCGATCGATACCATCACGGCTCAACTAAAAACCAACCCTCAATTCAAAAACAGCTTGCCCAACGGAAACGGTCTATCGGACAATGGGACACCCGATCGGCAAGATAATGATCAAACTGCACCGTGAGTTAGTTCTGCTGTCACCGTTAGGGCAGTCAATCCGAAGTGAGATTACTTTTCTAAGCGCGTGGGAAGACTAGAACAATTCTGGCTGATTGTTCTTTTATCCCCACTTTTTGACAATGGAACTAATCCACACGCTCCTAAGCTCCGATGGCTTTATTCCGCATGGGCATTGTTACCTATGGAAACCTGCCCTGGTTTGGCTACACATTGTTTCCAATGGCGTGATTGCCCTGGCTTATTTCTCAATTCCTGTCCTGCTGGTTTATTTTGTTTCTAGGCGGAAAGACGTTCCGTTTAACTGGGTTTTTTTGCTGTTTGGAGCATTCATCATTGCCTGTGGCAGTGGACATTTGATGGATATTTGGACGCTTTGGCACCAAAATTACTGGCTTGCAGGAAGTCAAAAAGCAATTACCGCCGTGATTTCACTGTACACCGCCTTGGAATTAGTTCCTCTGCTCCCCAAGCTGCTTGCTTTACCCAGCCCAGCCCAGCTTGAAGCCGCCAACTGGGAGTTAGAGCAAACCCTAACAAAACTCCGCGAAACCCAAACTCAGTTAATTCACACTGAGAAAATGTCGAGCTTGGGGCAATTGGTTGCGGGCATTGCCCATGAAATCAACAATCCCATTAACTTTATCTACGGCAATCTATCCCATGCCAAGCAATATGCCCTGGATCTTTCAACGGTATTACACGCTTACGAGCAAGCCTACCCCGACCCTGGAGCGTCTGTCCAAATGGCGAAAGAACAGGCAGAACTAGAGTTTGTGGAACAGGATTTGCCTAAAGTTTTAGAATCCATGCAGTTAGGAGCCGATCGCATCCGGCAAATTGTTTTGTCATTGCGAAATTTTTCTCGGCTCGATGAATCAGAAATGAAGGCGGTAAACATCCACGAGGGGCTTGAGAGTACCTTGCTGATTTTGCAAAACCGCTTCAAAAATAATTCGCACGGGCAAGGCATCCAGATTATTCGAGAATACGGTGTCCTTCCCCTGGTTGAATGCTACCCTGGGCAACTGAACCAGGTGTTCATGAATCTTCTGAGCAATGCCATTGATGCCCTAGACGATCGTTTCAAAACCTTCAAAACAAAGTCATCGAGCCAGCCATCGGCAGAAGCACCAGGGGTTCTAGACGTTCCAACTATCACCATTGCCACCCAGACTACAGCCAATTGTCAGGTCGAAATTCAAATTCGGGATAACGGCATTGGCATCTCTCCAGAAATGACCCAGACGATCTTTAAGCCATTTTTTACCACTAAGCCCGTTGGTAAAGGCACTGGGTTAGGGTTATCCATTAGCTATCAAATTGTGGTGGAGAAGCACGGCGGACAAATTCGCTGCACCTCTACACCAGGCAAAGAGACGATCGTTTTCATCACCATTCCAGTGCGCCAACCCCAGCCTAAACGAGTTGATGGCTTGGAAAAGCTAGCTGTAGAAAAGCTTGCAGTGTAAGGCTAGCGGGTCAGGTCGATCGCCCGTTTTGCCAATGCCTCGGCAGTGATGCCGTTCAATGCCATCAGTTCACCTGCGCTGGCAGTGGTTTCGCCCCGCTTCCAGGCAAAAGTATCTCGCCGACTGGTGCTCCGGAGCATAATCGGTTCTAGCATTAGGCTGGCCCCGCCCGTGACACCAATTAAAGCATCTCCACTGAATAGCCGATCGAACCCGGTATCATCCAGGAAGCCGCCATCTGGCTCAGAGCAAATCTCCCAAGCCACATCGCTGACCCGGTACAGCCGACGCGGATTCACCACCGAAACAATCCGTACCCCAATGCCCTGTTCCTGTAGTTGCCTCGCCGCCTCAAAGATGGGCAGCAAAATCATATCGCCCACTGCGGCAAACACCACCATCTTTTCGCCAGGCGTTTCCTGAAGGACGATCGCCCCCTCCTGTAATGCCTGCCGGGTTTGCTCAAAGGTGGTGCGAATTGGTAATGGTGATTTGCTGGCGGTAATCACTACACCTTTGTTGAACGTGCCTAACGCCCACTCGTAGCACACCTGAATGCTGTTGGCATCCGGCGGGAACAAAGGAAAAACATTACCGTTTCGCATCATCGCAGCAAAGTAGGCCTCAATTTCCGGGCGTTGGTGCGTCCAGCCGTTGCGTCCCTGCTCCAGGGCCCCTGCGGTAAACAGCGTCACAGTGGAGGGGGTGGGACGACGTAACTCCGCCATTGCCTGAGTTACGGTTTGCCAGATGGGTAGACCGTTGATGGCAAACGATTCATAGGAACACCAGAGCGATCGGGCCCCCATGAGGGAGAGTCCGGCGGCCAGTCCAGCACAGGCATCTTCACTGAGGGGTTCATACACTTGCCCAGAGGGAGTCTGGTTGTAAAGATCGTCGGTGGTGGGGTGAATAATCTTCAGGGCTTTGTTGATGTTGCCAATGCCAGAGGCTTCGTTCCCGTCGGCATTTGTCACCAGGAAGTTAGTATCTTGCTGTCCGACTTGTGCCACTAGTTGCCCCATTGCGGTCGTCGAGACTTTGGGATCACCCCCCACCGCGTAGGCTTCTAGCTGTAAGTTTTTGAGTTCGGGTAAGGGAAAAACTGACTCCGTGACTGCGGTTTGGCTAGCAGGGCCACCGTTGGCCCGTTCGCAGTTGGTTCGCACCAGTTGCCAAACTTCAGGGGCCAGCGCGTTTGCCTGAAGACCCGCCACAATATCAGGATTATCCAGGGTGTGATGCCCATACAGGTTGTGAGATTTAGCCCCGCGAGCATGAACCCCAGCCCCTTTAAGCTGTTTGATGATGAATGCAGTCAGCTTGCCGCTGAGGGCCGATCGGGCTGCCTCATCAATTCCAATTAACACTGCCTTAGTAAAAGCGAGCCGCTGGGCAAAGGAAAAGGCAGTGCTATCTGCAAAAGCTCCGGGCTGATCCTGGTCATCAAAATCCTTGGCATCCACCAGCACCACTTCTTCAAAGCCGTTCCCATGCCAGTAAGCTAGCATCTGCTCATTGGTTTGCAGCGACACCATACTGTGATGCTCTTGGGAAAAGCCATTCCAGACCAGCACAGGTAAGAAGTTTGTTGACCCCGGAAAGGCAGTGTGGAAGTGGGCCATGCTGCTCATAGGATAGGGTTCGCCCATGCCGCCATCGCCGATTGTGAAGGGAAAAAGCGTATCACGATGCAGGAGAGCCGCCGCCATTGCAAAATGTTGCCCCTGCCCCAAGGGGCCTGCCGGAGCCAGCAGACCAGGAATGTAGCCAGAAAGATGCCCCAAAAGCCCATGCCGTTCCCGAAACCGATCGCGCAATTGCTGCACCGTTTCAATGCCCATTGCTTCTAGAGAGCGATCGAGGAACATGGCACTGTAGAAACCTGGAGCATGGTGTCCCACTTCCGTCACAATATTTTTGTAGCCCAGCATCACCAGAGCAGCATAGGCTTCCGCCTGACTGGCAAAGCCACCCGGATGCCCAGAGGCCTTGCTTGCTGTAACTTGTAAGACTAAATACCGCAATGCATCCGCATAGAGGAGGGTCTGATAAATCGCCGCCGGATCAGCCGGATCAGCGATCGTCGGTTGCCCTTTTGCAATAACCGGAGTTTTGCCGTACTTTTCAAACTCAGGCGGCAAATCGCCAAAGTACTGAATTCCCTCGCAGAATGCAGGCACGGAATTTACAGCAACCATGTCTCTAGACCTCTCTACAAATTACGGCGTGGGTGGAATTCGCACCAAATTAGGCACGACAAATCGTGCTTTTACAAATCGTACTACTTAACAATCACTTAACAGTTCATCCTATCGTTTGATGGGCCGCAAGAGGAGAGGGTGGGCGATCGGTCTGCCCAGAAATATGTAATCGTTTTCCAAGAAAGCATCGACGGTTTAATGCACCCATGCTAGACCTGTTGGTTCTACTCGCTAATTTGTATGGGCTAATTCTCATAGGCTAATTTGTATAGGCTAATTCCTACAAGCTAATTGCCGCAGGCATAGTCGATCGCATAGGCAATTAAGGTTCCGTCGTCAGCACGAGGGGCAGAAGTTCCATCGGGATACTGCATGGAGTCAATCAGTTCACCGCTGCCCAGGTCAAAAACATCACGCTGAAATACGAGATAGTATCGAGAAGCACAATGCGCCCCAACAACAAACTCAACCCGCACATTTTCAAGGGGAATATCCAAGCGACTGTAGAAGCCCACAAAATCACCAATCTCAGGATCAACCTCCTGAGCGATCGTGTTGCCATCTACAAAAATCGTAATATCATCATCTGACCAACCCACCTGCACCCAGGAAGCAGCCTGAGAAGGAGGGGCCGTATTGCGGAACTTTTCAATCTCAGATAGGTCAGGTTCCTGGGCATGGACAACTGAGCCAAACCCGCTCATTAAACTCGACAAACCTGATACCAACAGCGTCACAAGAGCCAACCCAATAAAGTGCGATCGGGGAAATAATGCCATCGTATTCTCCAAGGTAGGAAGGACAAAATGCCATCCTCGAAAAAGTTTCGAGTGAGGAAAAGTCAATTTGGCTGAAGAATTGCTAAACTTCCGAAAAGATCGAGCCGTGCAAATACAGTATCCGGGCAAGCCCTACCTTAATAAAGTAACCTAGCTCATCCGTAAAGTAACCTAGCTCTATACGCTCAGACCATGCCTTGGGGAACTGGACAGACACTACAAGCAGGTAAGTACACCATCGAAGGAGTCCTGGGCGTTGGTGGCTTTGGGATTACCTATCTAGCAAAGGATTCGATCGGGCAGCCGCTTGTTATCAAAACTTTAAATGAAACGGCTCAGCGTGATCCGCGCTTTGAGCAACTCCAGCAGGATTTTGTCAATGAGGCATTGTGGCTGGCCAAGTGTGCCCATCCCCACATTGTGCAAATTCATCGTGTGTTTCAGGAGGCTGGGCTGTGGTGTCTGGTGATGGAATACATTGCAGGCGAGAATTTGTGCAGTTGGGTGAAGCGACGGGGAGTACTGGCTGAAGCAGAAGCCTTACACTACATTCAACAGGTTGGGGATGCCCTCATCCTGATGCACCAAAATGGCTTACTGCATCGAGATGTGAAGCCAGAAAACATTATGCTGCGATCGGGGCGATCGGAAGCAGTGCTGTTAGACTTGGGCATCGCCCGCGAGTTTACACCCAATTCCACCCAAACCCACACGGCGATTCTCTCCAATGGATATGCCCCCATTGAACAATACGAATATCAAGCGCGACGGGGAGCCTACTCTGATGTGTATGGGCTGGCAGCAACGCTATATTTTTTGCTGACGGGCGAAGTTCCCAAGGATGCACAAATTCGGGCATATTCGCTGCTTCGTTATGGCACAGACCCGCTTGATAGTGTGCAGCAATTGAATCCTAACGTGAGTGATGTGACTCAGGCTGCCATTTTGCAAGGAATGTCCGTTGAAGCAAACGATCGCCCCCAATCGATTCAAGAATGGCTAGCTTTGCTGCCCGCCATCGAAACGGTGCAATCCCTCAATCTTGATTTTGTGGAATCTGGGCCGCCGGATACGAATGTCAAAAATTTAACACCTACAGCTTATGCCACCCCAGAACAACGATCGATGATGGCAACGCTGCCCCTGAAACCGCCGATCGATCCTGTGGCTCCTGCGGCCCCGCCTGCTAAACCCTGGATACGCTGGATTGGCATCACA
Source organism: filamentous cyanobacterium CCP2 (assembly GCA_003003615.1). Lineage (GTDB taxonomy): Bacteria > Cyanobacteriota > Cyanobacteriia > Elainellales > Elainellaceae > Egbenema. The sequence goes on along the minus strand of PVWD01000171.1, from coordinate 6,985 downwards.
ACGGCTGCTGTGGTGATCAGTGCGGTTGTGGGGTCGGCCATTGCTCGCTGGTGGCTTCAACAGCAGGCGACGACCCGTTTGGCAGCAGCCCAACAGTTGCAAACCGCCGGACAATATGAAGAATGCCTTGCCAGTGTGGATGCAATTCCTGGGGTGCTGTACGACGATGCCCAAACAGTGCTGAATCAATGTGCCGCAGGTCTGCTCGATCGGGCAAGGGAACTGGCGGACAACGCTGAATATGGGGAAGCGATTCAAGAAGCCAGTAAGGTTCCTGAAGAGAGTGATGAGCAACCAGAAGCCCAAGCCCTGATTTCTGAATGGTCGGATGCCTTAATTGAGCAAGCAACAGTGCTTTATCGGGAGGAGGGCAAGCTAGATGAGGCGATCGGGCTTTTGGCAATGATTCCCAATACCACACCCCTCAGCCGCATTCGTGAGGAAACGGTGCAGGAATGGCGAGATGAATGGGCAAAAAACCAAGCAACTTTGGAAGAGGCAGAACAAGCCCTGGAAATTGGCGATTGGTATGGGGCCAGGAGCAAGGTGAATGTTTTAACAACCCCCTATTGGCAAAATCAGGCTGCTGAAATTAGCACAACAGCGAATGAGCAAATTGCGACGATCGAAGCAGAAGAACAGCGTAGACAAGAACAAGCTGCCCAAGAAGAAGCCGAACGTCAACAGGAAGCAACGCTGGCTGCTGCCTACGATCGTTGCCTGGAAAGTGGTGGTAATAATGGCGGAGAAGCCTGCCAGGACTATGCCCAACTTTGTGAAGCAGACGGGGGCGTTTTTGTGGCAGATGCAAACTACATTGATTGCCTGCCAATGGTAGAACCAGACAAATCACCGAAGGAAGATGATACTCCTGAATCAGGTTCACCAACACCGCGTCGCGATCGAATTTCTGTTCCCCCACCACAGAATCCGTCACCTTCTACTCCTCGCCTGATCGTTCCGATTCCAGGAGAAAGATAGAGCAAACTGTACGTTTCTAACTTTCAAATTGCTGGTTAACTTATTTGTCTCAAATTGTTCCTACCTTACAGCAAACCTAGATCAATGATGTGCTTTTTACCATCTTTAATTTATTTATTTGTCATCCCTTGGACAGATTTAAAAGAATTGGAACCAGTTGTAAATTTATCAAAACTTTACAAAGTTAGCTCAGCCCTATTATTGAGGTAAAGAAACGATGAACATAAGAGGTCTTTCATGATCCGTACAATTCGGTAGGTCTATGCTACCTAACAAGTTGGTAATACTGAGGTAAACATTCTGATCTGTCCGGAGATGAATCGTTTGCTCATGAGTATTGGACTAGCTAAGTGGTGAACTTGCCAGGTCACAACGTGCAATGACCTTGTGCCTACGCAACTTTCAGATCTGTTCCCCTGAATGACTCAAGCTGGATGTTCACCTAGATCGGCCATGCATTTTGAACAAACTGCTCGTTAGAACACTCTCCCAGAATTAGCAATGAAGCCAAAGCTCGATTGAGTTTTTGAAGCCTAAGTTTGTTGAGAGATTTTGTCAAATTTCAGTTATCTGATTCGTGTTGTTCGTTGCATGCGGTGGTATTGACCCTGATGAATTTGAATTATTCGGACAGTTCTTCTCCTTCGACACCGACCGTTTCGATCGTGATACCTGTTCATAACGGGGGCGAACGTTTTCGACAGTGTTTGGCTAGTTTAGAACAGTTTGCTAAGCTCGCACAGGAAATTATCATTGTTGTCGATGGTGGTAATGATCAGTCCTGGCAATGGGCACAGGAATCAGGAGCAAAGGTGTTAAGGTTTCCGTCAGCGGGTGGCCCAGCCCGGGCACGCAACGCAGGAGCAAAAGTTGCCACAGGGGACATTCTGTTTTTTGTCGATGCTGATGTCACGTTGCACTCAGATACCTTACGGCAGATCATCAACTTATTTGGGAACCAGCCTGGTCTTGCTGCTTTGATTGGTTCCTATGATGATGCTCCGGGTGAACCCAACTTCTTGTCTCAGTACAAGAATTTATTTCATCACTACACGCATCAACAAGCTCATGAAGAAGCCTCAACCTTTTGGGGGGCCTGTGGTGCCATTCGTCGGCACATCTTTCTGGAAATGGGTGGCTTTGATGAGCGGTTTCGGTATCCTTCTGTAGAAGATATTGAGCTAGGATATCGATTAAAACAAGCAGGGCATTGGATTCAGCTTTGTAAGACGGTTCAGGTTAAACATCTCAAGCGTTGGGAACCCGTTTCATTGTTGAAGGCTGAATTTTTCTATCGAGCATTACCTTGGTCAGAACTGCTCTGGCGCGATCGGCAGTTTGTGAATGACTTGAACTTGAACACATCAAGCCGAGTTAGCTTAATCATTGCATATGCCATCTTAGCATCGTTCATTTTAGCGTGGTGGTGGCCTGCTGCACTGTTGTTTGCCCTGGTTCTAAGTTTGTTGTTTTTAGGGATTAACTTGTCTGTATATCGGTTCTTTCAACAGAAGCGCGGACTGGGGTTTGCAATCCAGACAATTCCCTGGCATTGGCTGTATTTCCTTTACGGTGGACTTGCTTTTGTCAGTGGTACTGTGCGCTATCACTTGCTCCGCATTATGGGCAACACCGCGCATCTACCAACGATCGCAAGACTATAGCTGAGGGAACACAGATCTAATTCATTGAGTCACGCAATTTTAACCAACAGGGACTATTGGAGGTACTAATGCAGGAACAACCCGTCGTGATTATTGGTGGAGGGCCAGCAGGATTGACTGCGGGCTATGAACTGAGCAAGCACGGTATTAAGTCGGTTGTGTTAGAACAGTCCGATCGAGTGGGTGGCATCTCTCGGACTGAAACCTATAAGGGTTACCGCTTTGACATTGGTGGTCATCGCTTTTTTACCAAAATTGGCGAGGTTCAGAAAATTTGGTACGAAATTTTAGGTGATGAGTTCATCAAAGTTCCTCGTCTGTCTCGCATTTATTACCAGGGTAAGTTCTACAATTATCCCCTTTCACTGTTCAATACGGTGACAAATTTGGGTGTTATTCCCAGCTTTTTTGTCCTGCTCAGCTACCTCAAAGCAAAAATCAAAGCCCGGCTACAACCCTCTGAACCTGAAACCTTTGAAGAATGGGTCACCGATCGCTTTGGAGAGCGGCTGTATAGAACCTTCTTTAAGACTTATACCGAGAAGGTTTGGGGAATTCCTTGTAGCAAAATTCGCGCAGACTGGGCAGCCCAACGCATCCAAGGAATGTCCCTGAAAAGAGCCGTGATTAACGCCATGTTTGGCAGCCAAAATGCCAAAAGTTTGATCAAAGAATTTGATTATCCAGTACTCGGCCCCGGAATGATGTGGGAACGCTGCCAGGAGATTTTAGAGGAACAAGGTTCAGATGTTCATTTACACACAACCGTAACGCGGGTGGAACGGCAGGGCACTCGGATTAAGAGCATCACAGCGAAACAGGGCGATCGGTTAATTCAATTATCTGGTGAGCATTTCGTCTCGACGATGCCTGTTACTGCCTTGTTGCACCGTCTTGACCCACAACCACCAGAGCATGTCATGGAAGCTGCACGAGGGCTGAAGTATCGCGACTTCTTGATTGTGTCATTAATTGTGAATCGGGATCACCTGTTCCCAGATAACTGGATTTATATCCACAGCCCAGAGTTTAAAGTGGGACGCATCCAAAACTTCAAGAACTGGAGTGCGGCAATGGTTCCAGAGGCAGGTAAGACTTGCCTGGGTATGGAGTATTTCTGTAGTGAAGGTGATCCGCTCTGGGAGATGTCGGATGAAGACCTGATTAAGCTGGCAGGTAAAGAGGCGATCGCCCTTCAGATCGGCGTACAACCCGGAGATATTGAGGATGGAGTGGTGATTCGTCAGCGTAAGGCATATCCAGTCTATGACGGTGAATATCGCAAGCATCTTCAAGTGATTCAGGACTACCTGGAAACATTTGAAAACTTGCAAACCGTTGGGCGGAACGGAATGCACCGCTACAACAACCAGGATCACTCCATGCTAACGGGAATGCTAGCAGCCAAAAACATCATGGGTGAAGAGCACGATTTGTGGAATGTCAATACGGAACGGTCTTACCACGAAGAATTCACCAAAGATGAATGGAAGTCTCCATCAGAACCATCGAGTGATTCTCTCAAACCTGCTTTATCGAAAATCTAGGGTCTGTTCATCTCAGCGGTAGAGACACACTGCACTCCACTTTGAAAATCACATCTCAACCTGCTTTTCCCGGAGGTCTTAACGTGATGCAATCCCCGAAAGTCACCATCGTCGTTTCTCCACGAGAACGATTTAGTTTTACACAACCGTCCTTGGAGAGTATCTATGAACATACGCAGATGCCCTTTCATCTGATTTATGTCGATGGTAATTCTCCTCCACCTGTTCGTGATTATTTAGTCGCACAGGCGGCAGAAAAGGGCTTTGAGCGAGTCAGGGTAGACCACTTTTTGACCCCCAATCAAGCTAGAAACATGGGAGCATCACGGGTTCAAACCCCCTATGTCGTTTTTGTCGATAATGATGTAATTGTCTCACCCGGATGGCTGGAAGCACTGGTGCAATGTGCAGAGGAAACGAATGCTGCGATCGTGGGGCCACTCACCTGTCAGGATGAACCCGTCCATGAAACAGTCCATTTTGCCAACGGAGAAGCTCGCATTATTGTTGATGCCAAAGGACGGCGTAGACTGAGGGAGAAAATGTGTCGGCAGGGGCAAAAGGTCGCTAACGTTAAGACCAAACTCCAGCGAATCCCGGCAGAGTTGGTCGAATTTCATTGCATGTTAGTCAGCATGGATGTGTTTCGCAAACTGGGGCCGTTGGATGAGGGGTTTCTCAACACAAAGGAACACGTTGACCTCTGTATGGGTGTGACAAAGGCAGGTGGGAGCATCTACTTTGAGCCAACCTCAATCATCACCTATGTTCCAGGCATCTCCTGGAACTGGCAAGATTTGCATTTCTATATGCTGCGCTGGAGTGATGCCTGGGAGACTGCCAGTTTGTCGCGCCTACGAGACAAGTGGAATTTGTCGGAAGACAGCTACTTCACCCAAAAACATAAAGCCTTGGGCTGGCGGCGCAGAAAAATGATTCTCTCACCGCTTCTGGAGCGGTTGACCTTTGGCATTTTGCGTCATCAATATATCGAAAAATTGACCTTTGGGTTGATTAAAAGCCGCTTTGTGGAAAAGGTGTTGATGTATGGTCTGCTGATGCCAGTCGATCGAGTACTGAATACTTATCTCACCCATCGTCATGCTCAAAAATGGCTTCAGTCTTTGTATTTAGGGACTCAATGGCATTTATCGCAGTCATCTGATACGCGCTTGAGTCCTGGCTGGGGAGAGGTTGATGAAAATTCTTCTGCTGCATGATTACGGAACCCCAACGGGCGGTGCCGAGTTACAAATCTTGTCGCTGCGGGAAGGGTTACGGGAACGGGGGCATGAGGTGCGCTTGTTTGCCAGTCAGGCGATGCCAGTGGAGGGGTATGCACAACAGGCAGACTACACCTGCTTTGGGACAACTTCAAAGGCGCAAGTAATTACACAAACCGCAAATGTGTCTGCTTACTGGCAACTACGCGAGGTATTGCGAGAATTTCAGCCCGATGTTGTCCACATCAGGATGTTTCTCTGGCAGCTTTCTCCATTGATTTTGCCGCTTTTGAAACCCATTCCTTGTGTTTATCAGACGGCGGTATACAAAGCCATTTGTCCTTCGGGCACTAAGGTTTTGCCCGATGGGACTCCTTGCAAGTTTTCTCCAGGTCTGGCTTGCCTGTCATCAGGATGCTTGACCCCTCAATCTTGGGCAGTATTGCTGCTGCAATTTCAACTCTGGCAGCGGTGGAGAGGGGCAGTTGACCAGATTGTTGCCCTGAGCCACGGGATGAAGCAGGAGTTAGAGCAAGCGGGGCTGAGTCCGGTCGATGTGATTTATAACGGAGTACCCGTGCGATCGCCCCGTCCATCCCTCACCCAGCCTCCAACCGTCGCCTATGCTGGCAGACTGGTGCCTGAGAAGGGGGTTGATGTGTTGTTGCAGGCATTTGCGATCGCCCACACCCAGGTGCCAGATGCCCAACTCTTAATTGCCGGACAGGGCAGTGCCGAGGGGGATCTGCGACAGTTGGCTAAGGGGTTGGGCATTGCCGATCGGGTTCATTGGCTGGGGCATTGTACGCGGGCTGAGATGGAAGACCGATTTAACCAGGTCTGGGTGCAGGTCGTTCCTTCACAGTGGGCAGAGCCGTTTGGCAATGTCACCACGGAGGCAATGATGCGCGGCACAGCCGTGATCGCCAGTGCAGTAGGGGCACAGCCAGAAATTGTTCAACCCGATAAAACCGGATTTTTGATCCCTCCTGGAGCGGTGGATGCGCTGGCAGAGAGCCTGACACAGTTGCTGCTCCATCAAGACCTGGCAGAAGCAATGGGAGCAGCGGGTCGAGAGCGTGCCCTTGCTCACTTTAGTGAAGAGCGGCGTAATGACCAGTTTCTCGCCCTTTATCGGCGGCTACAAGCTCGATATGCTCCTACCTCTTCATCGGCGATGCACTCAGGAGTGAGTTCAACATGAGGGTTCCTAGCCTTAGCATCATCATTCCCACCTACAATCGTCCTGAACTGCTGTCCAGAGCAGTGCAGAGTGCCCTGAATCAGACAGAATCAGACATTGAAGTGATTGTCGTGGACGATGGCTCGACTCCGCCTGTCACATTGCCAGAACATAACCAACTCAGAGTCATTCGGTTAGACCCTAACCAGGGTGGGGCGGCAGCACGCAATCATGGAGCAGCAGCGGCTCGTGCCCCTTGGATCACCTATCTGGATGATGATGATGTCCTCCTCCCTGACATGGCTGAAAAGGCGCTGCGATCGATCGCGCAAATTCCACAAACCCTACCCGCCCCCGTCGCCTTACTGTTTGGGTTAAAGATTGTTA
>PVWD01000170.1 GCA_003003615.1 filamentous cyanobacterium CCP2 | reverse complement strand
GTTTCTGTCTTCAGCCATGCGATGCGCCAATTCTCTAACATCAATTTGTCCGATCGGCGAGTTGAAGGATTGCCTTGACATTTTTAATGAGAATCCAATTTTAGATTGGAAATTTTAAACTTCAGAGATTAAACGAAAGGTGAATAAATTACTGCTTTTAACTTATTTCAACTTATCCAGGGAGACGGCACAAATGCAACCAGCGTTATGGCAATTTTGAAGGCGGACAGTCGCAGTACCCCATACAGGACACAAAGATGGCCAAAATCCCGACAATTTCGATCGCCATTTGAAACGGCAAGGGAGCAATAGCAAATCCCCAAATCAAAGAAATTGCCCCAGATACAGCAGTGGCAATCACAGGAATATCTTCTTTCGTTTTGCGACTGAGCCAAATCATGCCTAAGCCGATCGCCAGCCAGACCAGAAATGCCATAGGTGATAGTTCGTTATGAGGCTGTTCTGATCCTACGCTATCGACGATCGAGTTAATGTATCGCAACGGATGGAAAGGTTCGGACAATCTCAGGTGATGGAACCCTCAAACGGATAGGTTGGGCAATATGGAACTGCCCTAACGTGCCTTCGTACTGCCATAGTCAGTGAGGAATTGGGAGAGGGGAGTCGGAAGTGGAAATACGCTTGTGGCATGGGTATCTTGCCCGTCCCTTCACGCCACTTCACATTAAACGTGCGATGCAAGCGTGGAATCTCGCATCTTTCCCCCTCCCCATTCCCTCACTGCATTACCGTCGATAAATCCGGGTCATTTCTGCCAACCGATCGATCAGCGCATCATTTAACGCACTTGGATCAGTAAATCGCCATCGCCACTGACCATCGTTATAGCGGGGGTCATTCATGCGGGCGCGACCGTCTAAACCCAGCACATCCTGGAGGGGAATGACGGCTAAATCAGCAACAGAGCCAAGGGCAAGGCGAATAAACTCCCAGTTGATTTCATGAATTTGCTCAGGAGAACCATAGCCCAAATAGTGTGCAACATGCTGTTTTTCAGCGGGAGATGCCGAATGCCACCAGCCGATCGCCGTATCATTGTCGTGGGTGCCTGGGTAAACCACGCTGTTGCTGACGTAGTTGTGGGGCAGGTAGGAATTGTCTGATCCGCCGCCAAAGGCAAATTGCAAAATTCGCATTCCCGGAAACTCAAACCGATCGCGCAGCAGTTCCACCTCTGGAGTAATCACGCCCAAATCCTCTGCCATTACCGGGAGGCTGCCGAGTGCGTCCTTCACCACTTCAAAAAACTTGGCATCTGGGCCTTTAATCCATTCACCATTCATGGCAGTCGTTTCGCCACCTGGCACTTGCCAATAAGCCTCAAAACCCCGGAAATGGTCAACCCTGACAATATCAACGTATTGTAATGTTGCTTTGAACCGCGCAATCCACCAGGAAAAACCCGTTTGTTCTAGTTTGTCCCAGGCATAAACCGGATTGCCCCAAAGCTGCCCTGTCGCGCTGAAATAATCGGGGGGAACCCCTGCCATAAAGGCTGGCTCAAACGTTTCTGGATCAAGTTTAAAAATGTCAGGATTTGCCCAAACATCTGAACTGTTGTGGCAAACGTAAATGGAGACATCCCCCACAATTAAAATATTTCGTTCGTTGGCGTAAGCTCGCAGCCTGGCCCACTGCTCAAAGAACTTAAACTGTAAAAACCTGTGAAACTGAATCGCTTCTTTGTGGGTTTCTGCTGCCTGCCGCAGGGCTTCCGGTTCCCGTCGGGCGATCGCTGGTTCCCAATAGTTCCAGGATTTATAATCATTTGCCTCTAGCAGGGCCATGAATAGGACAAAATCATCTAGCCACCAGGATTGGGCTTGACAAAATTGGTCGTAGTCCGCATTGCCTTCGTTTGCCAAGGTTTCCTGGAAGCGATCGAACGCTTGCCGAAGTAAACCGTACTTATGGGGAATTACCTGATCAAAATTGACCCGTGCATAGCGTGGATCATCTCCCTCAGGAGAAAGCGAAGTCAGGTTTTCGGGGTTAATCAGTCCTTCATGGGTCAATTGTTCCAGGCTGATCATCAAGGGGTTGCCCGCAAACGTGCTGAAATTCATGATGTACGGAGAATGTTCATACCCCGTTGGGCCTAAGGGCAAGATCTGCCAGAGTTTTTGCCCACTCCGTTCTAAGAAATTGATGAAGTCGTAAGCATGTTGACCTAGATCGCCGATTCCATGGGAGCTAGGTAGGCAGGTTGGGTGGAGCAGAATTCCACTGGCGCGTTGAAAAGTCACAGCGATTCCTAAACTTGTTACAGTAGCGATTTACACGATAAAACCGATCGCCGGTTCAGTTAGCGGGAAGGATTTCAAGCCAGTTAACCCATCTTGAACCTAGCCTGCTCCGTTGGGCGATCGTTAAGGCGAATCTTACCAGAGTGGTTCGATTCCTATTTGGAAGAAGGCGATATCTAAATTGCGATATCTGGGAGGATGATACCTGGAAGGGTAATACTTGGAAGGGCGATCGGGTAGAGCAATTCTTCAACACCTTCACGCTACAAATTCCCTTCACAAACTGTAAACCCTGATTTATGACGATTACGCAAACTCTATGGCGTAACTTTACAAAGATCAAGTGAAGGATAGCGAAACATCTGAAAATACCGCAAATTCTCCTCTTACAATTTAGAATAGAAGGCTGTGACCGTAAGACCTTCACCTGCTTCACTACAGGTTTTGCTGTGGATTAGCCCCATCCGCAACAACGGTTTTCCATTCATTTTGAACACTGCACCTGTCAGGAAGCATCTGAATTTTGCAAATCAACATCGCAGAAGGTTGAACTTTTTGATGCACCTCTGCTGTTGTACCATGCCCAATAGTGCTAGTTATTGTGGAGATACACCCTAATCCCGTAATTGGCACTCTGTATCCTTGTTGTTGACCACAATTTGTAGATAAGCTCCGTTCTAAGATGCAAGAACGGTGCATTTCTCATTCCAAATTAGTCAGGCAAGAGAGGATACAACCTATATCGTGGGATAGATATTTTACTCGTTCGCAGTAAACGACATCCCACAGTAGGGGAATGGTTTTGCAAAATAAAAAAGATGTCACCCTGCTTAGGGATTAGTGGAAACAAAAGAACTGGAATAGAACCACTCTGGCACTCTGGGATATTGGACTGTGGAACATAACATGGATAAATCACCGTTGAATGACGACCCCCTCTGGTTTAAGGACGCAATTATCTACGAAGTACCTGTCAAATCGTTTGCTGATAGTGACGGGGATGGAATTGGTGATTTCCGAGGATTGACCGAGAAACTAGACTATATCCAAGATCTTGGTGTTACTGCAATTTGGGTTTTGCCATTCTTTCCTTCACCCTTACGGGACGATGGTTACGATATTTCGGATTACAACAATGTCAATCCCATCTACGGCAACCTGGATGACTTTAAGCTCCTGCTTGAGGAAGCTCACCAGCGAGGCATCCGCGTCATTATTGAACTGATCGTTAACCATACTTCGGATCAGCACCCCTGGTTCCAGCGGGCCCGCAAAGCCCCTCCAGGCAGCAGTGAACGGAATTTTTATGTATGGAGCGATACCCCCGAAAAATATAAGGGTGTCAGAATCATCTTCAAAGATTTTGAAACTTCTAACTGGACGTGGGATCCGGTTGCTCAAGCTTATTACTGGCATCGGTTTTATTCGCACCAGCCCGACCTCAACTTTGAGCATCCTGAACTTCAGCAAGCCATTTTTGATGTGGTGGATTTTTGGCTAGCAATGGGCGTAGACGGGATGCGCCTAGATGCGGTGCCTTATCTCTATGAGCAGGAGGGCACGATTTGCGAGAACCTGCCCCAAACCCATGCCTTCCTGCAAAAGCTGCGGGCCCACATTGATCAGCATTTTGCCAACCGAATGCTGCTGGCAGAGGCAAACCAGTGGCCAGAAGATGCGGCGGCCTACTATGGGCAGGGTGATGAATGCCAGATGAACTTTCATTTCCCCCTAATGCCGCGCCTATTTATGTCGCTGCAAATGGAGGATAGCTTCCCGATTTTGGACATTCTGGCTCAGACTCCGCAAATTCCCAGCAATTGCCAATGGGCTTTGTTTTTGCGGAACCACGATGAACTGACGCTGGAAATGGTCAGCGATGAAGACAGGGATTATATGTATCGGGTATATGCCCAAGATCCGCAAGCCCGAATTAATTTGGGAATTCGTCGTCGGTTGGCTCCGCTTCAGGGAAATAATCGCCGTCGGATTGAGTTACTCAATAGCCTGCTGCTTTCGTTGCCTGGAACTCCGGTGCTGTATTACGGGGACGAAATTGGCATGGGAGACAATATTTACTTGGGCGATCGCAATGGCGTGAGAACCCCCATGCAGTGGAGTGCCGATCGCAATGCAGGCTTTAGCCGTGCCAACCCTCAACGGTTGTACTTACCTGTCATCGTTGATCCGGAATATCACTATGAAACGGTGAACGTAGAGGCCCAGCGGGCGAACCCGAACTCTCTGTGGTGGTGGATGAAGCGGCTGATTGCGGTACGGAGTCGGTTTAAGGCGTTTGGCAGAGGCACGTTTGAACTGCTCTATCCAGAAAACCGGAAGGTGTTTGCCTTTACTCGCACTTATGATGGGGAACATATTCTGGTGGTGGCGAATCTATCTCGCTTTGTTCAGGCGGTGGAATTGGATTTGTCTGCCTTTAAGGGAGCAACGCCCGTCGAAATTTTTGGACGCACTGAGTTTCCCGAAATTGAAGGGTCATCCTATTTCCTCAGCCTTGGGCCCCATGCCTTCTACTGGTTTACCCTCCAGTTTCAAACCACGCCGATCGCTGCTAAGCCCCAATCTCATCTGCCCGTCGTCTTGGCCAACGGAAGCTGGCAGGATGTTTACACCCGCACCGAATCAAAAATTGCCCTGGAACGGATTTTGTCGAGTTACTTGCGGACGTGTCGCTGGATGGGCAGCAAAGCCAGCATGATGCAGACGATCGAGATTGTAGACGCAATTCCGGTCGAATCCACCAAACCCAACCAGCAGGCAATTCCCCATCCGTACCATATTGTGCTGCTCAAGGTGACATTTACGGAGGGCATCCCTGAAACTTATATTTTGCCGTTGGGCTTTGAGGAAACCAGTGGTGACAGTGTACCGCTTGAGCCAACGATCGCAGAACATGCAGTGGCTCAGGTGCAAGGCAAAAACGAGACTGGTATCTTGTTTGATGCCCTCACCGATTTAGAGTTTCTGACGATTCCACTAACGGCGATCGTGAACAAGAAACGCTATCGGAGCAAGCTAGGCGAACTGGTGGCCACGCCAACGGATATCTTGCAGCAGCTTTGGACAGATGATTCTAGCCATCCGTCGCAGTCGTTGGCGGCCTCCCATGCCATGACCCTTGACCCCCACCTGTTAAGGCGGGTTCGCAGTAATGCGCTGGTGGCCTATGGCGATCGGTTCTTGTTTAAGCTGTTCCATCATGTAGATGAGTGCGTCAACTCTGATTTGGAAGTGGGTCGTTTCTTAACCCAGTCTGCCCTCACAAAAGGATTGCCGCATCTGGATAACATTGCTCCGGTGGCGGGATACCTGGAATATCACCGTAAAGGGGCAGAACCCATGACGATCGGGGTTTTGCAAAAGTACATTCCTGAAACTCGCGATGCCTGGTCTTATGCCCTAGACAACTTGCGCGATCACTACATGGATGTATTAACCAAACAGGTTGACATCAACGAAATTTCAGTGCCAACCGATCTGGTATCGACTGCCCTGGATGAAGAGACTCCCGAAATCGTTTATGAAATGATGGGGAATCAGCTTCGAGCCGCTGAACTGCTGGGCGAACGGGCTGCCGAATTACATATCGCCCTGGCTTCAGATGACATTAACCCTCACTTTGCCCCAGAGGAATTTACCTCTTTCTACCAGCGATCGATTTATCAATACATGCGGAACCAGTCAGGGCAAGTACTGCTGCTGCTGAAAAAGCAACTGCGATATATCCCAGAGGATCTACAGCCCCTTGCTAAATCCCTGTTGAGCCATCGTGATTTACTTATGGATCGGTTCAAGCTGGTTTTAGACCGGCCGTTGTCGATCGCCAGAACCCGCTGTCACGGAAATTTCCATCTGGAGGAAGTGTTATACACCGGCAAGGATTTTGTCATCATCGACTTTGAAGGAGAACCAACTCGCCCCTTAAGCGAACGCCGGATGAAGCGATCACCCCTCCGCGATGTCGCTGGAATGCTGCAATCGTTTTACTATGCTTCGCGGGTTGCCCTCCAGCACGAAGAGGAAAGCGGTATTATCCGTCCTGAGAACCTTCCCATCATGGAGCAGTGGGCCAGCTTCTTCTATGCTTGGGCAGGGGTAGCCTTCCTCAGGAGCTACTTAAAAACCGCAGAGGGTGAGGCGTTTCTTCCAGGCGATCGGCAAGAAATTCAAATCTTGCTGGATGCCTTCTTGCTGGAAAAAGCAATCTACGAACTGGGTTACGAACTGAGCAACCGTCCAGACTGGGTGGAAATTCCATTACAGCGAATTTTGGAGTTGCTCTCTGTGTCGAAAATGGTGGGGTAGAAAGGGGGGAGTAGAGAATTGGGAATCGGGAGTAGGGAGCCGATCGATTCTTCATCACTCGCCCTAACCCCCGCTCCTCTGCAAAATCTAAAAATCTTCCACAAATTCCAACGCGCTAACCCGATCGAGTCTGTAAACTGTGAATGAACACTCGATTAGGTTAGCGATTTCTATGGATGCCGCAGCACTTTGGCAGCGATACCAAGACTGGCTTTATCACCACGAAGGGCTTGGACTCTTTCTGGATATCAGTCGGGTTCGGTTTGATGATGCCTTTGTTCAGACAATCCAGCCTAAGTTTGAGAAGGCATTCCAGGATATTGCGGTATTGGAAAGTGGGGCGATCGTCAACCCGGATGAGGATCGCATGGTGGGGCATTATTGGCTGCGCGATCCGGATCTGGCTCCCACCCCCGAACTAAAGCAAGAAATTGTAGAAACCTTAAAGCGAATTCATGCGTTCGCGGACAATGTTCATGCTGGCAAAATTCATCCGCCAGATGCTCCCAAATTTACCGATATCTTGTCAATCGGGATTGGCGGTTCGGCCTTGGGGCCGCAGTTTGTGGCAGAAGCTTTGGGGGCTTTAGATGCTCCCATGTCGATTCACTTTATCGATAACACAGACCCAGCCGGAATCGATCGGGTTTTGGCAAAACTAGGCGATCGGCTTGCCACCACCTTAGTCATCGTCACAACCAAATCGGGTGGCACCCCTGAAACGCGCAACGGCATGGTGGAAGTGAAACAAGCCTATGAGCAAAAAGGGCTGAACTTTGCTCAACATGCGGTTGCCGTCACGGGAATTGGCAGTAAATTTGACAAGTTGGCCCAGGCAGAAGGCTGGATTGACATCTTCCCCATGCCCGACTGGGTGGGAGGGCGCACGTCTGAAATGTCGGCAGTTGGCTTACTCCCAGCAGCCCTGCAAGGAATTGATATCGACGAAATGCTGGCCGGAGCCAAGGAAATGGATGCTGTCACCCGCCAACCCACCCTTAAAGGCAACCCTGCCGCCATGCTGGCCCTCTGCTGGTACTATGTGGGCAACGGAAAAGGCGAAAAGGATATGGTGGTGCTGCCCTACAAAGACAGTTTGCTCCTGTTCTCTCGCTATCTGCAACAGCTTGTGATGGAGTCTTTGGGGAAAGAAAAAGATTTAGATGGTAACACGGTCTACCAGGGAATCGCCGTTTATGGCAATAAGGGTTCTACCGATCAGCACGCCTATGTACAGCAGCTTCGCGAAGGCGTTCCCAACTTCTTTGTCACCTTCATTGAAGTATTAGAAGACCGCAATGGAACCTCGATCGACGTTGAACCAGGGGCTACGTCCGGTGATTTTCTTTCTGGTTTCTTGCAGGGAACGCGCCAAGCTCTTTACGAAAACCAGCGCGATTCAATTACTGTAACGGTTCCCACGGTGACTCCTCGGACGGTGGGTGCTTTGATTGCTCTGTATGAGCGGGCCGTGGGTATCTATGCATCGCTGGTGAATATTAATGCTTATCACCAACCGGGAGTAGAGGCAGGTAAGAAAGCTGCTGCTACGATATTGGATCTCCAACAACAGGTGGTAAAAGCTCTTCAGGAAGCTGGAAACCCCCTTTCCC
This sequence comes from filamentous cyanobacterium CCP2, assembly GCA_003003615.1. GTDB lineage: Bacteria > Cyanobacteriota > Cyanobacteriia > Elainellales > Elainellaceae > Egbenema. The sequence goes on along the minus strand of PVWD01000170.1, from coordinate 5,328 downwards.
TCAGCGATCTGGCGGCAAAGATTAATGCACCTGACAAGATCGAGTCGATTTACATCATTCTGCGCCACTTGGCAGCAAATCAGCGCAGTGTGGCAATTACCGGAGATTTGGGTCAGCCTGCCAGCCTAACGATCGCCCCTCGATAGGGTGAAGACCATTAACGCAACGAAGTTACTGGCAAATACTGAAAGAATTGATACCCTTTCAGCAAAACTTCAGTAGTTTTATGCAAACTTTTGGCGGTGGTTGCCATCTCATGGTGTAACATTGCTCCTATTGAACAGTTCCCTGCCTTACATTCCTGAATAATCTGAAATAGAATAATTTGAACGGATTCAGGAATCTTTCGCTGGCTGGCACCTGACTCTTTGATTCGGGTTAGTCAGGGGTTTGCTGTCGATTGCTATACTGAAGTCGCTAAGTGTAGCAACGGATGGAAAAATTAGGGCGATAGAATTCTCAGCAATCCATAGCGGATGGGCTTAGAAATGCAAACTTGTCCTAACCATTCTGTACTGCTATATCTGGTTATTTATCCGGTTCCGTTCTTTGATCCGTTTGCGTATGCAGCCCACTGACGAAAGTAAATTTACAGAGAAAGCTTGGGACGCGATCGTCAAGTCGCAGGATGTTGCTCGACGCTTCCGGCATCAAAATTTAGAAGTTGAGCATTTGGTAATCGCCCTACTGGGACAGGAAGAAGGGTTGGCAAGCACCCTGTTAGGCAAAGCCGGGGTGGATATTGCTCGGTTCAAGCAGCAAATTGAGGGGTATGCTCAGCGGCAACCCAGAGTCACCTATGACAACACGCTGTATTTGGGGCAAGGCCTAGACAGCCTGCTGGATCGGGCTGAAGAAGTCCGAAAAGGCATGCAGGACGACTTTATTTCGATCGAGCATATTCTGTTGGCCCTCGCGGAAGATGAGCGGATCGGTCGGCGGTTTTTCCGGGATAACAACGCCAACATCCGGCAGCTAGAAGCAGCAATTAAAGCGGCACGGGGCACCCAAAAGGTAAAAGACCGCAACCCAGAAACGGGCTATGCAGCCTTAGAAAAGTTTGGCATTGACCTGACCGATCGTGCTAGGGCTGGCAAGCTTGATCCGGTGATCGGCCGAGATGAAGAAATTCGGCGGGTCATACAGGTTTTATCTCGTCGCACAAAAAATAATCCCGTGTTGATTGGGGAACCTGGTGTGGGGAAAACGGCGATCGCTGAGGCGTTGGCGCAGCGCATCATCAACGGAGACGTGCCAGAATCCTTAAAAAACCGTCGTTTGATTAGCCTGGATATGGGTTCTCTCATCGCCGGAGCGAAATATCGGGGAGAGTTTGAAAATCGGTTGCGATCGGTTTTACGAGAAGTTACAGGGTCTGAGGGGCAAATTGTCCTATTTATTGACGAACTGCATACCGTTGTGGGAGCGGGTTCGGCCCAGGGTAGCACCGATGCCGGAAACCTGCTTAAACCGATGTTGGCCAGGGGTGAGTTGCGCTGTATTGGGGCAAGCACGCTGGATGAGTATCGCAAATACATTGAAAAGGATGCGGCTCTGGAACGGCGATTCCAGCAAGTTTACATCGGGCAGCCTTCGGTGGAAGATACGATTTCCATTCTGCGGGGGCTAAAAGAACGCTATGAAGTGCATCATGGGGTGAAAATTGCCGATTCTTCCCTGGTGGCGGCGGCGACCCTGTCCGATCGCTACATTTCCGATCGATTCTTGCCTGACAAAGCGATCGACTTGGTGGACGAGGCGGCGGCTAAGCTGAAAATGGAAATTACCTCGAAGCCCGTTGAGCTAGAAACGATCGAGCGTCGGCTGATTCAGTTGGAAATGGAGAAGCTGTCGCTGGAAGGAGAGGGGAATTCTTCCATTGCGATCGGTGTTTATCGCACGTCTAAGGATCGGCTGGAAAAAATTGAGCAAGAAATTGACACGCTGAAGGCAGAACAAGACAAGCTCAGTTCGCAATGGCAGCTTGAAAAAGATTTACTAGAAGCCATCAACACCCTCAAGGAAGAAGAGGAGAACCTGCGTCGCCAAATTGAAAAAGCAGAGCGAGACTATGACCTCAACACCGCAGCCCAATTGAAGTATGGTCGTTTAGCCTCTCTGCACGATGAGCTAGAACTGAAAGAGTCCAGCCTGCTGGAAATTCAAAATCGCGGGATGACGCTGCTGCGGGAACAGGTGACAGAATCGGATATTGCTGAAATTGTGGCGAAGTGGACAGGGATTCCGGTGAATCGCCTGATGGAGTCGGAGCGGCAAAAGCTGTTGCAATTGGAAAGTTTCCTACATCAGCGAGTGATTGGACAGCAGGAGGCAGTGGAAGCGGTGGCCGCGGCCATCCGTCGGGCTCGGGCCGGGATGAAAGATCCAGGTCGGCCGATCGGCTCCTTTATGTTTTTGGGGCCAACGGGGGTGGGTAAAACCGAACTGGCACGCGCTTTGGCCGAATGCTTATTTGACACGGATGAAGCCCTGGTGCGGCTGGATATGTCCGAATACATGGAGAAAAACTCTGTGGCCCGGCTGGTGGGTGCCCCTCCGGGCTATGTAGGCTATGAGGAAGGGGGACAGCTTTCAGAAGCGATTCGCCGGCATCCCTATTCAGTGTTGTTGCTAGATGAAGTGGAGAAAGCTCACCCGGATGTGTTCAACATCTTGCTACAACTGCTGGACGATGGGCGCATTACTGACTCTCAGGGCAGAGTGGCAGATTGCCGCAATACGATCGTCGTCATGACCAGCAACATTGGCAGCGAACACATTTTGGATGTATCTGGTGATGATGCCCAGTACGATGAAATGCAAAAGCGAGTCATGCAGGCGTTACGATCGCACTTCCGCCCAGAGTTTCTCAACCGCGTAGATGATATTATCCTGTTCCATGCCCTCAGCATTACGGAGTTACGCCAAATTGTTGGGATTCAGCTTTTGCGGGTACGCCGGATGCTGGCAGAGCAAAAGATTGGCTTAGAGCTTTCTGTGGCTGCCCAAAACTATGTGGCAGATGTGGGGTATGACCCGGTTTATGGGGCGCGTCCTTTGAAACGGGCCATTCAGAAAGAGATTGAAAACCCGATCGCCACGAAGATCCTGGAAAATACTTTTGTGGAAGGCGATACGATTTACGTGGAAGTGGTCGAGCATAAGCTGGCCTTTAACAAAAAAAATTCTGCGTTAAGTGGGCAGCCATCCGCTATTCCCCAGGTGCTACGTGCGGAAAGCTGAATTGGCTAAAAGGGACGGGGCAACGTTTAAGGGCAGTTCGATCGTGAACTCTGCTCCTTCAGGCATTGGCTGGTAGGTTAACCGTCCTTCGTGCCGTTCCGTCACAATTTGGTAACTTGTAGAAAGCCCCAATCCTGTGCCTTTGCCCACTGGCTTTGTGGTAAAAAAGGGTTCAAAGAGGCGAGACTGTATGGCTTCTGGGATGCCGCAGCCGTTGTCTTTAATGGAAATGACAATGACATCTGTTGTAGCAAGGTGCGTTTGAATCCAAATAGTTGGTTTATTGGTGGCAAAGTTATCCCGCTGCATCCGCACTTCCAAAGCATCGATCGCATTGTCTAGCAGGTTGAAAAATACCTGATTGAGTTGTCTGGCATAACAGGTGACAGGAGGCAAGTTACCATACTGCTTAATCACCTTAACTTCAAAAGCATTTCCTGCATCCCGCAGACGATGCTGCAAAAGTAATAAAGTGCTGTCTATGCCCTGATGGAGATCAACTGTTTTAATATCAGACTCATCTAAATGCGAAAAAATTTTCAATGCCAAAATCAGCGATCGGATGCGATCGACTCCTCGCTGCATTGAGTTCATCAGCTTGCGCAGATCGGATAGTAAAAACTTCAGATCCATTTCTTCTATTGTTTGTTGAATCAGCACAGGAGGGGTTGGATATTCCTGCCGATACAAATCAATTAATGTTAATAACTCTTGCATATATTTCAAAGCAGGAGAAAGGTTGCCCGAAATAAAACTAATGGGGTTGTTAAATTCATGGGCAATTCCAGCAACAATCTGCCCTAGCCCTGCCAACTTTTCCTGGTGAATTAACTGAGCTTGTGTCGCCCTTAAAGTGCGTATGGTCTGTTGTAATTCAAGATTTTTAGCTTGTAACTGCGTTTGCAAAGTTTGAATCGCCAGTTGATGCTGAACCCGCGCTAAAACTTCTTCAACCTGGAATGGCTTTGTAATATAATCAGCACCGCCAACCTGAAAAGCATTCACTTTGTCTGATGCATTATCTAACGCGCTTAAAAAGATAATTGGAATTCCAGATGTAGACTCGTCTGATTTCAGCTTTCGACAAACTTCATAACCGCTGATTTCAGGCATATTTACATCTAAAAGGATCAGATCGGGCGGAATCGTTTGCACCGATGTCAATGCCATATGACCGTTGATTGCCTTACGAACGTGATAGCCCTGTTCCATTAGTATGGTTGATAATAAACGAATGTTATCTGGAACGTCATCAACCACAAGGATATCAGTCGTGCGGCGATGTTCATTCGAGTGGCGATCGCCAGCATGGTTAGAGTAAAGCTGAGGATTCATGATGGCTTACCATTGCGGGTTTGAAAGGAGTAGTTCAGTTGCAGGCTGAGCAGGAAGGGGCTGAGAGAAAAAATAGCCTTGTCCAAAGTTGCAGTTGAGCATTCGCAGTTTACAAAGTTGATGTGCAGTTTCAATGCCTTCTGCAACAACGGTGATGTTTAGTGTATTGGCAATGCTGGTGATTGCTGGAATCAAACCCATGTCGCTGGATGTTTCTTCTAAACGCTGCACAAACGATCGATCGATTTTGAGGCTGTCTACTGGAAAAGCGTGCAAATAGCTCAGCGATGAATAACCTGTACCAAAATCATCAATGCTCAAGCAAATTTGCCGTTCGCGGAGCCGTTGGAGCGTTTGGAAAATGTGACTGGTACTTTCCATAATGACGCTCTCAGTAATCTCTAATTTCAGGTTGGCAGGATTAATCGCCGTTGATGCTAGTACCCGTTCAATTTGTTGGATTAAATCCGGTTGGGCAAACTGCCGCACAGATAGATTAATGCTGATGGTGAAAGCATCATCTACAATGCCTGCTTGCTGCCAAGTTTGTAACTGATGGCAGGCTTCCTGCAACACCCATTCTCCGATCGGTAAAATTAATCCTGTTTCCTCAGCTAGGGGGATAAATTCATTCGGTGCGATCATTCCTCGCTTTAAATGCTGCCAACGCAAGAGTGCTTCAAATCCGACGATTTTTCCAGTCTTTAAGGAGACGATCGGCTGATAGTAGAGTATGAGTTCTTGTTGCTC
>PVWD01000169.1 GCA_003003615.1 filamentous cyanobacterium CCP2 | reverse complement strand
TTGCAATTCATACTCGCACCTATCAACGCTGGCTCACCCACCGCGATCAACAGCAAGCCGTTAGAACCGCCCTCCGGCAAAATAGAGTAGAGAGTCAATGAATGGTCGATCGGATGGAGAACACAGCCGAATATATTTGCGCCTATTGTGGGGAGGCAAACCTTACCTTTGTAGACCTGAGTGCTGGAGGGCAACAGTCTTACGTAGAAGATTGTCAGGTGTGCTGTCGTCCGAATATTCTCTACATTCGAGTAGACGAAGAAAGCCTTGAAATTGAAATTGACAGTGAGTATGAAGGGTAGAGCGGGCGGAATGAGCAAATTGGAGGAAAAATATGCTGGCAATCATCATTTTTTTGATCATGCTGGTTTCGGCAGCCTGGTTCACGGATTTTTTAACCTTTATGATTCATCTTTTCCGCTTTCCGCATTTTCCGCTCTGGTTGAATGTGACGATCGCCCTTGGCTTGCTGTCCTGGTTTATTAGTGATTAAACCCAGACTAACGGTAATCTTGAGAGGGAAGAGGGCACTCTAGAGTCGGAAAAATTGGAATTTCCTAATCTTATTCATCCGCAATGGAAGCTGTTTTTGCAGTCAAATTCAGGTGGTAGAGATGCAGAACGTATCGGATAGTCCACAACCGCTCAGTCAACCCCACTCGGACAACGAGCATTCAGATCTGCGGATTTTATTAGCTGAAGACAATGTGCTGAACCAAAAGCTAACCCTGCGCCAACTGCATGGGTTGGGCTATTGCGCCGATGTTGTGAATAATGGTCAAGCCGCAGTGGAGGCCGTTACCCGATCGCAGTATGACCTTGTGTTAATGGACTGCAAAATGCCCGTGATGGATGGTTTTGCTGCCACCTTAGCCATCCGAAAATGGGAGCGCAACCCACTCCAACGCTCCACCCCAGTGATTATCATCGCCATGACCGCAAGCGATCTGGAAGCAGATCGACAGCAGGCTCTCATCACAGGCATGAATGACTACTTAACAAAGCCCGTTCGCAGGGAAATGCTGGAGACTCTGCTAGAACGGTGGCAGCAAGTGGTTCGTCCTGCGTTTGCAATGGCAGCAGGAGCAAATGCAGCCCGTGATTCGACGATCGCCTACCAGGAAAATGCTCAGACTGCCCTCAGTTCGCATCTTAACTTGCACTATCTGCAACGGCTTTCAGATGGCTGCCCCGAATTTGAAGTAGAACTCTTGCAAGTGTTCGTTAACGATAGCTACCATCATCTACACCTGTTGCAGCAGGCTGTGGCTCACCAAAACTTTCCCAAAATTGAGCAAATTGCTCATCACATTAAGGGGGCAAGTGCCAACGTTGGGGCCAGTTCAATGCAGCACCTAGCCGACGCATTAGAGCAACGAGCGCGTCAACGCCAACCGCAGGGGTTAAACCACCTAACCGCCCAACTGGAAGCCTCCCTCAACCACATTCAGGCATTCATGCAAGCTCACCGTGAAACCTGTGTGGTGGAATGAGCCTGCCGCCCACAGCTTATGTCTGAGCATAATACTTCACGATTTGTAGGCAGTTGCGCTGATCAATTTGGTCATAGCAAAAGACATCTGCGACTCTTTGCATAATCTTTAATCCGCGTCCGTGTTCGCCATAATCTGGTTCGATCGCCTCGTCAGATAACTGGCTGAGATCAAACCCTGGCCCGTAATCCCACACTTTTAGCTCAATCATTTGAGCGTCCACAGCAACCTCAATGTCGATCGGTGTTTCAGGGGTTTTATGGGCGTGGGCATGGCGAACCGCGTTTGTAAAAGCTTCGGCCAAGGCAAGCTGGCACTCTAACCAGACGGAATGCGGCACTGGAGGATGGTTGAACTGCTCAAACCATGCTAAAACTTGAGTCAGTAGGTTGAGATCGGTATAAACTTGAATGCCTTGCCTGTAAGGTAGTTTCAATTGACAGTCATCCAACACTGAAGAACCTTTCAACTTATCTTTAACTTTCAACTTATCTTCAATTTTTCCCCAGAAATTTCCTGAATTGCAAATAAAATCGTATCGCTAACCCTTCATTTACATTGTCAATGGAACGCCAGGTCGCCGCCAAAATTCTAGTGATTGATGATGACTCCACAATTCGATTAGTTGTCAACAAGGCACTCCAAAAACAAGGCTATGAGGTAATTTTAGCGAGCGATGGGCAAGAAGGGCTGGAACGGGCACTCCAGGTGCGTCCGGCATTGATTATTTGCGATTGGATCATGCCTGGGCTAGATGGCTTGGAAGTTTGCCGACGAGTCAAAGCATCCGAGGCTTTAACCACAACCTTTTTTGTGCTGCTGACCTCGCGAGGTGATCCGGAAGATCGCATTATTGGGCTAGATACCGGAGCCGATGATTTTCTGCCCAAACCCATCAACATCAGCGAACTGCAAGCCAGGGTCAGGGCAGGGCTACGGCTTCACCAACTCAGCCAGGATTTACAAACCCAGAAACAGCTTTTAGAGGCAGAACTCCTGGAAGCCGCAACCTACGTTCGATCGCTGCTTCCCGCTCCCATGACTGGGGCGATCGAGATTGATGCTCGGTTTTTGCCCTGTCGCCAGCTTGGTGGAGATTGTTTCGACTATTTTTGGCTTGATCCAGACTATTTGGCAATCTACCTACTCGACGTGTCAGGGCACGGGTTAGGGGCAGCCTTGCCGTCCAGTTTGGTGTTAAACCTGCTGCGATCGCGCTCATTGCCATCCGCAAATTTTTACCAACCCGACGACGTTCTGAGCAGCCTCAATGAGGCCTTTCAGATGGGCAACCAAAACCAAAAGTATTTCACCATTTGGTACGGGGTTTACAACCAAGCCAAACGGCAGTTGTGCTATGCCAGTGCTGGGCATCCTCCGGCAATTTTGCTGACCCCCACAGTAGAGGGAAACACGCAAGTTCACCACTTAAGAACACCCAGCGTCCCCATTGGCATCCTCACAGAAACCACCTACACCTCCGATCGCCTCACCATTCCAGAAAACAGCATTCTTTATGTGTTTAGTGATGGCATCTATGAAACGGGGCAAGCTTCTGGCCACTCAAATTGGGGACTAGAGGCGTTTGTGGATTTGCTAGTTACCCTCAAAGCTGAACCTAATTTGAATGTAATGCTCGACCGGGTGCAGCGATCGAGCGGTGTTAGCACCTTTGAAGATGACCTGTCTATCCTCAAGGTAAAGTTCTGCTAAAAGTCACTAGGGGGTGGACAAAGACTGTTCTAGCTCATCCTGAGTCTCAAAGATCTCAAAAATCTTTGTCATATTGGTTAGCTCAAACAGCATTTTGACTTGGGCATTCAAAGAACACACATAAAGGTGTCCACCTGCGGAGCGAATTGTTTTCAAAGCAATGACCAGTGCGGCTAAGCCAGAACTGTCCATAAATGTAACGTCCCTAAGATTAATCAAAATCGTTGTTGCTCCGGCATTAACCAACTCATTGACCTGATCTCGGAGTTGATTTGCTTGCGTGAGATCCAGTACGCCACTCGGCTGTATCACTTCAAAATTTGGCTGCATGGTAGGTAAGTTCATACGACAACAAGCAAATAGAAGATCAAATGCGTTTACGCTTTACCCTTCTAACCCGCTCTAGAAAATCATGACATTTCATTAAAACAACATTAAACGCTATCGAACGGTCGATCGACGTTCATGCTTATTAAACATATCCTGACATTTCTTTAGGTTGCCCGAATTTTGAAAAACCCCCCGCTATGATTTACGTAGGAATTTTAAAACCTGGAGTTTCACCACTCAACCGGAAGGGGCAATCTAAACACTGAGCGTTCCCCCTCCCCTCAGCAAGCCCACAGACGCAAGCCCCCTAAGCCGTCTGATGTTTGATGGCAGCCTGGTAAAGTCCGTTTGAGTCACTGCTTTGCCCGGTTTCGTCCATAGACTACCTCAGTTTTGCTAACTGATTCAAACCGTCCTACCAAACTGGTCACTGCCCTCCTAAACAGCGCAACGAGAAGCAATCATGGCGAGTGGATTTTTTTCTCCGCATCGACGTAGTGCAACGTCCTCTAAAGCCGTATCTTGTCGAGAAGGATCGCTCTGGCGATCGGTTTTTTTAATATCGGGGATCACCCTAGCAATGGGGATCTGCACATTTCGGTTAGCCCAACTGCAATTAATTGAAGGGCAGCAAAACCATGAGCGGGCAGAACAAAACCGCGTGCGCCCCATTCCGCTCCCTGCCGATCGGGGCAATATTGTCGATCGGCAAGGACAACTGATTGCCACCAATCGCCTATCGCGAGGAGTCTACCTTTGGCCCCGGCAGCAAACGCCCCAACAGTGGCAGGTGACGGCATCCCGCTTGGAGTCTATTCTGGATATTCCCGCCGCAGAAATTGTCGATCGCCTGGAACAAACTAGCTATGATTCGCCTTTGCCCGTCCGAATTAGCCAGCAAATTAGTCCGGAGGCCTTTGTTGCATTGGCAGAACATGCCCCCCAGTTACCCGGTGTTGAGGTGTTTGCTGGCTCAACCCGCCTCTATCCCCATCGTCATTTGGCGGCCCATGTGATTGGCTACATTGGGGAAGCCTCTGAAGCGGATATGAGTGCTAATGCTGCCTATCCTAACGGCATGATTGTGGGACAGATGGGGATTGAACGGCTCGCCAATTCGCAGCTAGAAGGTAAGTGGGGACAACGGTTAGTTGAAGTCGATGCCAAGGGGCAAGAGGTGCAACTGCTGGGGGTGGATGCGGCGATCGGCGGTGAAACGGTGCGGTTAACCCTGGATCTGGAAATGCAGCGAACCGCAGAGCAGGCACTGGGCGGAAGACGGGGGGCCGTTGCGGCGATCGATGTGAACACAGGAGCAGTGCTGGTGCTGGCCAGTTCGCCTAGTTTTGATCCCAGCATTTTTACAGGACGGGTCAGTGAATCTCAGTGGCAGCAGTTGCAAGCGGGAGATCAGCCGTTTTTGAACCGGGCCCTGCAAGGCTACCCTCCTGGCAGTACGTTCAAAATTGTTACCTCGGCGGCTGGGATGGAGTCTGGTCGCTTCTCGCCCCATTCCATTTTGTCTACTGCGGCGTTTATTACGCTGGGAAACCATCAGTTTTGGGAACACAGCAGCCAGGGATATGGGGCGATCGGGTTTCGGGAAGCGTTGGCCTACAGCAGCAATACGTTTTTTTATCAGATTGGGTTATCGGTGGGGCCGGAGGAAATTGCTAAATGGGGCCAGCGAATGGGGATTGGTACAACCACGCTGGGGTTGGAGGGGGAAGGCAGTGGGGTGATCCCGACTCCGGATGAAAAAGAAGCCTTGTACGGCGAACCCTGGTATGGCGGAGACACGGTGAGTACGGCGATCGGTCAAGGGTTAGTGCAGGCAACTCCCTTAGAGCTGGCCGTTATGGTTGCTTCGATCGCCAATGGGGGGTATCGCGTCCAGCCTCACCTGTTGACCAGCCAAACCAAGACCCCCGCCACCCAACGGGAAGCCACCGGACTTTCAGCCGAGACGATCGCCGCAATTCGATCGGGTTTAGTGGCTGCCGTCCAGCAGGGAACCGCCCAACGGCTTAATGATGGCTCCATTCCGCTTACCGCTGGCAAAACCGGAACCTCTGAAGTCATTGGACCTCAACCCCACGCGCTGTTTGTTGGCTTTGGCCCCGTTGAAAATCCGCAAATTGCCATTGCGGTGATTGTGGAAAATGGCGGATATGGTGGCGTAACGGCGATCCCGGTTGCCCATGAAGTGTACAAGGTATTTTTTAAACAAATGGGTGTGCAACCTGTAACAAACTAAGGAAAGCTCTTAACCTCACTGGTGTTGGGGCTGCCAGAGGGTAGAAGACCTGCTGCGATCGGAACAATTAAACGGCTGAGGACTCGTCCATCCTCCAGCTTGTAAAGGTTAAATTCGCCGCCGAGGGTTTGCATGAGGGACTGGCAGATCGCAAGGTTTCGTCCGGGGGGTTGATCCAGGGTGGAAGGGGCAAGCAAATCGTTGGAACGGCCAATTTGCAGTTCATCAACCATTCGCTGTTCGATCGCCCCACCATCCGTGACGGATAGCTCTAACCAACGGGAATCCATTTGGCGACACCAGATATCGAGCCGTCCACCAGAAGCAGAACGATGGCAGGCGGCAACCAAAATTTCGTGCAAAACGAATTCAATTTTGGGAATATCACCACCAATGCTGAGGTTGGCTTCGCTGTGAACCTGTGCCCAAAGCTGACGTTGTTTAATCAAGGTATCAACCCGCTCCAGCGATCGTTTGAGCAAGCTGGCCAGAGGAATCGTTTCATAGTCGCTGTGAAATTTCCACTGTTCATGTTTCAGAACGGGTGTCACGCTGGTGAGGGTGCTGCCCAAATGCCGCACAATTTGCTGAAACCGCATACTAGACAAAGCATCTTTTTGATGGCCCAGTTCATTTAGGCGGCGCACTCCCACCCCCAAAATTCGATATAGTTCCTCTAGTCTTCGCTGTTTGTACCAGTTGAGTTGTTCCAAGGATTCTCGCTGCGCCAAGAGCGATTCGGTCAACACCAAATAACGCCGACACCAGGCCAGTTGGCTAACCAGGGTTCCAAAGGCACTTAGCTGGTTTTCTGTCCAAGTGCGATCGGCATAGTCCCCAATTAGCACAATCCCAGTTGGCTCATGGTCAGGGGCCGTTCGTAGCGTCATAATAAGAACTTGCCCAATTTCGGAGCCATTCAGCCATTGCCGCGTCTCCGGAGCAATATCATCAATTCCCACTGTCAGCAATCCATCCGTTTGCAGGGCCCACTGCACCAGCAGATCGGTGTAAATGGGAATGGGGCTGTCCGTCAGCACGCCAAAGGGTAACTTGCTGATCACAGGGGCAACAATTTTGCCAACGGTGCGTCCAGGTTGCCAAGCCACCAGCGTAGCCAGGGGAACCTGCAACAGTTGAGCAATTTGCTGCATGGCGGCGCGTTCCAGACTTTCTAGCTGATGCATTTGCTGCATACTGGTCAGCCCCCACTGCACCGCCTGATAGGTTTTGTGAAGGTGGTCGGTTTGGCGTTGGAGGTGTAGCTGATGCAAGAGTAAGCCAATTTGCTGGCTGACGACTTTTAACAAATCTCGCTCAACCCGGTTCCAACTGCGAGCCGTTTCATGCCCAACAATAATCACCCCTTCCAGGGATTTGCCGATCGACGTACTGCACACCATTAACGATCGCACGTCGAGATCCAGAAATGCTTGTCGCCAGGCCATCAGCTTCAAATCGTCATCCAGGTTTTCAATGCCGATCGCCTCTGTGCTGCGTTCCAGCATTTGCCAGTCTACCGGGTTCAAATTTTCCAACGGTGAACCGACTGAACGACGGCTATTAGGCTGCATTTGGTAGCAAATCTCAAAGTTTTTATGGTCACTGGCGTACACCAACACGAGGAAACGGCTAACCTGAAGGCGTTTACAAACCTGCTCAGCACAGCGTTTCAATGCCGTTTGCCAATCCTCTTCGCTGTAAAGAGCACGGGTCACTTCTGCCGTAAGAGCCTGATCCAGCTTCACCTGCTGAATGGTTTCTTCCATTTCTTCCAAAGGGGCCGTCAGGGCAATCAATTGGGCGGCCCCTTGGATGTAACTTTTTTCTTCCTCCGTCCAAATGCGAGCCTCCAAGCCCTCAACTGCCAAGAATCCGCGCAGTTCTCCCTGAAACAAAATCGGAGCCGCAATCAGCGATCGAGCTTGGATTTGCTGCATCAGTCGCCCGGTGACATCCGTTTTTAAGGAGCTAAGGGCTTCCCCAATTGACACCACCTGATCCGCCGTGAGTGCCTGATAAAACCCCGTGACTTCCTGGACTGGAATCCCCACATCGGGTGTACCGTCTGCTATATTCGGATATTTGTCTCGGTTGCCCATGCGTCGCCAAAAATAACGGCGGTGTGGCTCATACCAGTACACATTGGTTCGCGCCGGTGCAATAAATTGCTGAGTTTCTTCAATAATGGCTTCGAGCCGCTTCTTGAGCGAAGGGAGCGATCGGAGCTTGGTTAACAGGTTCAGCAAGGGTTCTTCCGGATGTTTAGCTTGCTGCCGTTGCTGCTCCATTTCTAGCTGGTAAAATGCCTCAGCCAGCCCACCAAAAATTAAAGACAGCCGCACCTTTTCATCGGAATGGGGAGAGGTTCCCCACAGGACAGAGCCAAGCAAAATCACGCCAAAGCACCGATCCTTATGGCGAATTGGAAAAATGATCGTGCCTTGAATGTTGAACCGTTGAGCCGCTCTACGCCATTCTCCAGCCCTGGATTCTTCTCGCAGATCCGGAACCCCGATCGGCCGTTGCTGAATCACGACCTGCTCTAGCAAATCTCCCGGATTGAGATGAATGCGCTGGCGCAAAAAGGAGCTATCTCCCGTGGGGGTAATGCCGCCTTTCCCCAACAGCTGATGCTCCACTCGTTCGTATAACCCCAGCCACAGCAACGCATAATGAAATTCTGTCTGAAGGTAGTCCAACGTAATTTTGACCAGTCCATCCACCGTTTCCTCTTCTCGCAATGCTTGAAGAGTGCGTCCTAGGGCAACGAGCTGCCGTTCATAGTTTGATGGCTCCTTTTGCAAACCCATGCCTTACCTAAACTCCTGCATCACACAGGTTGCCTGTGGGTAACTCCGATCGGACAAGTTGATACCATTTTGAATTTTTAGATTTTGGATGGTTGAAGGTTGGCTGGATGGGCGGTTCAACCCTGCATCTGTTGTCATCTGTTCTCAAAAGAGTGATTTTCAAAATGGTACGAACCTTGGACAAGTGAAAAAGTGAGTCAAATCTGATGCCTCTGCCCTCTAACTCCAACCCCCTCAACCCCAAAGGCAATGAGATAGAGATTACCTCATATAATCCCCAGGATTTTGACCCATTCCACCAATTCCCCCAAACATTGCCGAAAGTAACCGCTCTGGGTCTGGGTTTAGAGTGCCCTCAAAATGGGTTAGCCCTATCTTTGTTGTTTGCTAAACTCTAGGACAGCGCATCGATCAAAGTGCATCGCTCCCGATGAGTGAGTTCCAGCATGACCTGAAAACCCTCGATCGAACTGTCCCAGAGGAACCTTGAGAACCTTAGATATTTACACCGCAGGCATCCGTCCATTGCTATTTTCAGGGCTGAAGGCAGATCCAGAACGGCTCCACTTCCAGAGTATGCAGCTACTCAAGTGGTTAGACGAAGAAGAACACCAGCTTCCGGTGAAATGGCTACGCCATCAACTGCACCAGTCTTTTAGCTTTAGTCATTCTGCGCTAGAGCAAACCCTCTGGGGATGTTCATTTAATAACCCGGTTGGCTTAGCAGCAGGTTTTGATAAAGATGGCTTAGCGGCTCACGTTTGGGCAGACTTTGGCTTTGGTTTTGCCGAACTGGGCACCGTCACGCTTCATCCCCAACCGGGCAACCCCAAACCCCGCCTGTTTCGCCTGCCGAAAGATCAGGCTGTCCTCAACCGCATGGGGTTTAACAACCAGGGAGCCGAAGCCCTCGCCAAACGGCTATCCGCAAAACTCCAAAACCCAACCTCTTCCCGCTCTCCCTCTCCCTTCCCCCTCGGCATCAACCTGGGCAAATCCAAAATTACTCCCCTTGAGTCGGCTGTGGAAGACTATTTAGGTAGTTTCCGGTTGCTCAAACCCTTAGGGGATTACTTTGTGGTGAATGTGTCTTCACCAAACACGCCAGGACTTCGATCGCTCCAGGCAACCGAGCAGCTTGCCCCCATCCTGGCAGCCCTTCAGCAGGAAAACCAGGAACAAAAACCCCTGCTGGTTAAAATTGCTCCAGATTTAGAGTGGAGGGCGATCGAATCCATCTTGGAGCTAGCACAAGCCCATCAACTAGCAGGAATTATTGCCACAAACACCACCATCCAGCGAGATCAGCTCAAAACTCAAATCATTCAGGCCACCGGAAACTCTGTCACTGAAGAGGCAGGCGGAATTAGCGGGGCACCCCTGCGAAACCGATCGACGGAAGTGATTCGGTTTATTTATCAGCAAACCAGCGGAACATTACCCATCATTGGCGTGGGCGGCATTTTTACGGCAGACGATGCCTGGGAAAAAATTACGGCAGGGGCAAGCTTAGTGCAAACCTACACCGGCTGGATTTATGAAGGCCCCTGGATGGTGCGGCGCATCCTAAAAGGCTTAGCGCAAAAGCTAGAGGAACGGGGAATGAAGGCGATCGGCGAGGCTGTGGGCAGCGGCGAGTGAGCCAGACCTGTGTTGCAAAAAGGTAATACACTCCCACCTGTCAACCTGTTCCACCAAAGTTTTCACTCGATTGCACCACCCCACTCCCCACTCCCTACTCTCCACTCCCTACTCCCTACTCCCCACCAAGGAATGATATAACAGCGTTGGAGTGACCAGATTCAAGGCTTCCTTATGGGTTTACCGTCTTTTGTATTAGCCTCTGCTTCTCCTGCCCGGCGGCGATTGCTGCAAACGGCTGGCATTGAACCGATCGTCTGTCCTAGCGATTTTGATGAATCTCAAGTGCAGATCGCTGAGCCAACGGAACTGGTACAAACTTTGGCAAAGGGAAAAGCCGAAACGATCGCCCCTCAATTTAGCGATGCTTTGATTTTGGGATGCGATTCGGTGTTGGCGTTGGAGGGAGAAATTTATGGCAAGCCAAAAGATTCAGCCGAAGCGATCGGCCGTTGGCAGCAGATGCGCGGCAAAGTCGGCGAACTGTATACGGGGCATGTATTAATTGATCAAACGCAGCACCTTACCCTAATCCGCTGTCAGGTGACACAGGTTTATTTTGCTTGGCTCAGCGATCGGCAAATTGAAGCCTATGTTGCCACAGGAGAACCCCTAAACTGTGCAGGAAGTTTTGCCCTGGAAGGACGGGGTGGACTCTTCATTGAAAAAATTGAAGGATGTCATAGCAATGTGATTGGTTTAAGCTTGCCGCTTTTACGCCAGATGTTGGCTGATTTAGGCTACGATGCCACCCGCTTCTGGCGATCGTGACTTTAAAGATTTCACTGACTAAAAGTAAATCTACAGAGAAAATCGATCGCTGACGTGACAAGGGTTACAGCAAAAACCATACCAACTCTTTATTCTGTCTTTACAAAGTCACAGGAATTACGGATGCTATATTGCCTGTCAACACAGGAGAATTAAACCGAGCGACTCATCAGTTATCAAGTAAATATCAAACTGACGTTTTCTGCATCTGTCACCCCGCATCTGTCACCCTGCATCTGTCACCCCGCATCTGTCACCCTGCATCTTCGCCCTGCCTTCGCATCTCTTGCCTCTCGTTCTTTTGCCTTTCCTGTACTCCTCTGCTAATCCACCCCCTAACCCCACAATGGACTTATCGGTTGACAAAGATACCCTGCGTCCCGAACCGCAACGACAGCCCCAGCTTACCCATCTCTGCGGTTCTAATACCCTTTTCCGCGATCGTTACAAAGTCTTGCGAACCCTTGGACGAGGAGGGTTTGGGGTAACGTTTTTGGCGGAGGATGTGTCATTACCCAGCAGTCCGCTTTGCGTCATTAAGCAACTGTGCCCCAAGGTGAATAATCCGGTTGTACTACAGCGTGCTTGCCAACGGTTTGAGCGAGAAGCAAAAATTTTAAGCCAGTTAGGGAGCCATGCCCAGATTCCGCGCCTGTTGAACTATTTTCAAGTTGATGAAGAATTTTATTTAGTGCAGGAGTATGTCCGGGGAGCCACGCTAGCCAGAGAAATAAAGCGGCGCGGCCCTATGACGGAGGTCGAAGTCAAACGGTTTTTGCGAGAAATTCTGCCTGTCCTGGAATATATTCACCAAAATCAGGTCATTCACCGCGACATTAAGCCGCCCAATATTATTCGATGTCAGGATGATGGACGGCTGGTGTTGATTGATTTTGGAGCCGTCAAAGAGCAGTTTATTCACGCTAGTACGAATACTCAGCGCGGCACAACCACTCACTTTGTTGGCACCCTTGGCTTTGCGCCTCCAGAGCAACTGGCGTTACGTCCTTGCTTTGCCAGCGATATTTTTGCCCTTGGGGTGACGTGCCTTTACTTGCTGACAGCCAAGCCGCCCATGGAGTTTGATTATGATTCCACCACCGGGGAAGTGTGCTGGCAAGAGCACATCCAGGTGAGCGAGTACTTTGGCAAGATTCTGGAAAAAATGCTGCGGATTTCCTCAAGGGAACGGTATCAGTCGGCTGGCGAGGTACTGCGAGTTCTGGAGCTAGAACCTTATCTCGATAAATTATCCGATTGTCTGAGTACTCAACCCCGCGCAACTCCCCTAGATGAAGAAATCCCCGATGGGTATCTTTCTCCGATCGTCCGAACTGCGATCGCCATTCGTCGGTGGCGGGCCCGTCTCAAAATTCGAGAGCGGCTCAGGCAGCAAGAAGAGGTTGATCAAAGCAGAGATTGGCTGATCAACTCCAGGCGCATTGGCTAACAAGCGCACTTTTCTTTTAGTACATATGAACTATATTTGCGTTAGACTATTAGAGACAACGCACCCACTTTTTTTGCCAAAAAGCGATGTCTCAGATGATAAAGCAACGGAAAAGGTACATTTACTGGCAAGATGAAAACCTCTGGCTGGGGTATCTAGAAGACTATCCCGACTACTGGACTCAGGCTGAAACGCAGCAAGAACTTCAAGCAAACTTGATTGATCTCTACAACGAGGTCAAGCACGAAACAGCAAAGAGCGATCGAAAGGTGGCAGAACTAGAAATCTATAACTAATCAACGTTAAGACAGTTACACTGATTCAACTAGCCAAACATATCCTATTCCTTTGGCAATATTTGAGAAGGCGTTCCTGTAGGCAATGCCCACTAAAACGCTGTAGTTTTGTCTGCTGAATCTGTGGGCGATGCCCACCCTACGAAATTCTAGCCAAACATATCCAGTTGTTCAGAAGAGCCAGGGTGAGCTTCAGGTTGATAAGAACCGTTCCTCTCTTTGGCTTTTTGCTTGCTCTGACGCAGCCCAACGGCAATGTGAGAATGCTTCTCAATTTGAGTCATCACTTGCTTCGCCCGATCGATCACCGTTGCAGGCAGCCCAGCTAACCGTCCGGCTTCAATGCCATAGGAGCGATCGGCCCCTCCAGGTTGGACTTGATGCAGAAAAATAATTTGATCCGGCAATTCTTTAACCGTCACCTGATAATTTGCCACGTTGGGCAAGATTGAGGCCAATTCATTCAGTTCATGATAGTGCGTTGCAAAAATCGTCCGGGCGCAGATTTCGGTTGCCAAATGTTCCGCCACTGCCCAGGCGATCGACAAGCCATCAAAGGTTGCCGTTCCTCTGCCAATTTCATCCAGCAGCACCAATGATTTCGGCGTGGCATGATTGAGGATATTCGCGGTTTCATTCATTTCCACCATAAAGGTAGATTGTCCCGTCGCCAGATCATCCACCGCCCCCACACGGGTAAAGAACCGATCGCACACCCCCAACCGCGCCGCTTTTGCCGGAACAAAACTGCCCATTTGCGCCATCAGTTGAATCAGTCCCACCT
>PVWD01000168.1 GCA_003003615.1 filamentous cyanobacterium CCP2 | reverse complement strand
GCTATGAGGTGAAGATCTATCAGCCCTTGAGTAAGGCAAAAGCTCTGACTACAAACCATGCCCAGTATGCTACGAGTTTGGGAATTCCGTTTGTAGAACAGATCGATGCTTCGGCAGATTGTAATTTGGTGATTGATGGGCTTTTCGGCTTTGGCTTGACTCGTCCTCTAGAAGGAGAAATGGCTGCAATGGTCGATCGCCTTAATCAAAGATCAACTCCAGTTGTCAGCATTGATTTACCTTCCGGCCTGCACACCGACACAGGAGCCGCGCTAGGGACTGCCATTTGTGCCACCCATACGCTGTGCTTAGGGTTGTGGAAAAAAGCCTTTTTGCAGGAGCAGGCCCTACAGTATTTGGGGCGATCGGAATTAATTGATTTTGGGCTGCCTCTAGCGGATATTACTGCTGTATTGGGAAAAATGCCCAATTTACAGCGCATTACGCCAGATTTGGCTTTCCAGGCATTGCCGCTTTCCCGTCCCCCCAGCACCCATAAATATAAACAGGGCCACTTACTGCTGATCTGCGGTTCCCGTGCCTATATGGGGGCTGCCCTTTTAGCCGGACTTGCTGCTCGATCGAGCGGTGTGGGGATGCTGTCGATCGCGGTGCCTGAATCCCTGCGGCTCTTGCTGATTGGACAGTTGCCCGATGCGCTGGTCATGGGTTGCCCGGAAGACGAAACCGGAGCCATTGCCCAACTTCCAGAGGAAATGGATTTTAGCAAATACACCGTGATCGCAGCTGGGTGCGGCTTAACTCAGGGAGCCTCGGCTGTGATTGAGCAAATTTTAGAAACCGATCGTCCTCTGCTGTTAGATGCGGATGGGCTAAACATTCTTGCCAAGCTCGGTACGATTCCCACTTTACAAAAACGTCAGGCTCCCACCGTGCTGACCCCCCACCAAGGTGAATTCAAGCGGCTGTTTCCTGACCTGGCTGAGCCAGAAACCGATCGGATTACAATGGCGCAAACGGCGGCAGCACAAAGTGGGGCGATCGTCTTACTGAAGGGAGCCAGAACCATCATTGCCAGTCCTAAAGGGAAGGCATGGCTCAACCCGGAAAGCACTCCTGCATTGGCCAGGGGCGGCAGTGGCGATGTTTTGACCGGACTCATGGGCGGATTATTGGCCCAGGGCATGATGGGGGAAACAAACCCAGAATCAATCGTATTGGGTGCGGCATGGTGGCACTCTCAGGCGGCGATTTTAGCGGCAAAGGAGCGATCGGAGTTAGGAGTCGATGCTTCAACGTTGATTGATTACTTGATTCCCGGATTACAGCAACTCAAAGCTTTGTGTCTGCATGATGAGTCGGAAATGGGTGATGGATGAAGTGGTCATTGTCGAATACAATCCGCAGTGGGCAATGCTTTTTGAGCAAGAGGCTGCCCGTGTCCGCGAGGTTTTGGCTGAAAACTTGGTTACTCAAATTGAGCATATTGGTAGCACAGCAGTTCCTGGATTAGCTGCAAAACCGATCATTGATTTGCTGGTAGGGGTTCATTCGCTGGCAGCAGCCAAACAGAGTGCGGTTTCTCCCCTCGAATCGTTGGGCTATGCGTATTGGGCAGACAACCCTGATCCACACAGGATGTTTTTTGTCAAAGGTTTACCGCCAAAGGGCCCACGCACCCATCATGTTCATATCGTTGATCTAGCCAACCCTGTCTGGAAGGAGCGGTTACTGTTTCGAGATTACCTGCGTAAACATGCCGATGCAGCCGCGCAGTATGTGGAACTGAAGCGTGATCTGTCCCGACGTTTTCCCACCGATCGCGAAGCCTACACCAGGGGTAAGACAGAGTATGTGCAATCCATTATGCAGAAAATTCGACAGTCTCAACGATATGGCTAATCTACCCTCTAACGAATGCTCTGCATCACAGGCTGCTGAGCTGAAACCGATCGCTCAATCCCATGAGATTCCCTTGCTTCCAGAGAGGGGTTAATTTTAATCAGTTGAACCGCACAGGCTTTCAGTTCAGGTTCCAGAGAATCGGGACAGGCGATCGGGTGGGTGAGGGCATTGGCTTCAGCTTGGTCTGCCCACAGTTCGCCCCAATGCATGGGTACAAATACTGTTCCAGGGGCAATGCCTTTTGTAATTGCTGCTGGAAATCTTGCC
This sequence comes from filamentous cyanobacterium CCP2, assembly GCA_003003615.1. GTDB lineage: Bacteria > Cyanobacteriota > Cyanobacteriia > Elainellales > Elainellaceae > Egbenema. The sequence continues at coordinate 11,496 of PVWD01000168.1, read as the reverse complement.
ATGCCTCGACGCGATCGAGCTTCAACCCAATCTCCCTCCTGTATGTTCAAGCGTTCTGCATCACGGGGATGAATTTCGATGAAGGGATTGGGGTGCATTTGGCGAATTTTGTCAATTCTGCCCGTTCGTGCCTGGGTGTGCCAGTGTCCGTACAGTCGCCCGGTTGTCAGCACGAGGGGATACTCTGGGTCGGGGGGTTCTGCCAGTCCTTTGGAATGATATGCCGCGAATCGGGCCCGTCCGTCGGGGGTGTGAAAGCGATGATTGCCATAGAGCCGCTTGGAAGAACTGGAATCAGGAAGCGGCATTCTTGGATCAGCAATTTCGCCTGATCCCGCTCCAGCCCAGTTTCCATCAGAACAGGGCCATTGCATCGGGCCGTTTGCTTGCAGCGATTCATGGGTGATGCCACTTTGATCGCAGGGGCGGTCATGGGTAAGTTGGGCAAACTCCGATCGCACGGCGGCAGCATTCGTAAAATTGAACAGTTCGGCATAACCCAAACGACGACCCACTTCTGCAAAAATTTCCCAGTCGGGCTTGGCTTCACCCGGCGGTTGTCGGAAGGCTGGGCAATAGGTGATGACGCGCTCCGAATTCGTCATGGTGCCAGATTTTTCGCTCCACTGGGCCGCTGGGAGGAGTACATGGGCATAGGCGGTGGTTTCAGTGGGATGGTAAACATCCTGATAGACGGTGAAGGGCGATCGTCGGAGGGACTGCTTAGTGCGTTCTAAATCCGGCATACTGACGATCGGGTTGGTGGCAGCGATCCAGAGAAATTCTACCTCTCCTGCTTCCACGCCAGTGATCATCTCCCAGGCCGATCGACCGCGTTCGGGTGAAATTCGTCCAGATGGTAAGCCCCAGGCTTGCTCCACTTCTGCCCGATGTTGGGGGTTCTTCACCGATCGATAGCCAGGTAGGAGATGAGATAATCCGCCTGCTTCCCGTCCTCCCATTGCGTTGGGCTGCCCTGTGAGCGAAAACGGGCCCGATCCAGGTTTGCCGATCGTTCCTGTCATGAGATGTAAATTGATAATCGCCCTGACTTTGGCAGTTCCCTCCGAGGATTGATTAATGCCCATTGACCAGAGGGAAAGAATGCGCTGAGAATCTCGCCAGTGTTGGGCAGCCGTTTCCAGGTCTTTTACAGTTATGCCGCAGCGATCGGCCACTGCTTCTGGAGGATAATGGCGGAGTACTTCAGCATAGTTTGGAAAGCCCGTCGTACATTCGTCAATAAATAAAGCATCGATCGCTTCCCACTGCAACAGTAAGTACCCGATGCCATTCAGCAAGTCAATATCTGTGCCAGGTTTGATGGCGAGATGTAAATCGGCTGCTTCCGCCGTAGGAGTTCGGCGCGGGTCAACCACAATCATTTTGACGTGTTTATTCTGCTTGTGGTATTTCCGCAACCGATTAAAGGCGATCGGATGGCATTCGGCCATGTTAGAACCGATGATGAAGGCGCAGTCGGTTTGTTCTAAATCGTCATAGCAGCAAGGTGGCCCGTCTGCTCCAAGGCTTTGGACATAGCCTGCCACGGCTGACGACATGCACAAACGAGAATTGGCATCAAAATTATTGGTGCCCAAACCGCCCTTTATCAACTTTTGGGCAACATAATAATCCTCAGTTTGAAACTGACCAGACCCATACAAACAAATCGCGTCTGGCCCTTTGCTGGCAATCGTCGATCGCATTTGCCAAACAATTCGCTCAAGGGCTTCATCCCAACTGACCCGTCGAAACGGTTCATCCAACGACTCCCGCATCATCGGATACAGCAATCGATCTTTATCGATCGGCTCTGCCACAGTTGCTCCCTTCACACATACCATACCCTGACTGGAAGGATGGGAGCGATCACCCCGCACTTTCCAATTTTGGGTTCTAGAGGGTGAGGTTTGGATGTTGTCTGGATCGGTGGGTTCATTAGATGTGCAAGGCTTATCGGGCAGCACTTCCAAGCCGCAGCCAACACCACAATAGGGGCAAAGCGTTTTGATGGGTGTAGTCATGGGGAAAGAAGGAAGGGACAAATTTTGCTTTGATACAGGCAATTTGCAGTAGTTTAAAAGTCAATAATTTGAAAAATTCTTGTGGGGTAGGCATCTCGCCTGCCCAGTCTTACTGCATGAATTACTCCTCATCATGGGCAAATCGGCGATAAAGGAAGTCCAGTGCGTAGTTTCGCAGTTCGTAGTAGTTGGGATCTTCCATAATGCGGGCCCGATCGCGAGGGCGTTCAAAGGGAATGTTTAATACTTCACCAATGTTGGCCGCAGGGCCGTTCGTCATCATGACTAACCGATCGGATAAAAACAGAGCTTCATCAATGTCATGGGTAATCATCAATACAGTAATCTGATGATCTTGCCAAATCTTCACAAGTTCTTCTTGCAGTTCTTCACGAGTGATTGGATCAAGGGCCCCAAACGGTTCATCCAGAATTAAAACTTTGGGGCGTAAAGCCAATGCTCTGGCGATCGACACACGCTGCTTCATCCCGCCGGATAAAGCCCCTGGCTTTTTGTTTGCTGCTTCAGTAAGACCCACCAAAGCGAGATGCTCTCGGACGATCGCCTCTTTGTCAGATTGAGATTTCTCAGGATAAACCGAGTTCACGCCTAGGAGAACATTTTCAAAGGCCGTCAGCCAGGGTAAAAGGGAATAATTCTGGAAAACCACCATGCGATCGGGGCCTGGCTCTTGAATCGACTGTTCCTGTAACCGCACTTCACCACCACTCGGCTTGCGGAACCCTGCCACCATATCCAGCAAAGTTGACTTACCACAGCCAGAGTGACCAATAACGCAGATAAATTCCCCTTCTTGAACGGTGAGATTAATGTTTTCCAACACCGTGTAGCTGCCAGTTGGAGTTGGATAAACCTTTGAGACGTTCTCAATCACAAGATAAGGATCTCGTGTCAAAGTAGCTTGGTTAGAAAGGGCTGCATCGTTAAGCGTTTGCATGGGAGATACCAGTTAGTTAAATGGAGTTGGAATGCGGTAGAGATGTGACTGCGGAATGCTGAAAAACCAATGCTATGAACTGAAATAAACTGTGGACAAGAACAAAGCTCGCCCACATTTACTCAGGCAGTGACCAACGAATCAAGTGAGATTTCTTGAATTTGAACTTCGCGACGAATTGGCAAACTGTTGAGATACTCCATTGGCTCATCCGGATCAAACGTCACGCCATCAAACAAGGCAAAGGGATGACGGTTTGGCTCAATTTGTGGCAATCCCAGTTGACGAGTTGCTTCCCAGTAAAGATCTAAACGGTTTATCCGCTCCAGCACTTCGATCCAGTTCTTCGGAAAAGCTGTGATGCCCCACCGTGCCAACTGCGTCATAATCCATAGCGACTCACTGCGATTTGGACAGTTCGTGTGATCTACATAGAACTGGTTGAACCGGAGGAGTTGCTTCGATTCCATACCACCCCCAAACTCATAGGGATCAATCAATCCGGGGCGCGTATAAATCGGATCTGAGCCAACATATTCTGGGCGGCAGAGAATCTCCAAAACCTCTTCCCGATTGCGGCGATCGTCACAGAATTCACAGGCTTCCAGCAGAGCTTTGATCAGGGATAGGTGGGTTTGGGGATATTGATTTGCCCAGTCTTCCCGCACCCCCAATACCTTTTCAACATGGCCTTGCCACAGATCAAGATCTGTCGCCATGATGAAGCCTAAATCCTCATGGATCGCCCGCGAGTTCCAGGGTTCACCGACGCAGTAGCCATCAATATTGCCAGCCTTCAAGTTGGATACCATTTGGGCAGGCGGAATCATCGTTAGGCTCACATCGCGATCGGGGTCAATGTCGCCAGAAGCTAGCCAGTAGCGCAACATCAGGTTGTGCATGGAGGCAGGATGCACCATACCCAAAGTTGGAACTTTGTCAGAAGAGCGAGCAATAACCCCCTTGAAGTCTGCCAGGTTTCGTACCCCCTCGTCGTACAGCCGTTTGCTGAAGGTAATGGCGTTACCGTTGCGGCTCAGCACGATCGAACTGACCATTGGCAAGGGAGAGTGATTGCCCATACCCAGCGTCAAGCCAATTGGCAACCCTGCCAGCATGACGGCTCCATCCAATCGCTTGCTAGTCACGCCTTCTGCGATCGCTTTCCAGCTTGGTTCACGGCTCAGCGTCACATCGGTAAGTCCGTGCCGCTCAAAGAACCCCTTTTCCTTGGCAATCACCATTGGAGCGCAGTCGGTTAGAGGAATGAAGCCCAAATCCAGGTTGACCTTCTCCAGTCCATTGCGAGCCACTGCCACCACGGGTTCTGCCTTTCGCTTCTTAGCTCGCTTTTGTTGGTTCAAGAAATAAACAATCTCGCCACGCAGTCCATAGTAGTTGGGATGGTTCACCACTTCCATGCGATGGCGGGGGCGGGGAAACGGTACATCCACAATTTGCCCAATATGAGCCTCTGGGCCATTGGTTAACAACACAACCCGATCGGACAAAAGCAAAGCCTCATCGACATCGTGCGTCACCATCACACAAGTGACCTGGCTCTCTTCGCAAATTCGCATCAGTTGTTCTTGCAACCCTCCTCGCGTGAGGGCATCCAAAGCACCAAAGGGTTCATCTAATAGTAACAACTTGGGGCGAATGGCCAATGCACGAGCGATCGCCACCCGCTGCTTCATACCGCCCGAAATTTGTCCGGGAAGCTTGTCTGCGGCATGGCGTAAGCCCACCATGTTGATATGTTGTTCAATGATTTCTTTACGTTCCGATTCTGGTGTTGTTCCTAGAACTTCATCAACGGCTAGCGAGATGTTTTCACGTACTGTGAGCCAGGGGAGTAAGGAGTAGTTTTGGAATACCACCATGCGATCGGGGCCCGGCCCTTTCACTTCTCGTCCTTCCAAGATCACGCCACCCGTTGAGGGGCGATCGAGTCCAGACAGAATGTTGAGAAGCGTGGACTTACCGCAGCCAGAGTGCCCAACGAGCGAGACAAATTCGCCCTTTTGGATCTTCAAGTCAATATTTTTGAGAGCAACGTACTGCCCACCATCAGCAAGGGCAAAAACGCGATCAACGTGGTCAATTTCAACAAAGACAGACATGGCAGGAGGGGGGAAGTAGGTTTGCTAAGAATGGAGATGAACGCAAGAAAAAAGGACGGAGGATAAAAACTCGGTGGAATTGGCGTGACAAGGATCTGCCCTGAGCGCGTTAAGCCTTGAACCTTGCTTTTATCCTCTATCCTTGACTCTACCTATCCAACTTTCTGCTCTTCAGGAACAACTTTGCTGCCAATGTAAGAAACAAGGCGATCGAGCAAAAGACCCACAATTCCGACGTAGACGATTGCCACAATGATGTCGCTAACGCGGGAGCTATTCCAGGCATCCCAGATAAAGAAACCAATCCCAACGCCGCCGATCAACATTTCTGCTGCCACGATCGCCAACCAGGACAAGCCGATACCAATCCGCAATCCAGTAAAGATATAGGGAACCGTTGCGGGAAACAGAATTTTGAAGAAATACTTTTGCTTGGAAAGCTTTAGCACCCGCGCCACGTTGTTGTAATCCTGGGGAATGCGGCGTACTCCTTCAGCCGTGTTCAAGATAATCGGCCAGATGGCAGTGATGAAGATAACGAAGATAGCGGAAGGATTTGCCTGCTGGAAGGCCGCTAGCGAGAGGGGTAGCCATGCTAGGGGGGGAACCGTCCGCAACACCTGAAAGATCGGGTCAAGGGCACGGAACATCAACTCGCTGGTGCCAATCAGTACGCCCACCGCAACGCCAACAATCGCTGCTAATGTGAAACCGATCGCCACACGACGCAAACTCGTCAATACCTGCCAAAACAATCCTTTTGCCGTACCGCCATTGTCAAAGAACGGGTCGAAGATTAAGTCTCCTGCTTCCTGAACCGTGCGAACGGGGCTGGGCAGTAAGGTTCCCGTCGTCATGGTCAACACTTGCCACAATATCAAGAAGATCGCAATGGCTACAACGGGGGGAATGAGGGTTTTGAGGTAGGTTGTAATGCCTTGAGAATTGAAACGAGAACGTTGCGTTGCCTGTACAGTCATCTGAGTTTCCTTGGTTGAGTGTCTTGCTGATAATGTCCTGCTAGTGCCCTTGAAAGGGTGAAGTGAGCAGTGGAGAAATCAATTAAACTCGCTTGATCGCCAGACTGTCTAAGTAGGCTTGTGGGTTCTCCGGATCAAACTGTATTCCGTCAAAGAAAGTTTCAACTCCGCGAGAGGTGCTGCTCGGAATGGCGGCTTCTTGCCCGATCGCCCTGGCCGCCTCTTGCCATAGATCTTCCCGGTTCACCCGGTCTACCAAAGCTTGAATATCGGTGTCGGGTGGTAAATAGCCCCAGCGAATGTTCTCCGTTAGGAACCACAAATCATGGCTCTTAAAGGGATAGGATGCATCCTCTGCCCAGAACTTCATGACGTGTTCGCTGTTCTCTTCAACGCGATCGTCCCCAAAGTCAAAGTTGCCCTTGGCGCGTTCTGCAATGTCGGTTGCTGGCACGTTAAACCAGTTGCGTCCAGAAACAATCTGCGCCATTTCCTCCTTATTTTCAGCCGCATCGCACCAAATTTGGGCTTCCTGCACCGCCTTCAAAAGAGCGATCGTCGCTTTCGGATTTGCATCCACCCAATCTGCCCGCATTCCCAACACTTTCTCAGGGTGGTTATTCCAAAGTTGGCCAGTTGTCAGGGCCGAGTAACCAATATCTTGGTTAATCAACTGAGCGTTCCACGGTTCACCCACACAGAACGCATCCACTGTTCCGGTTCGCATGTTGGCAACCATTTGTGGAGGTGGAACGACGATCGTGCTGACATCGTTATCTGGATCAATTCCACCTGCTGCTAACCAGTAGCGCATCCACAAATCGTGTGTTCCACCAGGGAAGGTAACGGCACAGACTAAGCGTTCTCCAGAGGATTTAGCTTGCTGCACATTAGTGACCCATGTGGAACTGTCCAATTGAACATCCAAATCTTTATAGGTATTGGCGACCGAAATCCCCTGTCCGTTCACATTCAAACGAGACAAAATATACATCGGCACTTCGCGACCATCAGTGACGGCACCGGTCGTCATCAGGTAGGGCATTGGAGTCAGGATGTGTGCCCCATCAATTCCACCTCCACCAGAACCCAAAACCAGGTTATCCCGCGTCGTACCCCAGGAAGCTTGTTTTGCAACTTCAACATCGGGCATACCGTACTTAGCGAAAAGCCCTTTTTCTTTGGCAATAATCAAAGGAGCCGAGTCGGTGAGGGCAATAAATCCTAGCTTGGCTGTCGTAACTTCAGGGGTTTCCTCTGGGGAAAGTTCAACGGCCTCCGTAGTGGCTGTTTCTTGGGTGGAAGAATTAGCGCATCCATGAGCTAAAAATGTTGCTGCGGTAGCTGCACCTGCCGTAATCAGAAATTGCCGTCTGAAAAGTCTTGTCATTGCCATTTACCCAATTTACGAATGAGACGTTTAGAAGAGATGAAAAATGCGAATAGATCGTCGAACTAGAACGCAAGAACTGCGTGAAGGGAAAGAACTTGCTTACGCTCAAATCATCGTTCACTCCTTGGGTTTGGCAGCAAAGTGTTCAATCATCAAATCTCGCAAAACTGGTTTGAGGTCATCACAGGGAATGCCTTTTTGCACACAGGAGCCAAGAACCGCATCTTTGCCTACTTTGCCGCCCATGTAGATATCCACTCCCTCAGCAGCCTTACCATCCTTGCGAACTTTTGTCCCCATCAAGCCGATATCAGCAACTTGGGGCTGTCCGCAAGAGTTGGGGCATCCTGTCCAGTGCACCCGAATAGGGCGTGTTAATTCCAGTTCAGCTTCCAAGTCTTTGATCATGGCTAAAGCCCGATTCTTTGTTTCGATCAAGGCAAAGTTGCAGAACTGTGAACCCGTACAGGAAACTAGCGATCGCACGAGCGGTGTGGGGTCGATCGAAAACTTTTCCAAAATCGGTTCTTGTAGGAAGGCATCCAAGCGAGAATCGAGAATATTGGGGATGATCAAATTTTGTTCCACCGTCAGGCGAATTTCGCCATTGCCGTAGACCTCTGCCAACCGAGCAATCTCAAACATATCTGGAGCATACAGTCGTCCGATCGGAACGTGCAGTCCCACATAGTTCAATCCGGCTTGTTTTTGGGGATAAACGCCAATGTGATCTCGCTTGTCCCAATCAATCTCATCTTCAGGAGCGGCGGATTGTAAATCTCGCCCCAGTTGCTCAACGACTGCCGTCCGAAACTTCTCCATTCCCCATTCATCAATCAGCCACATAAGGCGAGCTTTTTGACGGTTTGCCCGCAGTCCATGATCGCGGTAGACCTCTAAAATGGCGCGGCATAACTCTACAACATCTTGGGGAAGAACCCAGGCATCCAGCGGAATGGCGGCTTCACATCGCTTGGCAGAGAAGAAACCACCCACCAGCACATTAAAGCCTAATGTTTCATCCTTGAAGGCGGGTACAAATGCAATATCGTTGATCTCAGCGTGAACAGAGTTATCTCGTCCCCCTTCGATCGCAATATTGAACTTCCGAGGCAAATTTGTAAACTCAGGATTGCCTTCACCGCAATTGGTGATCATATCCTGCACTTGTTTGACGAGATCTCGTGCATCGATCAACTCATCGGCATCCAGCCCTGCAACCGGCGATGCGGTGATGTTACGAACATTATCCATACCAGACTGCACACTGGTCATGTCGGCCGCTTTAAGGCGATCGAAGATATCTGGAATATCCTCAATGCGAATACCACGTAGCTGCAAGTTTTGCCGCGTTGTGATATCAGCATTGCCATCTTCACCATAACGCTGCACGATTTCCGCCAAGACGCGCATTTGATGACCATTGAGAACGCCGCTGGGCATCCGCATCCGCAACATAAACTTACCCGGAGTCACCGGACGAAAGAATACGCCGACCCATTTGAGACGATGGTCACGATCGGTTTCATCCATTGCTTCCCAGCCAACTTGGGCAAAGCGATCGAGTTCATTTTTAACCATCAAACCATCTTTCTCGGCCTTGAACTTTTCAAACTTGTTTTTACTACTCGCTTGGTTGGTGATAACGCTGGTCACGGGTATGTCCTCGCTGGAGTTCAGATGCTGATTGCCCTGTCAGTTCTGACGTATGGCTCAGGTTAATGAAAAACAAACAGGTGATTTCGTAGCAGTGGTTACAAAAATTCACAAACCATGTCGCTTCTGCATCGCTCTGATGCGATAACTGCATGGGCGGGTCGAAATAGTGCGGCGTACCGATAGAAATCTGGTTTCAAAAATGAGCAATTCAAAAACGTTGAGAAGTGACATAGGATGTTGATCAATTCATGAAACCTTTGATAAAACCTTGAGGAAAATCGCAACTCAAAACAGGGAAAAAGTAGCTCTGAAATCAGCGAAATGCTGCCTTGAAGAATTGCAATTTTCATTGAGCAATGCTACTCAGCTAAACGTGATGATACAGAAAGTTCGGCAAGCTTTACGGGAGAAAAAGATGTGAAAATCATTGGCATCTAAATCACTCCGCCTCTGCCTTTCAAAACGGCTAGCTCATTCCCGCACCGAAGTATTTATCTACATTACAAGCCCTAAAATCATGATTGCCATCAGTCTCCCCTGGCTGAATTGCGAGAATTTCAAATTTTTAAGTGGACAATTCTACAGATAAATTTGGATACTAAGGTAACTCTGATCTTTGTCCACAGTTTGTAGCAAATCTATCTGTTTTTTGTGCTGAATCTTGTCTCTGAAACGATCGCGTTCCGTTGTTCTTACGTTATTGATAACGAGCCAATCATTTCGTAACTTTAAGCACATTTTGCTTTGTTTTATGGTTCTTTTGCATTTTGAGTATGCAATTTCTACATATGGTGATCGCATTGCCATGATTCACGCTTTCCCGATCGCTATTTAATATGTCAATCTAAAACAACTGACCCTGCCCAAGCTTCAAGGCATTGAAACGATGTTTCAATTCCCGATCGCCTTCCTCCATTTTTCAACCTTGCCATGACTCACCATCCTGTATCGCAGCCATTGCTACCCTCGGAACAGGTGCATCGTTCATCTAGCACTTCAAATCTGGAGTCTAGGTTGCAATCCGCCATACATACGCTCAAGTTGGGAGAGTTTCAAGCCCGGTGGGATGCTGCTAAACGCCTCTCTGAGTATGGGATAGAAGCAATTCCTTACCTATTAGATCTCCTACAGCTTGAACTGCAAGAAGATGCTGATTGGGAAGTTCTCTGGTTTGTGGCCCGCATCTTGGGTAAGCTTGAACATCCCCAGGCGATCGAAGCACTGGTGCAAATCCTATTTCATGCGAATAACTCAGAGGTTGCAGGGATGGCAGCAACTGCATTAGCCCAGCAGGGGGCAGTCGCGATCGAACCGCTCAGTCAATTACTGGAACAGGAGTCTGTTCGGCTATTGGCAGTGCAAGCCCTCACCCAAATTCGCCATCCGGATGTCGTTGCTCCCCTTTCCCAAACGGTTGATGATCCTGATCCCCATATTCGTGCTACTGCGATCGAAGCCCTCAGCCATTTTTATGAACCCGCCATTTCCACAATTTTGTTAACTGCCCTCAGCGATGTTCATCCGATCGTTCGTAAAGCTAGTATTACAGGGTTGGGCATGCAGGCAGAGCAGCTTCACAAATCTGAACTGGTAGAACACCTGAAACCCTATTTGCGAGATTTTAACCTTGAGGTCTGCTGCCAAACGGCCATGACGCTGGGACGAGTCGCCACGGACACCGCCATTGAGGCCCTATCAGAAATATTGCATTCCTCCTATACGCCTTTTCCCTTACAAACAGAAGTCGTTCGGGCATTGAGTTGGATTGGTACACCCTACGCGATCGAGCAACTACAAACCTGCTTGCACAACTTGCACAACATGGACAATGAAGAGTTAGCAGAAACATCCCTGGCACTGCGCCATGAGATTTTTTCAACCCTCGGACGAATTGAAGCAACCCCTTCCAAGCCCAAGGCCGCAGAAGTTTTGTTGGAGCAATTAAAATCCGTTCCCTCTCCTACGCAAGACCTCCGCAGCAAACAAATGATCGCCCTCAGCCTCGGACAACTCGGACAACTCGAAGCGATCGACCCGCTCATTCAACTCCTGGCAGACCCAAACGTCAGCATCCGTCTCCACACGATCGCCGCCCTCAAACAACTCAACGCAGACATTGCTCGCGATCGATTACAGCAATTCTCAGAGCAGCCCCATCTGGACGGCAGCCTGCGGCAAGGTGTTGAGGTGGCGTTGCGGGAGTGGGAGTAGGAAGTGGAGAGCGGGAAGTGGGGAGTGGGGAGTAGGGAGTAGGGAGGCAAAATGGGATCATCCCATTTATGCAAATGGATCGATTTCCGTAGCGCAGGCATCTTGCCTGCCAGTGAGAGATTTGTCATGGAAATGCAAAAGTGGG
>PVWD01000492.1 GCA_003003615.1 filamentous cyanobacterium CCP2 | reverse complement strand
ATTGATGCGGCGGCAAAAATTCAGCCAAACCGCGCTCTTTATGAACAGGCGCAAGCTGGAATCAACGAATGGAAGGGCAAAATTCGGGCGGCAGAGATTGCTGAAGATCAGCCGATTCTCGATCGCGCTTATGGGCTGGCGGCCCGGCAACGGTTGAGCATGGCGATCGATGTAGCCGCTCAAATTGCTCCGGGGCGGGCCCTCTATTCAGAAGCGCAGGCTGCCATTGATGTCTGGAGTCGTGAGCGAGATTCCCTCTGGAAAATTTGGGACAATGACCCGGCTTCTGCTCCCAGCGATGATTCATCCGGTGAATTTGCTGAACCCCTTGTAGAATCAACGGGAACAACCGACGCAGCAGCAGAAGACGATCGTTTCTATGAAGAAAGCGATTAAAATATTAGACTCTAGCGTGTCTACCCAACGCTTTGCTCCTTGAACGCCCTCAGATTCCAAATCAAATCTCATCTATCAATTTTCAAATGAGTCGGATCAGCACCTTGAAGGCTTCAGTGTTCTGAATCATCTAAACCAATGGCAAATGCTTGGTGATACAGCCTTTCATTAGCCAGTGCGGGGGATCAGAACCGCGTTGCCTAAAGGATTTCGTAAACCACTGTGGTGTGATGGTAAGAGAGCAGTTCAAACGATTTGGGCAAAATCAGCCTGGGGACACCTTGGCTTCCTCTGGCACAGCTTCCTCTGGGTCTGGGGCAGTTACCCCGCTCCAGCGATTACGACGGTGGGTGATGCAGCCGTTTGCTCGTCCTGCCCGTCCACTGCCTGTAACGGGTAAAGTCGATCGCCAAGAAACCATTCCGTTAACTCGTCCGTCAACCGATGCAGATAATCTAGACCCCCGATCGCATCGCGCTCCCCTCAAATCATCCAAACCGCCCCACCATAAGCCCCCCAAACGCCGAAGTGGTTGGTATTGGACGATCGTTTGCTTTGCTGTGCTGGGGATGATTAGCGGCATGGGGTCGGCCGCGTTGCTGTGGTTGGTCAGCCTGCCGCCACCGCCTGACTGTGAAGACTCGGCCCGCTTGACGCTGGATATGGAACGGCTTTACTGTGCCCAGCAGGCAGTGGATGCAGGCGGATTGCCCGAACTGATTGCTGGCTTGGAAATGCTGAACCAGTGGACTTCAGAGGATGCCCTTTACTCAGAAACTCAGAAACTTGCTGAGGAATGGTCAAAACGGGTTCTGGCAATTGCCCGCACAAAAATTGCCAACAGTGATTTAGAAGGGGCCCTAGAAGCAATTCGCCATATTCCTGAAACAACACCTGTGTATGAAGATGCCCAGCGAGTTGTGGCGTACTGGCAACAGCAGTGGGTGGAAGGCGAGGCGATCGCGGCAAAAGCGCAGGAAGCATTCAAAACCCAAAATTGGCTCTTGGCATCTGAGCAAATTGCCGCAATGGCGGATTTGGCCAATCCCTATTGGTATGAAAAACGGGCCAATGAACTGGCTCAGCAGCTTGGGGTAGAACGGCGAGCGTGGCAAGTTCTGATTGAGGCGCGAAAAACCTCAGAAGCGGGGAGCTTGCAGGCTTTGGGGCAGGCAATTAATCAGGCACAAGAAGTACCAGAAGGAACCTATGCCTGGGAAGAGGCGCGTCTGTCCTTCAAGCAGTGGAGTCAGCCGTTGCTGGTGGAGGGCACTCAAAAATGGGAAGCGGGCGACCCCACCGGGGCCATTCGCACCCTACAACTGGCAAAGGTGAAAACATCGGCTCCAGAACTGCAAGATTTAGCCAGATTTAGCACTGCCTACCAGCTGGCAAACCAGAGCATCCTCAGCAATACGCCGTCTTCTAATTGGTTTCCTTCCCTACGGCAGCTTTGGAACTTGCGCGAAGCCATTTCTGCCATGCAGCAAATCCCAACAGACAGCCCGTTTTATGAGCCAGCCCAAGCCATTCAGGCAAATTTTCAGGCGCAGTGGGAGGATTTGGTACAGCTTCACTACGCCACCTTGACGGCAAACTTGGGGCAGCACGCTGCTTTCCATTTGGCGATCGACCAGGCCCAGCAGGTTGCATCCGATCGTCCTAGAAGGCTGCAAGCCCAAACGCTGATTGCCTATTGGCGGGAGCGTATCGAACAAATTGAAGACCAACCTTACCTTGACCACGCCATTAAAATTGCCGAAAGAGGGCGGATTGAAGACTTGCAATTGGCGATCGTAGAAGCTAGCCGCATCCAGCAAGGACGGGCCCTCCGCCTGACTGCACAAGGGCAGATTGCCACTTGGCAAAAACAGATTGAAACCATTGAAGACAAGCCATTCCTGGATCGAGCGCGGCTGTTGGCAGATGAAGGAAACTTACAGGAGGCGATCGTTGCAGCCCAGAATATTGCTCCCGGACGGGCCCTATACAGCGAAGCGCAAGCCGCCATTTATGACTGGCAAGCTCAAATTATTTGGAATGCCCAGCTTGCAGAAGATCGACCCATTCTCAGCCGGGCCCGATCGCTGGCAACGGACGGAGATCTATCCGGAGCCATTCGGGTAGCCTCCCAAATTGGGTCGGGTCGTCCACTATACCGGGAAGCCCAAGAAGCGATTGCAGGCTGGCAGGCTCAGTTGGCTCCACCGCGTCGAGAACCAGAGCCGTCCTTCAGGCAAGAAGAAACGTTAACCGAAGATCAAACCGAACTCCTGGAGCCGCGCCGTCCGGATGCTTTTGATC
>PVWD01000023.1 GCA_003003615.1 filamentous cyanobacterium CCP2 | reverse complement strand
CCATCCAGCACTACCGCGCCTGCCCCCAGCCAGACACCATCTTCAATCACCACTGGCCCCTTGGTGTAAACGCCCTGCTCCATCATGGGAATGTCCAGCCGATCGGCAATATACCGTCCACCGCCGATGTAGCAATTGCCAGCAATTAAGACTGAATTACCAATCACCACACCTCCGCCAGAGGAAATAATCACGTTGCAGCCCAGATCGGTTTTGTTGCCAATGGAAACGGGGCCCGTTTTGCCCTGCACCACGCAATTTCGGGAGATAATCACATCATCACCAATCCCAATACCTGCTTCCCCGGCTCCACTGGCATCCAGCAGCACATAATCGTCGATCGCCACTCGCTGCCCCAACGAAATCCGATTCGGATGACGGATAACGATGCCTTTACCTAGAATGAAGCCTCCTGCAACCTGCTTGAATAGACCTTTGTAGGCGATTTTTCTAAGGGCATAGCCCACACTGCCAGAAACATCGCCAAACAGTAAGTTGGCCAGTTCATAGTGCAAAAAGGGCAATAGCTGGCTGTGTCCCAGCGTTTTTTCCTGGTAGCGTCTGAGCAAGGATACGTCAGACTGCCCCAGTTTTTCGGCTAAAGGCGTTTTTTCAAGGCGTTGTCGTTCGTCTGATATCATCATGAACCTGTGTACCCTATCGGTAATTTCTATTGCATTAGGTCTTTCTAAAATGGGTAAGGTGTAGATTCCACAATTACAGTTTTTGAGCTTCCATTTTGGAAGTTTCTAAGTTAAAAGCCCTTGTTCTTTATACCAATCTGCTGTGCGTTTTAGCCCTTCCTCCAGGGTCACTTGGGGTTCATAACCCAGTAATTTTTTAGCTTTAGAAATATCAAAGGCTCGGTCTTTGAGGAAGAAATCGACCCGGCGGCGATAAATCGGGGGTGAAATGCCCAACGGCTTACAAAGAATTTCGCAGAGCAATCCGGCAAACCACAGGGGCCAAACCGGAAAGCGGAGGTTGGAAACTTTCTTGTCAAAAACGGTTGAAATTTTCTCCACTAGCTCGTTGAGAGTAACGTAGCCATTCCCGCCAATCGTAATGATTTGCCCCAGGGCTTCTTCCTTTTCTCCTGCCAGGGCAATACCCGCCACCAAATCTTCAACAAAGGTTAAGTGATACAGCACTTCGCCACTGCCAAACATGCGAAATTTGCCGTTGTAGATGTATTTGAAGAGTTTGAGAAAACGGGTGTCTCCAGGGCCATAAATCCCCACGGGACGGACGACGGTTCCCGGCAGCCCTTCTTCCTTGAAGAAATTGAGTGCCAGGATTTCGCCATCTCGCTTGGATTCCTGATAATAATCACCCGGTTTGTAAGGGGCTTCTTCGGTGGCAGGCGGGTTAGAAATTTCGCCTTGAACACCCACCGTACTGCAATGGACAAATCGCTTTACGTTTGCCCGCTTTGCCGCCTCTAAAAGCTTCTTGGTTCCACCGACATTAATATCCCAAAAAGCTTGCTGGGGAACGTTTTCTGCCCGATACAGCGCAGCGATATGGTATACAATATCGATTCCTGCCATGACGCTATCGTCGATCGGCGTATCGTCCGCTAAGTTGGCATAGGTGTATTCGATCGGCAATCCTTCGATTGCACTCATGTTGGAGGATTTACGTACCAATACTCGGACTTCATAACCTTTGTTCAGCAAGTGTTTGGTGAGGTAACTACCTGTAAATCCGTTTGCTCCTGTAACAAGAACTTTCATAATGAATCTCCTTTAATTCCTGACTACAAAGATGAAATAGAAGGCTCGGTATTTCCCAAATCAAATGAATCTGGATTGATCAAGGGGGAGTAAATTCTAGGGCGTAGTCAGGTTGGCGTTGACGAAAATAGCTTTCTAATCGGGCAATTTCTTGCTTACAGCGGCGATCGTCCCAGTCAAATAATTCGCAAAGCATTGGGGCGATCGACAGGGCGCGATCGGGGTTGTCTCCGAGGCTGGTGCGCCGCAGCACTAAGTCATCCAGATGGTACACGGCTTCCTCAGCAATGAGAGTTTGCAATTGCCGCTGCCAGTCGGCTTCACTGGAATTGGGATACCAGTTGAAATCAAAGATGCCGCGCTTGCGCTGAACTTCTAACGGAGCTTCTCCATCAGATGCGGGAACCGTATTAGGAAACACACAACTTACCGTTTTTTCTGCCACTAAATGCGACGTGGTAAACTTCACGCCAGAGATGCTAAATAAGCCGCTTGGCCCACCCTGTTTGCTATGGTCAATGATCACTTCTCGCACCGATAATTCGGCTGTTCCGGCTTGCTTGGCAGGCAGTAATCCCGAAAAAATGCGAACAATTTCAGATGATTTCAGGTTTAACCCCGGAATGGCGTGGTTTAAGTCTTGCAAACAGTCTGCTAGCTGCTCCGGTGTGGGCATGGGAGTCGCGGCGAGGGGCTGTGTCCAGGGATCATGAACCGTTCCTGCCAGCAGCCTTCCTTGCCAGGGACGAATGAAGTAGGTACGGGCATTAGGCTGTTTCGGGGCAACGGCGATCGCATGGTCGGATAAAGCCGGGCGATCGAACAGGGCATTCCAGGCGATCGAGCTTTCAAACAGTTGGGGAATATCGCGATCAATTTGGGCAGCAAACTCCCGGCACCAAGGACCCGCCGCATTCACCACAGATTTAGCCCGATATTCATAAACTTGCCCATTCAGCCGATCTTGAGCCACCACACCAACCACCTGATTGCCTTGCCTCAGCATCGATTGGGCTTCCATATAGTTAAGTGAGGTTGCTCCCAGCATCGTAGCCCACCGTAACACCGCCATAATCAACCGCTGTGAATGGGTCATGCTGCCGTCATACCAGATGGCTCCACCTTGCAGCCCTTCCATGTCAACCATTGGAAACAAACGGCGCACCTGCTCAGCAATGATGACCTGACCTGCGGGTAAGTGGCGATCGGAGCGCACACCCTGATTTCGCCTCAAGGAGAGAGCCGCATTAAGGGCGAGAGCAACCCGTAAAACGGGTGGACGACGGGCCCCTTTGCCATAGAGCGGCATCAAACAGGAAAGCGGCTCAACCAGTTCTGGAAAGGTTTTCAGGAGCCACTGCCGTTCCCCCGTCGATTCAAAGAAGCGATGCAGATCGAGGGACTGCAAATAGCGCAATCCGCCATGAACAATTCGCAAGCTGTTGAGGCTGGTTGCACCACCAAAATCATTTTTCTCCAAGAGCAGTGGCTTTAACCCCCGACGGGCAGCCTCTAAAGCCAGCATGGCACCATAGACTCCACCGCCGACAATAGCGAGGTCATACATTTGATTTGTCGATGCAGCCGGAGTGCGAGAAATCGTAGTCATGTTTCAGGGGGATAAGGTCAACCGGAATACCTGAATAGAAGGAAAGCAACTTAAGCCGCTAACCATTTCTTTTGCCAGTTGTGGAAGACAATCATTGACCAGAGAATGTGGCTGTGATTGGCGGTACCGGAAAGGTGTTCTTGCTTCAGACGTTGCACCGTTTGCGGCTGAAAAATTCCCTGGTTTTTAATCTGCTTTTCGTCTAGTGCTTCTTCTAAAAACGGGCGAAATTCAGTGCCTAACCAATGCTTAATGGGAATGCTAAATCCCTCCTTTGGGCGATAAATACATTGTTCGGGCACATGACGCGCCGCAACAGATTTTAACAGAACCTTAGTTTGTCCTTTATTGACTTTATATTTTTCCGGAATGCGGAACGCCAAGCTCACCAGATCAGGATCAAGATAAGGGACACGCGATTCCAATGACACCGCCATTGACATCCGATCGACCTTCGTCAAGATATCCTCACAGAGGTAACTCTTAACATCCACATACAGGCTGCGGTTTAGGGGTTGGCGATCCCCTGCACGCTGAAATAGCTCCAGGATGTGGGCAGCAGCCGGAGACACTAACTCAGCCTGTGCTGCTGAAGTAAACAGCTCCTGGCGAACCGTATCTCCAGCAAAAATTCGCCAACGGGCATGGGACAAGTCCCCTGGATGCTCTAACCCTTCAACGAACCGCTTCGCCTTGTTAATTAGTCCCTTCTTGGCAGGCTGAGGGCGCAATGAGTGAATGACCCGGTTCATCACACCCTTCCGAAAGACAGACGGAATCCGCTCGTACTGTCTTGCTTTTTCATCTGCCAAATAGGTTTCATAGCCGCCAAATAGCTCATCACCGCCATCACCGCTCAGGGAAACCGTAACGTGCTGACGAGCCAGTCGCGACACCAGATAGGTTGGAAAGATAGAAAAGTCGCCGATCGGGTCATCCAAAAAGTGCATGAGATGCTCAAATAGCTCAGCTACATTTGGCTTGATGATTTCATCGATATGATCGACTCCCAAATGATCTGCGACTCGCTGCGCCCAGCCCAACTCATTGTAGGTAGCATCGTCAAACCCAATGCTGAAGGTTTTCGATCGCCCCATGCACGCCACAATTAGGGAAGAGTCCACACCGCCCGAAAGGAAAGCCCCCAGCGGCACATCGCTCACAAGCTGCATCTTTACGGATTTTTGAATCTGCGCCTCTACCGCTTCTTCCCATTCGGCAGCAGAAAGCCGATCGTCTTCACCTGTGGGTGGCACATCCCAAAAAACTTCCGGCTGACAAACCGGATTCTGTAAGTCAATCTCGATCATTTCGCCGGGAGCCAGCTTTCGGATCTCTTTGAAGAGAGTTGCCCGCCCCGGAACGTATTCCCAGGCAAAAAATTCACCCAGCGCATCCATATCCAGCGTTGGGTGGATTAAATTGCTAGCTAAAATCGCTTTGATTTCAGAACCCCAAACCAAATGATTGCCATCGTAGGCGTAGTACAACGGCTTAATGCCCAGATGATCCCGCACCAGGAAAAGCTTTTGCCGCTCCGTGTCGTGGAGGGCGATCGCAAACATGCCGTTCAAGTATTTGGGAAACTCTCGCCCATACTCCTCATAGGCATAGACAATCACTTCTGTATCGGTGTTGGTGGCGAAAACGTGCCCTCTCGCTTCTAGTTCCTGACGCAGTTCCCGAAAGTTGTAAATTTCACCATTGAACACGGTTAAAACAGTGCGATCTTTGTTGTAGATAGGCTGTCTTCCGCCACTCAGGTCAATAATAGACAGCCGTCGCATTCCCAACCCAACGCCATTGGTCACATCCATCCCGTCTTGGTCAGGCCCACGATGGTATATTGCATCGCACATTGTCTTAAGCTGTTCGAGCGTGGGAGGAGACGATCCATTCAGCGCAGCGATTCCTGTAATTCCACACATTGATAGAGTCCTCGGCTGAAAAGTGACAATTTGGCGATCGAAAATTTGCTTAAGGGAAGCCTAGCCAGAAACCAACTCTGCCAGTTTTAATCCGTCAATGCAGTAGTGTAAGTTGCCTATAAAGCGTAAGTAATAAAACCCTTTAGCTGACAAATTCAAGCAATTTCTTCATCTTCTCCTTATAAACTTTGCGAGAATATTTCTCTTCATACAATCGTTTTGCATTGATCGCCCTACGCTGACTTTCTGATTCAGATTTCAAAGCAGTTAAAATTCCCCGCGCCATATCTCTCGGCTCTGGCTCTACCAAAAAAGCGACATCTTCGCTTAACACTTGAGTATGGGAATAAATATTCGTCGCGACGATCGGAATACCTCGCGCAAGCTGCTCATAAACCTTTAGCGGTGTATTTGTGCCGCTGATCCGTGAGGAGATTTGGACTGCGGCATGGTCAGCATAAAACTTAGCGAGAGGTTGAATCACCCGCCCTGTGAACATGCAAGCCGATCGGATATCGCACTCATCGGCCAACTCTGCATAAGTTTGTACCTGTTCTGGCGTTCCACCAACAATAAGCAGGAATGCATTTGGTTCTGCTTCAAGCACAAATTTGAAAGCACGCACCAAAATGTCAATTCCCTGATAGAACTCTAAAGTACCCGCATAAACGATTAACTGTTTACCTGAAAGTGATTGGATGAGTTCTTCACCCATCCTGCGATGCGTATCCATAGAAACTGACATAAACTTACCTCTAGAAACCGTCGCTGAATATTTGTAAGAATAGAAGAGCTTGAGCGATAGGAACGATCTCAAGAATGAGGAAGGCTTCTTAATATTGTTCAGGTGTTAATTACGCAAAGGATTTCCGACGGAGGCGAGAACGAGGCATTGCAGGAGACAGCTTTACCTCGTCAAAGATGGAGTTTTCAATCAGCAAAACTTTGTCTTGATCGTCAACAAGCTGACAGGCGTAATTATATAAACTAGGGCAGATAGTAATTGTTGCATCAGATGCTTTTAGGCAGAAATCCTCCAGAGCTTTAAATAAATTGATCAAGGGTTTTGAAGTTGTGAAATTAAAGTTCGTTAGCTGTTCTGGCAGGCTGGAGTGCATGTCGTAGATGAGCTTGAACTTAAAGATTGGCTTCAGGAATGCACAGAGAAATATGGCCTCCTCATGGGCGTGAACCAGATCGTATTTGCGAGTTAGCAGTAAGCCGATCGTCCAAATGACAATAAAAATGTCGTGAAAGAGTTTTAAGCCAGAAGGCCCGATTTTGATCTTGCCCAAGAACTCAAAAGCCGGAGTCCGGATTAGCCGAACGCCAGGAATTTCGACATCATCACCTTGTCCGTAGGTTAGCAGGTCAACTTCAACACCTAATTCTGCCGTAATTAAAGTTCTGTAATAGACGCTAAAGGGTGTACCACGAGGTGAAAAGAAAGGCTGCGGAGCAATCACTAACGCTTTCATGATTTTTTCCTTGTACGTTTCACAATCTGCATTGCAACTTGATTGCGGAAAAATTGGAAGGGAGACTCTAAAGGGCCGTATGCTTGAAGCTGAATATCAGGACTGAGCAACAGTTGTTTCAGCCCACTGGCAGGACGCTGGGGATCAAGCGATCCCTGAATTGAGAATCCAAATCGACCGGGACGATCGACCTCTGAAGGAAACGGGAGTGGGTCAGTTCCGGGAAGAATTCGGATTTGCTGAATTTCTGCCTGGGTGAAATGAGGAGGATAACTCCAAAAACTAGGACGACCGCTATTATCACCCAAAAAGAGAATAGGAAAGCGATCGTCTTGGAGCAGGCGGCTAAGAATCCCCCCCCTACGACCCATCCATTTACCGAACCCCCAAGGAATTACTGGAATACCCTCATTGTGAATCACTTCATGAATCACTTTTGTCAGAGGCAAACCATCTGGGAGACGTTTGGTGGTCGCAAGGGCTAAAACCTCTAAGTCTTCTTCAACAACAATCTGGCTGCCTGCAATAATAAAGATTTCCTGCCCCTCTGGATGAGCAATGCACAGCGAGCAATCTTCCTCTGTTAGGCGGATAGACCAACCCTCGATCGGATTTTCACCACTCTGTGCGGACTGACGGAGCTGTTCAAAATAGCTTTCGTTGCTGGTTTCGGTTAGGAGCAAAACTCCCTGAAAGCGATCGATCTTTCCTTGCTGGTGCGCTGAACTTTTAAAGTTATTTAATGCAGAGGTGCAAAACGTTGCCAGATCAAAGCAGTCATAGATATGAACATGAGCATCTGCAAGAATAAATTGATGTGGATAGGTCTTCGCTTTTGAAGTATTCATCAATCGGTATAAGTTAATTAGTTAACTACTTTCAATAAGATGATCTGAGCAAAATTGCTGCTTGAAAGGCAACGAAATGCTGATTAGGGCGAGCGAACGGAACCGAACCACATTGGATATCTGCTCGATCGCTGCATTGCGATCCGTAGATATCAAGGCAATAAATGCGTTTGCCCTCGTCAAAATTCAAATGTTGTCATTCACCGTCAATCTAGGTCGCGATTAAGGACTAGCCTAGCTAATTAGACGTTGACTGGATTCTAAATGAGTGCAACTCATAAATCTAGACTTCTCCCCTTTACTTAACGAATTTTTCATGAAAACCATTGCTTACACGGGAACAGATCAGCTAATACCCCCTAGACAAGCAGCAAAACCAGGCTTTTCAGAGCGAACTAATAAAGATTTTATAAAGAGCGGATTACAAATGTTGACGCAACTAGGGTTCGACGCTATAAACACTTCGAGGAGGAGTACTTCAAGGCTCACAACCCTTTTCGCTTTAAAGGAGATATCTTTAAGATCGCCTAGCTTACAGATTCGGGTAGGATGTTGGAGGCAGTTTGTCATAGTAATATTTGGTTTTTTATTAGCCCTGAAACACTAAAATAATTCAGTTATTGACTATACTTAGATTTGATTTTTAAGTTAGAACTTATTGTTATTCAACAGAGTTAAAATAAGAGCCAAAATAAACCTGGTAGTCATAGTGTTTATTCATAACTTCAGGAAGTTTGTAAAGTATGCCAATAATCATAGTATGGATTAGAGCATCATAAGTTACTCGACCATCACAAGTTACTCATTTGAAATATGAGGCTCACCCCATTTAATGTAGTAACTTATTTTTTCAATGCTTTTAAGGATGTACGAAGCCGCTTGACTTTAATGCAGAACTTCAACTTACAAGTTAGCAAACTTTCATTTAGCGTATCGCTGTTAAGTGATTAAAAACCAGCTGCATGAAGCTGCTCTTCACTGAAAGTGATGCTTGTTTCTATGGTGTAAAGCTAACTAGCTATGGGAAAGCAAAATCTTTATGGTTACAAATAATCCATCAAAGCAGGTTTCTTCACAAACAGCTGGGAGCCAGTTGCCAAAGGAAAAATGGCTTTACCAGTGGCTTCCGCTTCTGAGTATTGTAATACTTGCGACTTTACTGCGATTTTATCAACTCGGTGAGGAAAGCCTCTGGGTAGATGAATTTCATTCCCTAAGAGCCGCAGAAGAACTCAAGCTGCACTTTCGCGTCCTCTACTTCGCTTTCCTTCGGGTGTGGATGCTATTTGGTACATCAGATGCCTGGTTACGCAGCTTGTCTGTGCTATTTGGCATTGCGTGTATCTTTGTAACTTACCAGCTAGGTTATCGGCTAGTGGGCAGGTCAACTGGGTTACTGTCCGCTTTCGTAATTGCTGTTTCTCCTTTATTCATTCGTCATTCGCAGGAAGTAAGGTTTTATATGCTAAGTACCTTCCTGACAATGGTTGGTACATTAGCATTGGTTTATGCACTTGAGAAGTTAACGATTGCTTCAGTAGGCGGATGGATTATTGCCAGATTGTTAGCAATTTATGCTACGCCGATCAATATACTTCTATTACTGCCAGATGTCATATTAGCCTTGTTCCGATTTCGGCATCAGCGTCGGGTGATGATTGGTGTCATTGCCAGCATTTCCGCGCTATTTCTCTTATTTATTCCAGTCTTTTTAAACCCTGAGTTTCTCAATGCCATCCTCCAGTTCATGTCAAAAGCGGATGTGGGTGGGAGAAGATTGGGAATTCCTGAACTTATTGGACAATTGCCAGCAGCGACCGTCTTTTGGCCAATGCAACAATTGCCCAAACAGCAGTTTTGGCTTTATGGATTTCATGGGCTGACAATGCTGGGTTTGTTGGGCTTCCTAGTTTTTAACAAGCGACGATCGTCTCGGCTCAACTGGTTAGCAGCTTGGGCATTCTTGCCACTAGTAGTTCTCCTGTTCGTTTCTACAACCTATGGATATCTCTGGTCGCCTCGCTACATTCTGCTAGCCACGCCCTACGTCATTATTCTTTTGTCGGCAGCTTTTATACAGGTCTGGGCATGGAATCGCTTTGTTGCTTCTGCGATCGCACTCATCTATGCGGTGTCCTTGGGCGGCGGTTTGCTGCACTACTACGGCGAGAAGAACATTACGGACTGGCGGGGTGCAGTGCAGATCATTAATGCGAATGAGCAAACAGGTGATGTGATTACCGTTCCGACTGGCTTTATCAACACTTATGTTTTGGGCCGCTACTATTCTGGGTCTAATTCCATCTATGTTGCCGAGGCTCTGTCACCCTATAGAAGAGTTGAGCCAGAAACGATTCAGCAAGGTTTAGCTCAACTGCCGATCGAGTCGCGTTTGTGGTTGCTTTATGTGCAACCAAAGGGTAAAAATGCTCGCGATTCTGAACAAGCCTTTCAGTCTGTTATTGATGAACAGTTTACCGTTCAAACCCATGAAGTCTTCTCAGGATATTTAGACACGATCGATTTGTTTTTGCTAATTCCTAACTCTGTATCTAAAGAGACAGCAGTAGATAAATTAGCGTTCGATCCTAAACTCATAAAGAACTGAGCAGTTTTCTTCCTTCCGAGCAGCTAAATCATTCTAATTAGATTTTTGCTCAAAACTAAGCGAACAAACTCGGAAGGATGCATCTTATTTAAAGTATTTTCTCTATTGCTACATCTTCATGGTACGTCTAATAGTGATTGCTAATCTAGCTAGCATGAGATTAGTAGATAGCTGATATTTTTATTAAATGCACTTACCTTGGAGGATTTATCATCATGCAAGTA
This sequence comes from filamentous cyanobacterium CCP2, assembly GCA_003003615.1. Classification (GTDB taxonomy): domain Bacteria; phylum Cyanobacteriota; class Cyanobacteriia; order Elainellales; family Elainellaceae; genus Egbenema. Next base: position 29,703 of record PVWD01000023.1, on the reverse strand, counting down.
TTAATTACTGGTGTTGCTGGATTTATTGGCTATCACTTAGCACAGCGTCTTTTAAAGGAGGGAATAACCGTTTACGGAATTGATAACTTAAATGACTACTATGATGTTCAACTCAAGCACGATCGCCTTGCTCAACTAAAATCTCAACCAACATTTACGTTTCAGTTTTTAGATTTGAGCGACAAAGAAGGGATGAGCCAATTGTTCAAATCTCATTCTTTTGATTGTGCAATTAATTTAGCAGCACAGGCAGGTGTACGCTATTCCTTAATTAATCCAATGGCGTATGTCGATAGCAATTTAACCGGCTTTGTCAATGTTTTAGAAGGCTGTCGTCATAGCGGTATCAAGCATTTGGTTTATGCTTCCTCCAGTTCTGTCTATGGAGCTAACACCAAAATTCCCTTCTCAACCAGCGACAATGTTGACCACCCGGTTTCTCTCTATGCTGCCAGCAAAAAAGCAAACGAGCTAATGGCATTCACCTACAGCCATTTATATAATTTACCCACAACAGGGTTGCGTTTCTTTACTGTCTACGGCCCTTGGGGACGACCTGATATGGCATATTTCAAGTTCGTGAAAGCGATCGAATCGGGGCAGCCGATCGATGTGTACAACTTTGGCAATATGCAACGCGACTTTACCTATATTGATGATATTGTTGAAGGCTTGGTTCGAGTCATGCACCGACCCCCAGCTGCCCTGGCTGATTTAAATTCATCTGAGGTCGCGAAAAAAGCACCATACAAGCTTTACAACATTGGCAACAATCAACCGATGTCTCTGTTAAGGTTCATTGAAGTGATTGAGCAAGCCCTCGGAAAGGAGGCAAAGAAGAATTTGCAACCGATGCAACCGGGTGATGTGCCTATTACTTACGCTGATGTAGAGGATTTAATGCACGATGTCGGCTTCAAACCTGACACGCCTGTCGAACTAGGAATTACACGTTTTGTTGATTGGTATCGCACCTATTACAACGCAGACTAACGAAATCATACCGTCATCGAAGAAATGTCATCGAGTGATGAAATGCGGACAATTTAAAGGGCAGAACTGCATCCGCTTTGATTCAAAATGCTCTCTAAACGCTGCTTTTGTATCTCCATAGCTCATAAATTTTCGGTGAAGTTTACGAATAAATACTGGAGATTTTTGAGAAAAAACGTGAGAATCATCCTAGCTTAATGGACATTACCACCATAGAGCTATCGGTATTCACTAAAACTAGTAGAAACTAGCCAGCACACTCGCTCGGAACATAGCGATCAGACTATAGCGATCCCCAGTTGCACCTTGAGAAGCCCTCCGGGAAGTAACTTTTTAACTTTAACTGAGTAAAGGTTATCAATGAAAATTCTTATTACAGGTGGAGCAGGCTTTATTGGTAAGTGGTTAGTCAGAAACTTACCTACCAATGCTGAAATTACCGTTCTTGATTCCATTGATCCCCAAGTCCACCGATCGCAAACTGATTTTGCCGAAGAACTGCTGAAGCGTGCCACCTGCATCAAGGCCGATGTTCGAGATCAAGATGCCTACCTTGAAGCGGCAGAAGGAACAGATGTCGTGGTTCACCTGGCTTCACAAACTGGCACAGGTCAATCCATGTACGAAATGAGCCGGTATATTCAGCATAATGTTGAGGGAACAACCAGACTGCTAGAAGTTCTGAGCCAGCTTCAACAGAAGCCACGTCGGATTGTGCTTACCTCCAGCCGAGCCGTTTACGGTGAAGGAGCATTTACTGATGGTACGTCAGTTGTCTACAGCAAGGGGCGGCGCGTTGAAGACCTACAAGCCGGAAGATGGGAAATCTATGATGAGAGCGGTAAAGAATTAGTACCTCTGCCCATGCGAGAAGACTATTTACCACAGCCAACCTCTATTTATGGGCTAACGAAGCTATGGCAAGAGCAACTTGTTGAAAGCTATGCCAAAAACAATCAAATTGACTACACCATTTTCCGTCTGCAAAACGTGTACGGACCAGAGCAAGAATTGCATAATCCCTACACCGGAATTATCGGTATCTTCACTAGCTTGATTACGCAGAAGGGCGAGGTAGAGCTGTTTGAAGATGGCAAAATGTCTCGCGACTTCATCTTTGTTGAAGATGTTGCAACTGCCCTGACAAGAGCGATCTATTACCAGGGTTCTTTATCGCGAATCTTTAATGTGGGCAGCAACAAGCCAACATCACTCGTTGAGTTAGTTACTCTAATCGCGAAGACAATCAACAAAGAATTAAAAATTAACTACTCTGGGCGTTTCCGGGTTGGAGACATTCGGCACGCGGTGGCAGATATGAGCCGATACACCAGTATCTTTCAGGAATGGCAGCCCACTTCCTTAGAGCAAGGCTTGGCTAAGTATATGCGGTGGTATCTTGAGCAAGATCCACTGTCCAGTTCTACTCTGCTGAATTCTCTCAAAGAAATGGAGGAAAAAAAATTGCTGTTGGAGAGTAAGGCATGAGTGATGATTTAGTTGTCAAAGGTAAACGGCCTTTATTCGATGCACTAACTGGGGTTCGCGCTTTGGGAGCTTGGTGGGTTGTTTTGTTTCATATTCGAGGAGAGCTAGCCCGCTTTGTACCCAACGAGTCCTTTATGATGCGGTTTGCAGATGCTGGGCATGTTGGAATTACCTTATTTTTTGTCTTAAGTGGCTTTGTCATTGCATACAACTATGCACCTAGATTTCAATCTTTGAGAACTGGAAGCTATCTAAAATTTCTATGGCAACGTCTTGCTCGAATTTATCCAGTTCATGTTGCCACCTTATTGGCATTAGCCTGCATATTGATCGCAGCCAGTTTCACTGGGATTCACTTTGGTGAATCTGAACGATATACGTTAGATAGCTTTGTTCAACATCTGTTTTTGATTAGCGCGTGGAGTGTGCCATTACAGGTGACTTGGAACGGAGTAGCATGGACACTCAGCCTGGAATGGCTCTGCTACATCATGTTTCCAATTCTTGCTGTTGTTACATTTCGTATTAGAAATCCTATTATTCTAATCTGCACAACAGTTGCTTTAGTAGTGGTTACGTCAATTTTACGACTTGCGATCGGAATGCCCGAATTAATCGGAAAGCCGATCGATTTCTTTCAATATTTACTTGCAAACATTGGTACTTTGTCTCGCCACCCAAGCTTATTTATGCTTGGATTTTTGATGTATCGGCTGTATGATATCAAATTTGGCTCTGGATTTAACTGGCGATTTATTAATCTCATTGTGTTTCCAGGGTTTATACTGACCGCCATTGTTCAACCATTTTTAGGTGGAAATAATTTATTAGTGATTCCTTTTGTAGCACTACTTATCTATGGGTTGGCATGGGATAAGGGGGAAATTGTTCAGTTTTTCAAATCAAAATCAATGATGTATTGGGGATATACCTCCTATGCTTTATTTATGACGCATCCCATATGTCTTCTGATTTTGAGAAAAGTTTTTCCTCTCAAAGATTCTGACAGCAGCAATATAATCTTGCTATTTTTCATCCTGATCATTTATCTTTTTTTGATTAGCTTAATTGCCAGGATTACCTACATTTGGCTTGAAGAACCAGCGCGAGATTGGATGAGAGGAAAGAAAAAGATATTTGGTAGTTCAGGTCATGCTTAGCTACTACGAGATTAGGTTGCAATCAATATATTGTTGATTATTACTGATACATTAAGGTGTAATTCGAGAGGGAACATCGCGATGCCAAAAGTTAGTATTATCCTTCCAAGCTATAACTATGCTCGTTATTTAGATGAACGAATTCAAAGCGTTTTAAACCAAACTTATACAGATTTTGAACTCATCATTGTTGATGATGCTTCAACCGATAACAGCATAGAAGTTATTAATCAATATACGCACGATTCTCGCATCAAAACCTGCTTCTTTGAGCAAAATAGCGGGCTTCCCTACAAACGCTGGAATGATGGAGCCAATCTGGCGGAAGGAGAATACATTCTCTTTGCAGGAGCGGATGATAGCTGCCATCCCACAATGCTAGAAAAGTTGGTAGAGCAGATGGATGCCCATCCCAATGTCGGCATCGCCTACACCCAGTCAATGGAAATGGACGGTGAAGGTAAAATCCTTCGTCCTTTGTATTACCGCACCAATGACCTAGATAAAGAACGCTGGATGCACGATTACGTGAATCAAGGCAAAGATGAATGTCGCTATCTAGTTGTCAAAAACACCATTCCCAATGCTAGTTCTGTTCTGCTGCGGCGATCGGTCTTTGAGCAAGCAGGTCGATTTGATGAGCGGCTCCGACTAGTCGCAGATTGGATGCTGTGGGCAAAAATCCTTTTAATTTCTGATATTGCCTACATCGCTGAGCCGTTGAATTATTTCAGAGTTCATCGGAAAACGGTGAGAAGCAAAACGCGGGGAGACGGCAACCACATCGAAGAATATTACAAGGTGCTCTCATTTATTTCTGAAAATGTGGAGCTTCCCAAGGCATCTGTTGAAAAGGCTTATAACCGGCTAGTAAACCGATGGGTCAATTCAATCTTAAGGCTACTGCTGACCAAGCCAACCCAAGCTGCTAGCAAAGCCCAAACGTTTTATCGCATCGCCAGCAGTTTAGATGCCAAGGTGAATTACCGTCTGTTGATGCGATTTGTCAAAGACGTTTCCACTTTTGGTTTATTGTCGCTCAGAGAGAGAGCTGCCCAGTAGGAGGTTCTTCCCCTTAGCTCGTATTGATTTGAACAACTGCCCTTGCACTCACTGAATCAGTTAATAAGAGGCGCGCTATGAAGATTAGTATTTTTGGTCTTGGTTATGTCGGAGCGGTCACTGCTGCCTGTTTCGCCAGAGATGGGCATGAAGTAATTGGGGTTGATGTCAATCCAGAAAAGGTCGCATTGATTTCTAGGGGAGAGTCTCCGATCATTGAACCATATTTAGCTGAGCTGCTGACTGAGGGAGTTAGATCAGGACGAATTCGAGCAACTACAGATACTGAGGAAGCGATACAGGCTTCAGATGCATCTTTGATTAGCGTTGGAACGCCTCCAACCGATCGAGGAGAACCCGATCTGAACTACGTTTGGAATGTATGTAAGGATATTGCAACCGCCGTTCGCCGCAAAGGGACAACCCACACGGTGGTATTGCGAAGTACCGTTCCACCCAACACCCTGGAACATTGCCAAAAATTATTTGATAGCGTGACTAATCCTGGCACAGTTCATCTTGCATTCAACCCAGAATTTTTGCGAGAGGGATCGGCAGTTCGAGACTACGATCAGCCACCTTACACAATCATTGGCACAGAATCCGCTGTGGCAGAAGCTGTTGTGCGACAAATGTACTGCAAGGTAGATGCCCCCGTTGTAGTGGTTAAACCTGCCGTTGCAGAAATGGTTAAGTATGTAGCAAACGGATGGCACGCTGCGAAGGTTAGTTTCGCAAATGAAATTGGTCGGATTGCCAAGGCTTTTGGGGTGGATGGTCGGGAAGTGATGAGCTTAATTGTGCAGGATACGAAGCTAAACGTTTCGCCTGTTTACATGCGTCCTGGCTTTGCCTATGGGGGTTCCTGCTTACCCAAAGATCTGGGGGCACTGATTTACTACGCTCGATCGATGGATGTCCCCGTTCCTCTACTCAATGCGATTCCTGCAACCAACACACTTCAAATTGATCTGGCGGTTTACCAGGTGCAGCGACTCGGCGTGAGAAAAGTTTCAGTTTTTGGCTTGGCGTTTAAATCGAATACAGATGACCTACGGGAAAGTCCGGCAGTGGTACTGGTCAAACGCCTGTTGGGGGAAGGTTGCAGCGTTAAAATTTACGACAAAGCCGTTTGTGAAGCCCGCCTGATGGGAACAAACCTGGCTTACATTCGCCAAAACCTTCCCCACTTTGAAGCCTTGTTAGTGCCTGAGTATCAGCAGGCGTTGGAAGATGTGGAGTTGGTGATTGTAACTCATGCAACGCCAGAGTTCCGTCAAGCCCTGCTGGAGGCTCCAAAGGGAGTACAGGTCTTAGATTTAGCAGGCATTTTCACTCAGCCAGTCGAGGATTTGAATTATCATGGGATTGCTTGGTAAGGTACTCATCATTGTTGAAAATTTACCCGTTCCGTTCGATCGCCGTGTCTGGATGGAATCCATTACTTTGCAGAAAGCAGGGTATGAAGTATCCGTAATCTGTCCCAAAGGGAAAGGATACGAGAAGGATTATGAAGTGATTGATCAGGTGCATATTTACCGTCATCCAATGCCACCTGACATTAGTTCAGTCACCGGATACTTACGGGAATACGGCACCGCCCTGTATTGGGAATTCCGGCTGGCCCATCGGGTTTGGCGCGAGCGTGGATTTGACATTGTTCATGTCTGCAATCCTCCTGACTTATTATTTTTGGTAGCAGGCTGGTTCAAGCTCTTTCATGGAGTCCGGGTGATCTTTGATCATCACGACATTAACCTGGAAATGTACGAAGCCAAGTATGGGCGGCGGGATTTCTTTTACTACGGATTAAGCTGGGCGGAGCGGCTGTCATTTGCAACGGCTGATATCGTCATTTCAACCAATGAATCCTACCGCACCATTGCCCTAACACGAGGACGCAAAAAGCCGGAGGAGGTTTTTGTCGTTCGTAGCGGCCCTGACCTTTCCCGATTTCAGCCTGTGCCACCAACCCTCGCTTATCGCAAAGGGCGGAGTTATTTAGTTGGATATGTTGGCGTGATGGGGGAGCCTGAAGGAATTGATTATCTTTTAGAGTCTGTCCGTTACTTGGTTCATGAGCAAAACCGGCATGATATCCAGTTTATGCTGATTGGCAGCGGCCCCATGTTTGAGAACCTCCAGAACATAGCAAAAGAACTAGGAGTAGCGGATTATGTAGAATTTACAGGACGGATTTCCGATGCCGAACTGTTAGCGCGGCTCTCTAGCTGCGATGTCTGCGTGAACCCCGATAAGAAAATGCCATATAACGATCTCTCAACCATGAATAAGATCATGGAGTACATGGCAATGGGTAAGCCGATCGTGCAGTTTGAACTACTTGAAGGAATGCGATCGGCTGAGGGCGCATCCGTGTATGCGGAAGGCAATAATCCTGTAGACTTTGCCGAGAAAATCGTAGAATTGCTCAATGATCCGTCTCGTCGAGAGAAAATGTCTCTGGAAGGACGACATCGGATGGAGAAAATGTTGGAATGGCGGCATCAAGCTCCTAAGCTACTGGAAGCCTACAGCAAAGTGCTGCATTAGCTAAGATGGCGTTGCGAATACGCCCTTTTACTCTCCAAGCATCATTTTTAGCATTAAAATATATCGTCAGCGTGCATTGTTGAAGCCGCCGTTTGGGTGACGCAATGCTTGCCTCTTCTGGTGTCTGTCAGAAACAAAGGGGTATATCCGATCGTCTTTACTCAGTTGAGTTAGATAGACTGCGAAGACTTTGTGAAAGGAACAACAATCACTAGGTTATTTCAAATTGATCAATTAGCATATGCTCAGTTAAAACCTAAAGCAACAGTGCTGGTTTTGTGCTAGCAAAATTTCATCGAGCAGTGCATCAAAAAATTGACAGTCTGATATTTTTGCTTTAGCCATTTCCAGCACAGCAGATCATCAGGTAGTGCATTTGTATGAGTTTGTATGAGCGATCGTTTGGTTTATCTGGTTCTTGCAACAGTGAGTTCTCTCTGACCGATTCTATTAATTTGAGAAGACGCTGATATGACTATTGCGATGACTTTGAGCGTCGTAGTTATTGCTCTGATCTGCTTCATTGGTGAATGGTTGCCCGTTGATATCACTGCAATTGCTGTGATGATTGGGCTAATGCTCTTAGAATTGGTCACTCCTGAGGAAGGCATTTCAGGATTCAGCAACTCAGCAACCATTACCGTAATGGCAATGTTCATTCTGAGTGCTGGGATTGCTCGTACAGGAGCGATTCAAATGGTCAGTAACCTTTTAATACGGGCAGGTGGTAAACATCTCACCCGGCAAATCATCGCAATGGGGGCAATCGTCGGTCCAATCTCTGCCTTCATCAACAACACGGCCGTCGTTGCGATTTTCATCCCTGTTGTGGAAACCTGGTGCAGAAAGCAGAGCATCTCTACGTCTAAGCTGTTGATTCCATTATCATTTACCACCATTCTCGGAGGAATGATCACCACGATCGGTACCTCTACAAACGTTCTGGCAAGCGGTCTTTCGGAACAAATGGGCTATGGTGCATTTGGCTTATTTGAATTCTCAATATTGGGAATCATTACATTTGTCATTGGCACCTTATATTTAGTGCTTCTAGCTCCCCGCCTGCTACCCGATCGCAAAGTGCCCAGCAGCGATGGGATTAGTGGCTGCTATGAATTGAAAGATTATGTCAGTGAGATTGTTATCACACCGGGTTCCGGACTAATCGGGCAAACGTTGCGATCGAGCCAACTTCAGCGCAAGTTTGATGTCGATGTTCTGGAGTTAATTCGCAACAACATTCATTTTCCCCAACCTTTGGCAGATAAACGCCTGCTCGCAGGAGATATTTTGTTGGTGCGCGGCGGAAGAGAGGACTTGCTCAAAATTAAAGATGAACGGGAGATTGACATCCTTCCCGATGTGCAGTTTGGACAACCGTTGCTCGAAGAAAGCCTGAGTTCTGGAGAAGAGTCGATCGCTGAAGTTTTGATTCTGTCAAATTCCAACTTGACTGGTTCAACCCTGAAAGAACTGCGTTTTAGACAACGCTACAATGCCACCGTGTTGGCAATCCGACGGGGGGAAGAACTGGTTCGTGAACGGTTGGGTAAAGTTTCACTACGGTTTGGCGACCTCTTACTGGTGCAGGGGCCAAGGGAAAGTTTTCTCGGATTGCAAACTAGCCAGGATTTACTGGTCATTGAACAGCGAGATGTGGAAACCTTACGCCGAGACAAAATCCCCATTGCCATTGCCATCTGCCTTGGGGTTGTCATCGTAGCAGCCCTCGATTGGTTTCCCATTCTAGTTAGTGCCCTTACAGGCGTACTGCTCATGATACTGACAGGCTGTTTAAAGCCGGGGGAGTTGTATGGCTCTGTGCGGTGGGACATTATCTTTCTGCTGGCAGGCTTGATTCCGTTGGGTATTGCAATGGACAAGTCTGGAACGACTCAATGGTTGGCAGATTATCTGGTTTCCCTTCAGGGCAATCTTTCTGGATATTGGTTGTTAACCTTCTTTTTTATCATCACATCCCTGCTCACAGAAATTCTTTCCAACAATGCATCCGTCGTGCTATTGCTGCCGATCGCAGCGAAAGTAGCAGAAAATCTGGATCTCAACCCATTTGCCTTCATATTGGCGGTAACGTTTGCTGCGTCTAATAGTTTCCTCACACCGATCGGCTACCAGACAAACACAATGGTCTACGGCCCAGGTGGGTATCGCTTTCTGGATTTCGTGCGCGTTGGGCTACCGCTAAACCTGTTGATGGCACTGATTACGCCACCCCTGATTATTCTTCTCTATGGACTGGAATAGCGGGCTACATATCCTAACTTTCAGTTGCGGGATACTTAAGTAGGAATTGCAAAGAGTAGATGAAGTTACCACAGCTATCTAGCTATTTCTTACGGAAACTCAGTATGATTTTCATCAAATTTAACAACTTTAACAGCTATTCGTCAAAGTTGTCTAAGCAAGCCAAATGCAAATTCTTTAGGTTTAAAACTGCTAACGGTATGTATTACCCCTGACTGAAGCTGCTTGAAAGGGGAATCCCCATGAGTTTCACATTAAGTTGATAGAGGTTATTTGAAAATGCAACAGCGTGGAGTAACGATTTGGTTTACAGGCTTAAGTGGGGCAGGAAAAACCACAATTTGTAAAGCGTTGGAACAAGAGTTACGAGAGCAGGGATACAAAGTCGAAGTTCTTGATGGCGATGTAGTTCGCGAAAACTTAACCAAAGGACTGGGCTTTAGTAAAGAAGACCGCGATGAAAATATTCGTCGGATTGGTTTTGTCGCTCAACTGTTAACTCGTAATGGTGTCATTGTTCTAGTTTCTGCTATTTCTCCTTACCGGGCAATTCGTGAAGAAGTGCGCCACCGGATCAACGATTTTGTTGAAGTGTATGTCAGCACTCCGCTGGAAGTTTGCGAGCAGCGAGATGTCAAAGGACTCTACAAACGAGCAAGAGCAGGAGAAATCAGACAGTTTACAGGAATTGACGATCCCTATGAGCCGCCTTTAAATCCAGAAGTGAATTGTCAGACCCATGAAGAGGTTCTAGAAGAAAGCCTGTCGAAGGTGTGGCAAAAACTTACGGAAATGGGTTATGTTTCTAAGCCATTAGTGGCTTTAAACTGATAACACCGCTCATACAACAACATGGCTCAAATATAGCTGACTGATAGATGGTGTAGAAATTAACAACATTTTCTTCTGGGGAAAATTCGCTAATTACATTGCTTAGGTACTTAGTTCGCTGGAGAGTAAATGATTAAATTCTATCCATTAATTCAGTCAGCTATCTTAATGAAAAGACAGGGCTAAGATGCAGTGATAAAGTATCTTTCAAAAGTTCTATACGCGCTCTCAGGCTCAAGGAAACACCTGTTTTTCTTGATGCTTACATTTATCCTAACCTCCGTTCTAGAAGCTCTAGGAATCGGACTCATTGGCCCATTTATTACCGTGGCCTCTGAGCCGGAGTACATCCTCCAAAATGAGTGGCTAAACGGCATCTACTCCCAACTCAACATCAGGTCGCCTGAACAATTCATTGCTCTGTTAGGTCTGGCAATTGCGATCGTCTTTGTTCTCAAATCCCTCATCTATTTTCTTGCCCGAACCTACATCATTAAATTCAGCTTCGATCAAAAGGGCAGGCTGTGTACAAGATTGTTAAGTGCCTATCTATCTGCTCCTTACACCTTTCACACCAACAAAAATACATCCACTCTCATTAACAATATTGTTGTTGAAACAAATAAGTTTTGCAATCAATGCCTTTTGCAGCTTTTGCAGGCGATCTCCAATCTCGTTGTTACTATCGTTCTTTTAATTTTGCTTCTTAGAACAAGTGCCCTGTTTTTGGGACTGCTTTTATTAACGTTTTTGCCTTTGGTGCTGATATTTCAGTTCGTTGGTAAGAGAACAAGAGTGTGGGGTAAGAGAACATCGGAGTCGCAGAAAGAAATTATTAAGATTATTAATCACTCCTTAGGAGGCTTCAAAGAGACCCGTGTGATAGGGTGTGAGCCGTATTTTCAGAAACAAATGATTAAGCAGACACAAATTCTTGAGGATTCTGCAACACTGTTTCAGTCATCCCAGTTGTTACCCCGCATCATGTTGGAGACGGCCTTGGTCATCTCGATCGTTTTTTTTGTATCTGCTTTTGCTTTAAGGGATCTAGAACAAGACCTAACATCTGTCTTGGGAGTTTTCGCTGTTGCTTCAATCCGCTTGATTCCTTCAACCAGCCAATTTTTTCAAGCAATTGGAAATTTGCAAGTTTCTGCATATGCTCTTGACATGCTGTGCTTTGACTTAAAGGAGATTGAGAAGTTGGATGCCGAAAGGGAACTTAACTTAAAAAGCGGTATGGACAGAAATTCTTCTCACCTCTATCGCAGCCAGACAATGTTCTTCAGCAATGAGATTGAGCTACATCGCATAACATATCGTTATCCTCAAGCGGATGAGGCTGCTGTCAAGGATATCTCTTTGAAAATTAATAAAGGAGAATCAATTGCCTTAATTGGTAAATCTGGAGCTGGCAAGACGACATTGGTCGATGTTATTCTCGGACTCTTGGAGCCTGAAAGAGGGGATATCCGCGTCGATGGTGTTTCTATTTATCAACGTCTTCGTGCATGGCAAAACTTAGTTGGTTACATCCCCCAATCTATTTTTCTAACGGATGATACGATTGAGGGAAACATTGCTTTCGGAGTTGCTTCAGAACTGGTTGACCAAAAGAGATTAGAAGGGGCAATTCGTGCAGCTCAGCTAGACGATTTAGTCAGGCAACTACCAGATGGAGTGAAAACATATGTTGGTGAGCGTGGGGTAAGGTTGTCCGGTGGTCAGCGACAGCGCATTGGCATTGCTAGAGCCCTATACCATGAACGAGAAATCTTGGTGCTAGATGAGGCAACTTCTGCTTTGGATAATGAGACAGAGAACTTGGTAACTGAAGCAATTCAGGCTTTGTCTGGACACAAAACAATGATTATCATTGCTCATCGGCTTTCTACGATTGAGCACTGCGATCGCATTTATGTAATGGATAATGGAGAAGTAGTTCAAGTTGGAAGCTATGAGGAAGTTGTTGCAGAGAAAGTTTGATAATCCAATGATTTAACAAAGATACGTGAAACTAAAAAAGATGATTCAACTTTGATTGATAGTGCATACTCTTATGATTAGTAATCCAAAGCCTTCACAACACTTATTACCATTCTCCTTGAAGCGCAAGCTCAGTGCTTTAGCGGTTCAGTACTTGAGAAAAAGTCCAATTTCATCTCTTTTCAAAGCTCTGGGAGTTTTTGTTTGCAATAGTTATGTTCCATTGACTGCTGCTAATGCTGAAAAAATGGTAAGGAAAGGGAGAGATAATATCAAAGTGAACTCCGTTTTGGAGGTAAACCATTTCTATACAAAACCTGCACGCTGCGTCGATCAGCAAGAACTGCAATCAATTTCTCCTATTAAAGTAGAAGCAGAAATCGTTCTATTAGATATCAGGAATAAAAATTTTTCTTTGCGGAACAATCATCTTTTAGATGATGGAATGAATGTTATTGATGAGCATAGCATTCAATTCAATAAGCTACCTATAAGAAAAAAAGTTCTTTCAAAAGCGGTTTCACTAGAGGGGCGAGTTGCTTACCTATCCAATACAGATCCGTCTAATTACTACCATTGGATGTGCCGCACTCTACCGTTATTAAGAATTTATGATGAATGGCATGGCTTAGATGCAATTGATTTTTTTTATGTTGGACAGTCCCCATTCTGTGATTTTCATAGAGAGAGTTTAATTCGGGCAGGAGTACCCTTGGAAAGGGTGATTCAAAGAGCTTGCACTGCCGATAGAATTATCGCAGCAATTATCAACCGATCGCGCCATTACGGTTCTGCCCCCATTATTGAGAAAAGCTATATATTTAGCAGAAACCTATTTCAGGAGGAATTAAAGTCAAACTATGGCAAGGAACGTATTTATGTTGCTAGAGGTAATGTGCAGCGCAGAAGATTAATGAATGAAACAGAAGTCATCAGCTTGCTTAAGGAGTATGGATTTAAAGTAGTGTCGATGGATGGTAAAACATTGCAGGAGCAAGTAAAGATATTTTCTAATTCGGAGGCAATTGTTGCTCCACATGGAGCAGCACTGACCAATTTACTATTTATTCAGCCAAAAACTAAAGTAATTGAGCTATTTCCCTACGGGTTTGTTAATAGTTGTTACTATGTGCTTTCTAATTATGGAAAAGCTGATTATTCCTACTTGCAAGGGGAAGAGATTATTCAAACCCATACTGATCCCCATCATTTTGATCTTTACATAGATATTCACAAGCTGAAACAGCTTTGTAAGCAAATATTTTCATGACTTTGTTAAGGATGTGGTAAAGATGGTATCTAAAGTTTTAATGATCACTGGGATGCATCGTAGCGGCACTTCACTTGCTGCTCAGTATTTAGGGGAATGTGGACTTCATATAGGAAGCGATTTGACCTCTTCGGCGTTAAACTCGTCTCGAAATTATTACGGTGGACACCACGAGGATCGCGAGTTCACCAATTTTCACAAGCGGATCTTGAAGAATAAATTTATTGGTGATTTTCCTACCCGATCGTTCAGGATACCTGTTTGCGTGGGCAAGAAAGATAGAGAAGTGGCGAATAGGATTGTCAAGTCAAGAGCTTTTTTTTCACAGTGGGGATGGAAAGATCCTAGAAGTACGTTGTTCTTAGATTTTTGGGGTGAAATGATTGAGGATTTGCATTACTTGCTTCTAGTGCGACATCCTCTATCTGTGGTTGACTCGCTTCTGCGACGAGATCACGAAAAGCACATTTCTCGAAATGCAATTAACGGTATAAGAGTTTGGAACGTCTATAATCAGCAAATTCTCAGATTTTGTAGCCATAATGCAAATGTATGTGTTGTTTTTGATATAGACGAAATTATCCACGATCCCGATCGCTTACGGTGTAAAGTAATAGAGAAGTTTGGTTTTGAGCTAAAGTCAATTGACTTTAGCAAGGTCTTTTCGCACAAAGCATTTCGTTCTGCTCCCTCAGAACAGGTTGAGCAGATGAAATTAGATCATGCCAACGAAGTTGATGCAGCACTGAAACTCTATCGTCAGCTTCAAATAATTTCTAGAAGTGATTAAGTCGAGTTTAGCTCAAATGATCTATCGAATTAAATCCTTATTACCAATTTCAGCAAGTAGATTCAATTTTGCCAAAAATAAGACTGGATGGAATTTGCTAGGAGCAAAACATCAGAATCTTTTGCCTGAAGACTACAAGCTTGAAGATATTTATCTTGTGTCTTTTCCCAAATCTGGAAACACATGGTTAAGGTTTCTAGTTGCAAATGCTATCAAGATCAAATTTAATCTTGAACGCCAAGTCAATTTTTTCTCAATCCATGACATTGTTCCAGACATTCAGCTTTCTAGACGTATTCAATCCACTGGAACATTTGGACGGCTCGATGTTCCGAGAATTATCAAGAGTCACAGTGTTTATAATCCTTACTACTATAGAGTCATTTTGTTAGTTAGAGATCCAAGAGATGCGCTTATCTCCTACTATCATTTTCTTAAAAACTACGAAAAGATACCGGATGAGTGGGATTTGTCGCAATTTGTTCGCAGTTCAAAGTTTGGAGCAAGTGCATGGGCAAAGCATACGGAGTCATGGTTTTTTACAAAAAATTCGAGTCAAAACATTCAGATTTTATTGTACGAACACCTCATTGATAACCCGTATGAGCAACTCCGTAGGGTAATGGATCTTATTGGGCTGAGTTTGACCGATTGCGAATTACAAGAGGCGGTCAAACTTAGTTCTAAGGAAAATATGAGACAGTCGGAAATCATTCACAAGTCAGCTTATCTTGTAAAAACTCAGAAGACTGCTTTTGTTAGACAAGGGAAAGTAACGAGAGGAGAGGCACTGCTAGAAGTAGACAGGAAATACATCGAAGAAATAACGCGAACCATTGCAGGCGCAGTCGGCTATCAATATTAATCGGTCAGCTTTTAGGCTTAGATTACAACTTGGCTGTAAATTTCTTTGCTGTTTGATGACAAGAATGTTTAAGTCTTCCTCTAATCACAAGGACAACTATGAAGGCATTGCTCTTGAGTACTGAAGATGCTGGTTCAGGTTCTACTCGTGCTGCTTATCGACTCCATCGTAGCTTCCGAGCAATCGGGATTGATTCTCGCATGTTAGTGCAAACAAAACATAGTGATGACACAACAGTAATAGGTTCAAAAAGTAGCTCAGGAGCCGGGCAAGTGGTTGCAGGAATGCGCGTTGTACTCGATCGCCTGCCGCTTAAGCTCTATCGTCAACGCGAAAAGAGTTCTTATTCCTTACAGTGGTTGCCCAATAAACTCACGCCAGCCATTACCCAAATTAATCCAGATATTGTCCATCTTCATTGGATTTGCCAAGGGTACTTACAAATTGAAACCCTTTCTCAGTTTCAACAGCCGATTGTCTGGACACTCCGAGATATGTGGGCTTTTACAGGAGGATGTCACTACAATTTCGACTGCGAGCACTACACTAACTCCTGTGGTTCTTGTCCTCAACTAGGGAGCCGTCAGGATTGGGACTTGTCCCGATGGGTCTGGAAACGTAAAGCAAAAGCCTGGAAAAATTTGAACCTAACTATCGTTGCCCTTAGTTCTTGGTTGGCAGACTGTGCAGCCGCTAGTTCTCTCTTTCGCGATGTTCGCATTGAGGTCATTCCAAATGGCATCGATACGCGGCAATATCGACCGTTCGATCGCCAACTGTCCCGAAACTTGCTGAATTTACCGCAGGACAAACAACTTATTCTCTTTGGTGCTGTAAATTCAACTAGTGATCCTCGGAAAGGGTTTCATTTGTTGCAGCCTGCTTTGCAGAATTTGCGGCAATTGCTACCTGATGATGCGGTTGAACTCATTGTTTTCGGTGCCTCTCAACCCGAAAAACCGCCCGAACTTGGATTTCGATGCCGCTATCTAGGTCAATTAAATGACGATCTTTCCTTGGCATTACTCTATTCAGCGGCTGATGTTTTCGTTGCTCCTTCCATTCAGGAAAATCTGGCGAACACTGTTTTAGAAGCACTTGCCTGTGGATTGCCTTGCGTTGCGTTTGCCATCGGCGGAATGCCCGATCTAATCGTTCATCAACAAAATGGTTATCTTGCTACCCCCTACCAAATTGATGACTTGACGAAAGGAATACTTTGGGTGATGGAAAATCAGGAACGACATCAACGGTTGTCAACTTCGGCACGGCAGAGAATTGAACAATCTTTCACAATGGAAACTCCCGCCCGTCGCTACTTATCCTTATTCAATGACCTTTTATCAGCCAAATCATACAGTGGGGCAAAGTGAGGATGCTGAATTTGTCAGATTTGCCCTTTAAAACTTTTACTAACAAAGTTTATCTTTCACAATTTTTACAAATCCTTTTTGAATGCTGAAAAAATGGGAGTATTACCGTGAATCGCTCTATCTCAAAGATTTGGGAAAGGCTGGAACCGATAATATCTGTCGTTTTCTTAATGTATGTTGCTGATCCAAATCTTTCAGCCAGGACTGGTGCTCCTGCAATTCTTGGAGTGATTGATAGAGCTTTAGTCGCTCTTTACTACCTATTTATTGTAATCTCCTTCCTCCGGCATTGGAAGAAGATTCTTTATTTTTTGACTACAAATAAGGCCTTGTTAATACTCTTACTACTTCCTTTATTCTCAATTACTTGGTCGATTAGACCTGAAATAACTCAGAGCCGTTTCTTAAGAGTTGTAATTCGCTCAACGATATTTGGGCTTTACTTGGCAAGTCGTTATCGCCCGAAGGAACTTATACGTTTGGTTGGGTGGTCACTTGGTTTATTTACTGTTTTCAGTTTACTCACTGCTTTGGGAGTTTCATCCTATGGGAAAATGTTGGGAGGAGAGTGGCGAGGCATTTTTCCGCATAAAAATTACCTTGGGTTGATGATGGCTTTGGCAACAACATACTTCATCACCTTCACGCTCTACGGACAAAAAAGGAAGAGGTTTTGCTTCTTGATGTTTGGTCTCGCTCTGACCACACTGATTCTCACCCAAGCTAAGTCCTCCCTGTCCATCTGCTTCGGCGTGCTGATGCTATTACCGCTCTACCGCTCATTCTTGCAAGCTTACCGAACAAAAGTTTTGCTGCAAACGCTTGCTCTACTGGCAGGAACTAGCTTGACAGTATGGGTTTCTAGCAATCTTGAGTACATTATTGTAGATGTACTTGGAAAAAGCTTGACGCTCAATGGGCGTGCTCAAGTTTGGGAGTATCTCTTGGAACAGATTGCAAAACGTCCCTTGTTAGGATTTGGCTATGAAGCATTCTGGAACGATCCTGAGCAGGTTGCTTTAGGAAATCGCTTCGTTGCTTGGTTTCCGAGCCATGCTCACAGCGGCTTTATCGATCTGTTACTCCACTTTGGCTTTCCTGGTTTGATTTTATTTACAATTGCTTCAATAACAACTTTAGTCAGACTGTTCCGCCTTGTTAACTTGACACAATCTTCGGAATTTTTCTGGATGTTTTTGTTTCTGATCATTATGATTTCATCCCAATATAGCGTTGGCATTACGATCCTGAAAGACCACTTTTTCTGGATACTATATGTATCCTTCTCTACGTCTGCTGTTGTTGAGCTACGCCGCATTCGCAGACATCAACCAACAGAGATGATTCACACCCTATCACCTGCCCATTAGAGCCTGCGATCTGCGAAACAGACTTTTGATTGGAAGTTCCTATTTGAAATTGCAGAGGCAAAATATCATGGAAAGCCAAACTCAAACCGACACACCGCCGCTCAAAATCATGATGTTGGGACCAGCATTAGAACAGATGGGCGGAATGGCCACTGTTGAAAATCTGGTTGTGGCTCATGCGCCTTCTGAACTAAAAATCACTCATATTGCGACCCACGACTATGGTTCAGTGCTATTTAGGATTAAATTATTTCTCTTTGCCGTACTCAAAACAATCTGGATACTATCAACTAAACCAGTAGATGTTGTGCATATTCTGCTTTCACAAAGGGGAAGTGCTTGGAGGAAAGCAATTCTAACGCTGATTGTTAGAGCCTATGGTAAGCCAGTTGTTTTGCACGCCCAAAGTAGTGAGTTTCATGTATTCTTTGACAATCTTCCCCAACCAAAACAACAGGTTATCCGCTGGGTTTACCAAAAGTGCGCTCATTTCATTGCGCTGTCGGAAAGCTGGAAGAAATACTATATGACTCGGTTGAACCTGGATGATTTCCAGGTGGTGGTTTTGCCGAATCCGGTTCAGTTGCCAGAGCATGTTCCAAGTCGTTCGGTAGCAAAACCAATTCACGTTTTATTTTTGGGAAGAATCGGGCAACGTAAAGGAGCCTTTGATTTAATTGAGGCATTTGCAACGCTTTCAGATCAGCGAAAGGCTGAGGCGCACCTTACCATTGCAGGAGATGGAGAGGTGGAAAAAGCACGGGCGCAAGTTCAACGTTTAAATCTGTCGGAGTTTGTCACCATTCTTGACTGGTTAAATCCAGAGCAACGGGATACCTACTTGGCTAAATCCGATGTTTTTGTTTTGCCAACTCGCAATGAAGGGTTGCCATTGGCTTTATTAGAGGCTATGGGTTGGGGATTACCTTCGATTACAACACCCGTTGGCGGCATTCCAGAACTTGTGACTACGGGCAAAGACGGAATTCTGGTGGAACCAGGGAATGTGCAACAGATTGCCTCAGCACTCACTGCTTTGATCGAAAATGAGGAACTGCGATTTACGATTGGAGAAAACGCTAGAAAGCGAGTCGAACCACTTAATATTCACAATTACTGTAATTCTCTGCTTAAAATCTATCGCTCAGCCCTAGAGGAAGAACCAATTCGGTAATTGGTGTCTACTCACCTCTACTCATCACATCCATAGAAATGAGGCAATCCACTGCAAGAAAAATTGTGCTTTGTGTATGCTTTATTGCCACATGGATATTTGCTGTGTTTATCGCAGCGCATGCAGATACGGCAAGGCATCCCTTCTTGATCGTTCGAGAATCTGACTACCCGGAATTGCGCGATCGAGCGAATCGGCTTCCCTGGAGTGAAATGCGATTGGAGGCAATTCAACAGGCGCAAGAGCTAACCTATGATCCGGAAGAAGACAATGGCCGGGGGGCAGGTTATAAGCTGCGAGATATGATGGGATATACTGCCCTTGCGTATATTCTCGATTCAGCAAACAAAGAACGCTACGTCGATAAAATTCAAGAAACGCTGAACGTTGCCTTACCAGATATGCTGAGCGAGCGGAAAGAGCGAGACAACTGGGATACAACCGTTCCATTTCAGGGTGGAATTTTCAACGCAATCTTAGCCCTCGATATTATTTATCGCGAATTGCCTGCTCATGAACGCTCTACCCTGGAGACAGATATTGCCCAACTGGTCAACGGCTTCAGAGATAACTGGGGCCCAGCCAATCACTCTGTATCAGCATTGTGGGCATTTTATGAAAGAGATACCTCAAAATTTGAACAAGAACTTCAACAATATGATGAATCCTGGGTTGTAGACATTACTATTGATGGAGTTTACACGCCAGGCACCGGATATGCTGCTGAACGCATTGGGAGTTGCAGTCGCGAACATAAAGCCTTGGGCATGGATGTCTGGGAATACCAGGGACATCATAACTACTATACCAACGAGCAATTTATCAAGCTGCACGAATGGCTCTACGGATACTCCCATACCCCCGACTTCAGGACAATGGCTTTTGGCGATAGTCTGCCAAACTTCTATCTTTTAGGAGGCAGCCGACACACTCCTGCCAATTGCAGTACGCAACCTTATCGAGCCTATCGGTTCGGTGAGTTTACGCGCCGGTATGCGACCTGGCAAATGCAGGATGGGCATAGAATGCCCTCTGGAAATGCTGCAATGCATCCAAATGGTAGGTTATTAACTTACATTTTGATGGCAGATGAAGTACCTGATCTATCGGTGAAAGTAGTGCCGCCAAGCCGGGTCTTTCCAGATGGAGGGGCGTGGTTTCTGGAAAACCAGCAGTCCCGCAAGGCACTTGCCGGAGCAATGTGGAACCCTACCCACTCCAGCGGACACTCCCATAAGGAAACCAATGCCATTTTCCTTAGTGGCTACGGAGCGCATTTGCTCTCCAACTCTGGCTATAAAGGCTGGCGCAGAGGAGTTGGCAATTTTTCCTGGGATTACATTCACGATCGAGCAGTATCAGGAAATACAGGTTTAATTGATTACCAATTCGATCGCACACAAGAAGGCAATCCGCCTGAAGAAAATGATCATCAATACAAGCATGGTGCCGGAATTCAAGAATGGTTACTTACACCAACCTTTGACTATGCTAGAGGTGATTCTGGGGAAGCTCTGCCGAACGGTCAACATTTTCGCAATTTTCACTTTGTTCACCCATCTGACGGCAAGCACGGCTACTGGTTTTTAATCGATGAATTTACAGGCGGAAATCAGGTTCATCTTGCCTTTCATCCCTACGCTAGAACACTCAATCAAGCTTCTCCAGCAGAATATCAAGCCGATATTGTGAACTATGAAGACACCGAGATCACTGATGTAGATTTGACCGTATTTTTAGGAACACCGCCTGATGATGTCACACTACATAACGGGGTGATTGCTGGCCCAGATATTGAGAACCAATATCTTTACGCATCATACAACCGTAGCTCTGGGAAGAAGCAAATCGTCACGGTACTTGTGCCTTCCGATCACGATCATCAGAAACCTGAATTGGAGCAAATTAGGGGAGAGTATTATTCCGGTGCGAAGGTCGATCATGGTGATGGAGTGATTGACTACATTGTTGAATCAGACCCCAATGCAGTAGAGCCAATCGACAACGCAGCCTTTCAAGCATCTCGGTCATTATTTCGGCTGGTAGGAACTGATTTGCGGGCTGTTTATGCTGTGGGTAGATCGTTTGAATATGATGCAGATTTGGGCAGAAAAGGATTTCAAGCTGAGCAAGATCTTGCCCTCTACCTCCGCGAGGGGTCCGGTCAAGTTGTCTCTCCAACCGCCCAAAGGCTGACCCTGTATTACCCGACGATTAGAGGAGCCTATATAAATGGTTCTCCTGCGCCGATCGTTCAAGCAACTGATGATTCCATTACAATCAATATTCCAGCCGGCACATCAAGCCTAGACCTGGTTGTTGCAGATGAAAGTTGAACTCTCGTTCTCGTGGAGCTTGCGGAATTGAGACCAGTGGAAGGAAATATATTTCATCTGAGTAGCGGCTCTTTTAGCGTAGATTAGAAGTCCATTTTCGTTTTGTGTGCCAGTTTTAGAAGATTGGCTCAATTTATCTTTGGGACTTGTCCTGCTTCTTCACTGAGCAGGAAAATTTATTGTCTTTCTACGGTAAAGTAGCCAATCGATCAGCATTCTTGTTTGTCAGTAAATGTTGACTACAGGACATGCATCCCACGGTCAACAATTTGTCTGTTGCAGACAAGAGATCAATCTGTTAAGCTAAGATCACCCCCGATTTCCCCCCGATCTCCACTCGTCTTACCCCCTTTTTCTTCCTTTTTTTTTTCCGACTAGTTGCTATTTTTTCCATAAGGAGCGTGTTTGATCGCTTTTTGCAGGGGAGTGTCTGCTTGTACTGGACTTTCTTGATAAGAATTTGCAAATGGAGATTGACCAATACAGGTAAAGTCTATTGCATCTAATCCGTAAAGCTCATTGTTGGTTCTGAGCATTGACAGCGTCCGCCACACCCAGTGACAGTAATTAGATGGATCGGCGTTAAATGAATAAGCAATACTTCCCCTTAAAGTAACTGGTCTCGCAAGAAGATGCTTCTGAATAGCTTTTTTATTGAATCTGTGTTCATCGATATAGTGACTTTATACTGTTGAGCCACGCCACGATTGTTGTAGATGATAGTTATATTGCTGTTTCTAATTAGGAGGAGTGAAAGTAATGACAGCTTACAGATATGAGCAAAAAGGTAAGAAGCTCGCTTATCTAACGTCGCTGTATGAAGGCTTCAGAAATCGAAGTTTATTCAATAGCATCGGAACATACTGTATGTTTATCGGTTACCCACGAAGTGGACATAGCCTTTTGGGTTCTTTACTAGATGCTCATCCCAATGCGGTCATTTCTCATGAGCTAGATGCTTTGGGGTTTCTCGAATCTGGCTTCAGCAAAAATCAGCTTTTCTCATTGATTCTAAGGAATGATAAGAACTTTACGCAGAATGGTAGAGAATGGACTGATTACAAGTATGTTGTTCCTAATCAGTATCAAGGAAGTTTTAAGGAGTTGTGTGTAATTGGTGATAAGAAGGGTAGGGTGACTACAGAGAGATTGGCAAGAAATCCAAGTCTGCTTGAAAAGCTAAAGTCGACACTAAAGACTAGGGTAAAGGTTATCCACGTTTTACGAAATCCCTACGACAATATCAGTACCATTTATAGGAGGTGTAGTAGAAGTAGCAAATCTCTTTCTGAAGCAATTGAGGTATATTTCTTCTTATGTCAAGGGGTTGCTGATATCAAAGAAATGGTTGATGAGACCGAAATTATAGACATTCGGCATGAAACATTTGTTGAAGATCCACAGATGGGAATGAAGCAACTAATTGAATTTTTGGATATCGACTATACAAGTGAATATTTGCGAGATTGTGCCAGCATTGTCAAAAATTCTCCTCATAAGAGTCGGCTTGATGTGGATTGGACAAACGATCTGATCCGACTGGTTGAATTAAAGGCAAAGAACTTTGAATTTCTAGAAGGATACCAATTTGATAGTTGAAATTCATTTGTTTTTATAGTTAAGTAAAATTTGGCCGCCAAGCATTGACTAAGTGCTCAAACTAGTTAACCGAAATTAGCTGATTTAGCACTGCAAGATATTCGTATTCTAGATATGGATCAAATGAAATCAAGAGTTTTTCTCGTTGGTTGCCCCCGCTCTGGGACGACTCTGCTTCAAAGTCTGCTCGCAGCACATCCACAAATTGCATCGGTTCCTGAAACTCATTTTTTTAAGCACCTTAGCTTCAAAAGTAAGTTTTGGAATGAAACTTTAGGAAGATTAGAATTCATTTCGCGCCGGGGAAGAGGTCGGCTTAAGTCTCTGCTTCGTAACATTGGACAAGAGAATAGAAAGCAGTATTTGCCAAGATTCGGTCTCTTCAACCTCCAATATGTTCGAGCCTTTACTCAGATTCTGGACGACTTTACGAAAGAACAAGGTAAAAGTATATGGATTGAAAAAACCCCTGGACATTTACGCTATATCGACTACATCACAAAGGTTATACCAGACGCAAAATTTATTCACATCATCCGTCAGGGAGAGGATGTTGTTGCCTCGCTCTATGAAGCAACTAATCAATATCCTGAACAGTGGGGGCGTGCCCTGGATATAGACGAGTGTATTACAAGCTGGAACAGTAGTATCCAAATTAGCCAACGCTACTCGCATCAACCTAATCATATCTTGGTAGTCTACGAAAACTTAGTCAACAACCCGCAGGCAATCCTTGAGAAGCTTTGTGACTTTTTGGGTGTTGAATTTGATCAAAGTATGATGCAAAACCGCAAATCAGCGGCAAAAAGCATTGTGCTTGACAGTGAACCTTGGAAATCCACTGTCTATCAGTCAATTTCAAAAGACAATTCCAACAAGTTCTTCAAATTATTTGATGACGGTGAACGGGAATATATTCGTTCTCGCTTACTTGAAATTCATCACAGCTGATTAGAGATTATTTAGCGGCAACGATAGTTTCTGGTTAGCATCTCTCATCCAAGCCTTCATGGTTTCAGGAACGCCTCTGCGCCACGTTTTGCCACCTCCTTGGAATGAAGATTGAATCTAGTAGGGGTACATTCTCCGCTGCAGCAGTGTTCTAGACGTATGGATCGGCGACTAGATAGATAATCCAAACTCATATTGATTGATGAGCAGTCCAATAACTACTGATTCTCCCCTAGGGGGTGACAAAAAGGTTTAAAGGTAGGCAGTATCGGAAGTCCAGGCAAATGAGGTAGAAAAAAAGGGTCAAAGCTGATATCGCCGACCCCTAATCTAAAAAAGATGCCTGAATTCTACCAAACTCACCTCAAAGGTCAATTGAGTTTGGCTCAGTTTCTATTACTGAGCTTGCTGATCCAACTGTTACAAAGTCTGCGCACGGTTGAACTCGAATCATTAGCTACAACCCTACCCCTGCCGATTCTGGCAGAGAGCCGACGACGCAAGCTGCAACGCTTTTTGTCTCTACCGCAATTAAAGCTGGAACTGCTGTGGTTTCCGATTTGGCAGATGTGGATCGCTCAAAGCCATCCTCAATTGCAACGAGTCTATCTTGCCCTCGACCGAACGCAGTGGAAATCCATCAATCTGCTGACAGTAAGCTGGATCAAAGATAGACGGGGCATTCCCCTTTATTGGGTCATCCTACCCCATCTGGGCAGTAGCAATTTCAAGCAACAAAAGACACTATTGCTCAAAGCCTTAATCGAGTTGAAAGCTTATGATGTAGTCGTGCTGGGCGACCGGGAGTTTTGTTCTGCACGATTGGCGCGATGGCTGAAGCACCAACGAGTCTACTGCACTTTACGATTGCGATGCAACGAATACATTGAGACCCAAGACGGGGTTTTGGTGCAGTTAAACGAGTTGGGATTAGCACCTGGGATGATGCTTTACTTTGAAGGCATCAAAGTCACCAAGTCTCACGGCTTTGGAGGATGAAATTTAGCAGCCTACTGGAAGAGACAATACCGTAAGCGACGTGCTAAAGAAGGCTGGTTTGTGTTAACGAATCTGGGCAGCTTTAAGGAGGCAATGAGTGCCTATCGCCGCAGAATGGGCATCGAAGCGATGTTTAGAGATTGCAAAGGCGGTGGCTATCACTTGGAAGAAACGGGCTTGAGCGGAACTCGCTTGCAGGCGTTACTATTGGCGATGACTTTAGCCTATGGAGCAGCGACCTTTGAAGGCAAGAAACTGTGGCAACTCAAGCTTGACAAATACGTTGCCAGGTCAAAAGATGTCGTTGGTGCGTCTTTGCGTCACAGTCATTTTTATGTTGGTTTATATGCCTATGCTTGGGTGAACTTTGAGCAATCTTACCAAGCAACCGTAGAGACACTGCTGGCACTTTCACCCGGAAAACGCTTGTTTCATCAACGGGGCCAGGCTATGGCGCTGATTCGCTCGATGTTGTAACCTCCTTGTCACCCTCCCAGCTGGCTCTTACGAATTAGGAGCAGTGGAAAGAAGTATATTTCTTATCTGAGTAATGGTTTTTCTAGCGTAGATTAGAATTCCGTTATCGTTTTGTATAGCAGTTTCAGAAGATTAGACAATTTATCCTTAGTGTTCATCCTGTTTCTTTATTAAGCAGGAAAATTGTTTGTCTTTCTACGGTAAAACAGCTAACTAATTAACGTTCCGGTTTGTCAGTAAATGTTGACTACAGGACATGCATCCCACGGTCAACAATTTGTCTGTTGCAGACAAGAGATCAATCTGTTAAGCTAAGCCTACCCCCGATTTCCCCCCGTTTTCCACTCGTCTTACCCCCTTTTTCTTCCTTATATTTTTCCGACTAGTTGCTATTTTCTTCTATGAGGAGCAATGTTTGGAAAGTCAAAGTCCCTTTGTGCAAGGACGTTTTTTCAACTTACTACCTCCACCGATGCAGGGCATGTAATCAGAACTTTTACCACTTAAATCGTCTCTATATTGAGAGGTTGCCTCAGGGCCAACGGTAGAGAACGAATCGAATTCTAACGTCAGTTTGCGCAGTCTTTATGGAGTAAGAATATGATTTCTATGGAAAAGGGTATTATTACCCTTGCTTATGGAGCACCCAAATATATTGAAATGGCAAAAACGCTTGGGCGTTCCTTGCTTCTCCATTCGCCAAATATTCCACGGGCAATTGTCACCGATCGCCAAGACGATAAAGAATTGGCGGAACTCTTTGATCAGCTTATTCCTTACAAGCCCGAATATGGTTCAAACGTAAGGCAGAAAATTCATCTTGATCAGTATTCCCCTTACGCACGAACTCTGTTTATTGATAGCGATTGTATTGTTGTTCGCGATCTTGGTTTTGTTTTTGAATCCTTTGCAGAAAAGAACTTCGCAGTGGTGGGTGGAAAATATCACCTAAAGCCAGGCGACAAAGATCCTTACCTGAATGTTGATTTCATTCTGAAAAGTTTTAGATTGAGCAAATTACCCAAATTTAACGGCGGCATTTACTATTTTGATGATAGTGATACAGCTCGCTCTATTTACAAAACAGCCCGAGAAATCCTACGAGATTTTGACAAATTAGGATTCGCCGAGTTTCGCGGTGATGGGCCAAATGAAGAGCCAATCCTAGCAACATCAATGGAGATGCATCAGCAAAGCATATTTCAAGACAATGGCAGTATTATGAGAACTCCTGTTGGACTGAGAGGCAAGCTCAAGATGGATGCATTAGCCGGAAAGTGTACCTTCAAGAAAGGTTCGCGGGCCGTTTCTCCCGCAGTGGTTCACTTTGCTTATATTTGGAGTGAACATCCTGTCTATCACCGTGAGGTTGAGAGGTTGAAAGTCTGGGCTACGACAGGAGAAGTCCGGCAAATCCGAACGAATTGGCAAACTGTGTTTAATTACCAACTGAATGTTGTCAAGTATGGGTTGAAGCGGATTCGTCAACGGAGCAAAGCTCTATTCAAAAGAGCAAGTATAGTGATCTAAATTTTGGGTACAGCCACACGATAAAAATGCCCTCTCCTAAGATGCGAACTCAGAAAGGAGAGGACATTTCTATTCACTCAGAATTCAGAATGTATACTAACTAACGATTGACTGAATCTACGAACCGATCGATACCCAAAAACAGATTGATTACAGAAGCCAACGGGTTGATCACAAATCGACTTGCTACATTGAGGAATGAAGATGATCGTTGTCTAGGCACAATAACGACATCTCCTTCCTGAACCTGGTAATTATCAATTAGGTCACGCAGATCCACGACCTGTCGCTCGATTTGACCGCTTTCATTCATCCGCACAAAAGCAACTTGGCTCAGCCGAGCATCTTCCGTTGGCCCACCCGCGATCGCCACTGCACTGGAGATGGAGCTATTAGGAGAAACCTCAATTTCACCGGGGCTATTCACTTCACCCACTACTCTCACCCGAACGGACTGTGGAGCAAGGCTAGACTGAGAAAGTAGCCTGCGATCGACCGTAGCATCGGCGGTTAAACGGGGAATGTAGACCGAATCCCCCGATCGCAAAATCGGATTCGCGTAGGCATCATCAGAACTCAGTGCGTCCCAAAGGTTAACCGTAATGGTAGACGCTTCACCATTTGGCGCATTACGTCGAATGATGACCTGACGGACATCTGCATTCTGGGTAATGCCCCCAGACTGAACCAATGCTGCACTGAGCGTGATCCCCTCCGATAGCTGTAGCGGACCCGGACGCATGACTTCACCAGAAACTTGTACAACAACTGGTCGTAGCGTGGTCAAATTCACTGTTACCACTGGATTCACCAACAGGGTTTCCAGTTGAGTAGTTAATTCCTCTGCCAACTCATCGGTTGTTTGCCCTTCAGCCTCAATACTGCCGATCAAAGACAAACTAATTGTCCCATCCGGCAAGATCACTTTTCTGCCAGTGTACTCCTCATACCCAAAAACCGTAATTTCAACTTCATCACCTGGTCCTAAAAGGTAATCAGATGGTAACTGCTGAGGTGTTTCAAAAACAGTCTCAGGGGGAATATCAACTTCAAGATCTGGATTAGTCTCAGCATCAAGGCTCGGCACAGTTTGAGCCAATGCAGCCAGAGGAGAACCTGAAATACAGACTAACGATAGGGTAACTGCATAAAAAGCCTTTGAGAGATTCAAACGGTTGCTCATAGTAGCAGCAATGTTTACTGAATAGGGATTATCTGCACACAGCGTTTTGATTGTCATTGAGCCAAGGAACAGCGTTTTTACCGTTCAACTTCGGTTGGGATGGAGTCTGTGATTGTGTCAAGCGCAGCAACATTTCGCTTACCGCGCTCTCTGGTGTGGTAAAAGTAGCTGTCAGGCTCACTCCGTACATCTACGCCATTAATCACCATTCCCAAAACATTCTGCCCTGATTGTTTCAAGAATTCCTTCGCGGCATTGGCACTGGCTGAATCAATAATCCCTGGACGAACGACCAGCAAGATGCCATCCGTCATTTTGCCAAGAATGGCCGCATCTGCCTTTCCGGCTAACGGCGGAGTGTCAAAAATTATCAAATCATAATCTCTGGCAAATCCTTCAACCAATGAAGCCATGCGTTTGGAATCAAGCAGTGCGATCGGGTTTGGGGGGATGATGCCAGACGGCAATGCATAGAGGTTGGGAGCAACTTCCTGTATGGCGACATCAGGAACAAACTGTTCCACAATGACGTTGCTCAGTCCAATCGTGCTGACCAGATCCCAAACGTGGTGTTGAACGGGATAACGCATATCAGCATCCACCAGCAGTACCCGCCGTCCAACTTGAGCCATTGAGGCTGCCAAATTAGCGGCGACTTCAGATTTTCCTTCTTGTGCAACTGAACTCGTTACAACAACCGTTTTAATTTCCTTATCTGATCTCAAAAATCTTAAGTTTGCTTGCAGCATCTGATAAGCTTCCGCAGCAGAGGAGAAAGGCAACTCCCGCACATACACCCGCGGAATCGGATGAGCAGTTCCCTCAAAATGACTACGTTGCCTAACGGGCTTACCATTCAGCAGTGGAACCACCCCCAAGAGCGTGTAACCAAACAGATCCTTGACTTCCTTGAGCGTTTTCACAGAACGATCTAACAAATCCGCTGCAAAGGCGGCCGCCACAGCCAGCAAGATCCCAACTCCTCCTCCTAATGCCAACCCCATCTTTCTGTTAGAACTGCGTTCTGAAACGATGGCCGAAGAGAGGGCGCGAGCATTGCCAATGTTTTGGTTTTCAGCGACTTGGACTTCCTGCAAGCGGGACAAAAGGACTTCATAGGTGGTCTGTGCTGCTTTCAAGCGACGTTCTAGCTCTCGCTGCGTTTCCTCTAACCGAGGCAGTGCATTTGCTCTTGCCCGATAAGCCGACTGAGCATTGGACAGAGAACTGAGCCGTTCCGATAACCCAACCCGCTCTGCTTCTGAGCGCACCAAATCTGAGATCAGTCCTTGCTGAAGATCACCGAGCTGTAAATTTCCGGTTGGAACGGGCCCCCCGTTGCTCACAACTTGCCCAATCCGTTCCTGTAGTAGAGCATTGAGAGCATCAACTTTGCGCTCCAGGTTGGCAATGGCTGGATGCCCTGAACGGTAGCGGGTCTGTTCAAC
>PVWD01000167.1 GCA_003003615.1 filamentous cyanobacterium CCP2 | reverse complement strand
AGTGGTTATTTCCTAATTTTGCGGGTCTCACTTAGGCTATCAAATTGTGGCTTACTCAAGCAGGAACCGCTGTAACTGCTTCGCTTAACGGCTACACCAATAATTTGGGGACTGACAATGGCGGGGACTGGAGCACGAAAATGCTGATACTCCACTCGTTCAAATCCTGCCTTCTCCAAAGCAATCCAGGTTTCACGATCGGGATGGCATCCGTCACCGAGAATCTTCCAAACAGGACGAATCCAGTGTTGTACTCGTCGCAACCCTGTTCCTTTAGGAGCAGCCACGTGTTCAAGAAAGTAAAAGCGTCCCCCTGGCTTCAGGACTCTCAGAATCTCTTGTAAGGTTCTCTCCAAATTATCTACAGAGCAGAGAACCAATGTGCTAACGACTGCATCCATACTATTGTCTTCTGCCTCCAACCCCTCAGCAGTACCCCGGTGAATATCAATGTTTAGTCCCAGTCGGTCTGCCTCCTGTTTGAGATAGGAGTCCATAAATGGGTTTGGCTCAATTCCAATCCAATGAATATCAGATGGGTAATAGCGTAAATTCGGTCCAGTACCAGGTCCAATCTCCAATACATTGCCGTGTAAGTCAGCAAACAAAGCTTGCTTACGATCGCGCATTTCAGCCTCATATTTAGCTGTACCGTGAGCCATCATCCAGGCGAATATCCGCTTGTACCAATCCGGAGACTGCTGAGGTTTTGCTTCTGCTTTCGACCGTGTTAACGTTCCCATTTCTTCATTTCTCATATCAACACCTACCCTAGCAGGATATGCTTAAGAGCTTCTAGGTCAATCGCTGGATAGTGTATGTTCAGCGACTTCTTCAATTAGGCTACAAAGCTCTTGGCTATCTGGATCATCAAGTGGTCGATCCGTCCAGCGATCGCGATATGCTTCTAGCTCAACCTTGAGCATCTTGATGCGATCGAGTTGCACGTCCAGCTCAGCAATTTTTCGATCCAACAGGTCTCGCACCAGTGGGCAAGCCGGGTCGCCTTGATGTCGAACGCCCAAAATTTGCTGAATTTCAGACAGGGAAAATTGGAGGGATTGCGCTTTTTTGATAAACTGCACGCGCTTAACCGCATCAGCAGTGTAGTAGCGGTATCCACTTTCGCTTCGGTGAGTCGGTTCAATTAACTCTAAAGTCTCATAGTAGCGAATAGTTCCCACTGCCACATCGGTCTGCTCTGCTAACTCGCCAATCTTGAGCAGTTTTTCGGGCGATCGGTTTTCACTCAGTTTTCTCATGGCAGTCCCAGTAAATCTGGAGTAAATTGCCCCATTGCACTTCCAGTTTAAACTCTATAGCCGACTATAGAGTCAAGACTTCCTGAGCATCACCTGGCTCATTTAACAGGACACAGTTGGCGTTTGACGAACCAAATTGTCAGCGGTGGGATTAGGAGCCACATCAATAGTGGCAGTAACCCAGTGCCCAAAATTGGGACTGTTGGCATGAAATCGGCATAAGTCCAAATACTCAGCCATCTTGTCGCTAGATCTTCAAAAATAACCGTAATTAGAACACCTATAAGTGTAAATGTGCTAATTTGCCTTGGATTGGGTTGACGAACCCACTGACGTGACTTTGATATGGCTGCAACCACCCAAAAGGAAGTAAGCATGATGCCAACATCACCTACTGTCGCCAACGTGCAATTTCTGATCATTCCGAAGCAGGAAAGCTCTGGTGGGACTTGATAAAACGGCATTTGCTGAACTTCCCAGAAGAAAGACAGCAGAAATGCAAATATGGCTACATTCCATTCAGGTGAATTCAGCCAGCGAAAGGCGCGAATGATGGTTCGATAGTCTGACATAGGGTACCTCAATAAGTCTTTGTGGCTATCATTCAACAATAAAGTGAGGCTGGAGCGCTCCTCGCTTTGGTGCGTTATTTCAAGGCGCTATTGCTCGTGTAAGAAAATGTTGTCGATGACTTGACTCTATAGCCGACTAGAGACTTTAGTATGGCAATAGTCATCGAGATGGTGACGAATTGTTGATTAAAAATTGGATGAATCCTATGAAACGGACTCGAATCATCACGGGTGGAATTGTCGCTGGTTTAGCTCTGTTGGGAGTCACTGTACTTCCAGCGACCGCCCATGAACACAACCAACCAACTTCTACCCTTGCCCAAAGGCAGCCTGCAATGCCTTCTGATGAAGATCAAGCGCAGACCACCCCAACAGAAGAACAAATGCGGCAAATGATGGCTCAGTGCAACTCTATGATGAGCATGATGCACAACATGATGGGTAATGATGAGATGCCTGGAATGATGGAGCAACAGAATAACCCTTCGGAGCAGGACAGGATGAACTCCCTACCAAGACAATAAAATTGTTCCTATCTCAAATAAGAGCAACACGATGAAAACAAAAGTCAATCTCCTTGGCATGTGTTTTGACTGGAGAGTGTTAGTGGGACTGGTAGCTGTCGGCATTGCTATTGCGGTATTGGCACCGCAACTGACGCTGAGTGCATTACCACTGCTATTGCTAGCAGCCTGTCCGCTTTCGATGCTTTTGATGATGGTAATGATGAATCGAATGGACAAGGATTCGATGTCTGCTTCATCCCACCCATTGGTGAACAGGTTGCCTGCCAGTAAACCGCTTGGCCGGGATGAGCAACTGGCTCAATTGCGAGAACATCTCCAGCAGTTGCAGACGCAGCAAGAAGCGATCGCCCACCAGATCAATACCTTAGAACAGTCTGAACAGCGATCGTTCATCAGTTCTTCACCCAAGGTAGTTCGTACTCTCAAGGAATGAATTGTGTTGAGTGAGATTAGCTACCTTGGCACATGCTGTAAGTCACGCATTGTATATCCACTATTTCCTAAATTCAGACTGTGCCATGAGTAATTCAGATCCCCGAATTCCTGAAGCGATCGCCCCAGAGGTGTTTGCCCGCGCTGCTCGCCTATATGCCCAAGAAGCGCAGGGATACTCATTAGAGGAATTAATTCAAGCCGGAGCAGCCGCTAACATCCCGTCCAAGTATATAGAACAAGCGGTACAGGAAATCCGGCTGAACCAGCTCCAAAGGCAGGAACGAAAACAACGACTTAAGGATAGCCTCCTTGGTGCAGGAGTGGCGATCGCCCTGTTCAGCATTTGGAATGTTAGTCACTTCCAACCTCAAACTTTGATAAGCCGTATAGTGACCCCTTGCAGCAGCATGATGGGGATGAGGCAGTAACCAGGAAACTACCATAAGGACATTATGAGTCAGTCAAATTCAAGCCAGGGAAAAGCTAAAAAATGGTTAGCTTACGCTGTTCCTACAACTATATTTCTTCTAGCCTTGGGAAGCACAGGCTGGTTGTTTAGCCGTACCAGTCAGCCTACCAGAGACAATGTGTCTAGTGCTGCATCTCAATCGTCATCCAATCAAACAGATAGCTTACCAGCGTCCACTCCTTCTGAAGTGTCTCTAAAACCAGCCGAAAACTGGCAGGTAAATAATCACATTCACGGATTAACCGTCAGTCCTGATAATCCTCAAATTATTTATATTGCCAGTCACAATGGGCTTTTGAAACGATCCGAGACGGGTCAGTGGTTTTGGGTGAAAGAGCAATATGATTACATGGGGTTCATTGCTCACCCCACTGATGCAAACCGCTTTTATGCCAGTGGTCATTCGCTAGAAGGCGGCAACTTGGGTTTTCGAGTCAGCCAAAACCAGGGGTTGGATTGGCAAGAAGTTTCCATGCCAGGGGTAGATTTTCATGCAATGGCGATCGCGCCTAACAATCCTGATACCATTTACGGTTTAGCCACATCTGGGAAACAAGGCTTTTTTGTATCAAACGATGAGGGACAGACCTGGACACAACAGCCTGCTAGTGGTTTAGAAGCAATGCCGTTTAGCCTTAACGTTGATCCTCTCAATGCAGAGCGAGTGTTAGCGACAACACAGGCAGGGCTATATGAAAGCCGAGATGCGGGCAAAACATGGTCACTGCTTCCCAGTACAGCTACTGCTCCAATAGCTGGATTAGCACTACAAGCAGATGACGATCGGACGGTGATGTTTGGATATCGCATTTCTCCTGCTGATACTGCGTTATATCGCAGTGTGGATAATGGACAATCTTGGGAACGTTGGAGCGATGGCTTAGAGGGTACAGTTTTATATCTAGCTGCTGCTCCCACTAATGCCCAAATTCTCTATGCTGTCAATGAGAACAATGCCGTGTTTCAGTCGCGAGACGGTGGCAAAACATGGAATGAACTCGATGCGTAACCGTGAGTAAAATAATGCGATCGCTTTGACAGCTTAGAGATATTTACAAAATAGACAGCTACAATCCAACTGCTATGAAGGCATTCTATGATGCTTACACTGCCCGTGGACCTGAATGTCAAGACGGACAGTGTCCTGGTTAATCGCTTATGAAGCGCAAACGACGAAAAAAGCAACGATTTCTCAACCGTCAGAATGCGATCGCCTTCAGCATCCTGTTGTTGTGTCTGCTGATTTGCGGCTGGCTATGGGTTCAACCAGGTTTTGACTTATTCTCTGCAAAAGAACTGGAGCAAACCATTAAAAGCTGGGGATGGTTGGGAGCCTTAATCTACATTGGCATCCTAATTGTATCTGTTGTCATTAGCCCCATTCCAAGCGCTCCCCTTGCGGTTGCTGCTGGGATAGTTTGGGGTCCAATTTGGGCAGGAATCTATAGTGTCATTGGCGGATTCTTAGGTGGTTTGCTAGCGTACTTTATTGGATACACGCTGGGGCGATCAGCAGTTCATGTGCTTACAGGAAAATTCATTTACTTTTCTAAAAATCGAGGAGAGGTTTATCTTGGTTGGGTAATCTTCATCACGCGCCTGCTTCCTGTCTTATCATTTGACCTAATTAGCTATGGGGCAGGTATCGCAGGGCTTTCGCTGCCAATTTATGCCACTGCAACCTTACTTGGCATGATTCCGTCAACCTTTTTTCTAACTTTTATAGGCTCAACATTTACAGTTGGTCTACCTTTAGGAATCGTTTTCTCTATTCTGTTTTTGATTTTGCTGATTGGTTTACCCTATGGCATCCATCGATATAATTGGTTTAATATGAAAGACATTATTCAAGTGGAATAGATATAAGAGAAACAAATTTTATAATAGATGTGAATCTGCAATTCTGCGCTTTCGGCGTTGTTTAACGTTCGTCCAAAGTAGAACAATGCCGAAAACAACTGTAGAGAGTAGGACAACACTTGCTCCTGAAGCAACGTCAAAGTAGTAGCTTAGATAGATACCAGCGAAAGAGATTCCTGCTCCAAGTAAGGCAGCATAAATCATCATGGTGCCAAAGCGATCGCTCAATATTCGAGCAATTGATGCAGGAATAACAATGGCTGAGATAATCAATGTGACACCTAAAATCTGCAACGTTGTTACGAGCATTGCTGCTAACATCAGTGCAAATAAGACATCCATTGCAAACACTGGAACCCCATGCACTTTGGCAACATCGCGATCGAAACACCAAAATAACAATGGACGATAAAAGATAAATACCAACGCTAATAAAATAAGAGTTACGAGTGCAACAACCCAAACATCATTTGGAGTCACACCCAAAACGTTGCCAAATAGGGCTGCTTCAAAGTTTTTGGTGAATTGGCGATAAGTGCTAATGATAGCAATTCCTAACGCAAAACTAGCCGTTGTCACAATGCCAATTGCAGCGTCTGCGTAGATTTTACGTCCGGTTAAAAACTGAATGACCAGTGCTGCAACAAAGCCCCAAATTCCTGCTCCAATATAAAAGTTTAATTGCAATACATAGCTCAATACAGCTCCACCCAGAATCGCATGAGACAAGCCGTGAGCAATGTAACTCATTCGCCGGGTTGTAATGTATACCCCCATTACCCCACACAGCAGTCCTGCCAGCATCGCAACTAGTAAGGCACGGCTAAAAAATTCGTATTGAAATGGTCTGAACAGCAAATCCATAACAAACCCTAGTGATGAGTTTGACGCAGAATAGAAGGTAAATTGTCTTGCATTTGATGTCGGAGTGTACTAAGGCTGCTAGCAATGAGAATGCGATCGCTCTCATGGATCACAATCATTTCTCCTCCAAAGGTCCGTTCTAGTGTTTCTGATGTAAAGACTTCAGTGGGTTCACCTTGAGCAATGATGCCGTGATTAAAACAAATTACCCAGGGTAGGTGAGTTGCCACTGAGTTCAAGTCGTGGGTAGAGAGCAAGATCGTTAATCCTTGCTGGTTGAGTTCTGCTAGCAGGTGCAATAGTTCATGCTGCACACGGAGGTCAGAGCTACTGGTTGGCTCATCGAGCAACACAATATCCGGTTCACCGACCAGTGCCCGCGCAATAAAAACTCGCTGCTGTTGCCCACCAGATAGCTCTCCAATGGGGCTACGAGCCAGATTTTCTATGCCAACTCGATGCAGTAACCCTCTAGCAACTTGGCGATCGCGCTTAGATGGAAACGGTGAAACGTTATGCTTGCGGTAGCGTCCCATCATCACCACTTCCTCTGCCGTGACCGGAAAACTCCAATCTACCGTTTCTACCTGCGGCACATAGCCCACATTGGGGGGCGAAGCTCCTGGCTGAAGCCGCTGTCCCCGAAACCAGATTTCTCCTGCCCAAGGATGGACTAAGCCCAAAATGACTTTGATGAGTGTTGTTTTACCGCAACCTGACGGACCAACCAATCCGGATAATTGCTTGGGATAAAGCTTTAGATTGACATGGGTAAAAACAGACTGAGCTTGATAACCGCAGGCAAGATTCTTAATTTCTAGCAATGGCTCCATACGATCACTACTGTGCATTAGAGCCAACAACATTGCTAGTATCCAGCTGATCGACCAGGCTCGGATCACCCCCTAGATTCTCTGCCAAAATTCGCAAATTGTCTGCCATCATACCAATGTAAGTGTGTTGGGGGTCAGAATTTTCAACCGCAACCGCAGATCCCTCTCCCGGTAAGTCATCATCACTAGTATTTGCCAGTTTGACATTGGCTTCACGAGCGATCTGCTCTGATACCTTACTGGGAAATACTTCCGAGCCAAAGATGGCAGGAACTCCTGATGCACGAATCTGATCAATCAGTTGAGAGATTTCCTGCGCTGAAGGTTCATTAAAGTCGGACGGTTGAATTGCCCCAATCACTTCAAACCCATACTGTCTTGCCCAATAGGGCCAGGAGTCATGATAGGTCAATAGCTTGCGATTCTCTGGAGGAATGCTATTGACGACTTCACGAGTGACCTGATCCAGTTCCTCCAGCTTTGCCAAGTAAGCCTCTAGGTTAGCCGCATAATAGTCTGCTCCTTCGGGGTCAAGCTGAGACAACTGCTCTGCTGCAAGTCTGGCATAGGCCTCGGCAGATTCAGTACTAACCCATAAGTGAGGGTTAGGCTTGCCTTCCGCCTGTGGAAAGCTGTTGTCAAATACCCACTGATCCTGAGTGACAGTGTTGCTGCCCAGTTCATAGACCTTCGTATCTTGGGGCTTGACAGATTCTGCCAATTCCATCGTGGGTTGTTCCAGGGATAGCCCATTGACAAAGACAAGATTAGCCTCTGCCAGCAGTTCGCCGTCAGAAGGACGAGGCTCAAAGGTGTGCGAATCGGTTCCTTCAGGAATGATGCCTACAACACGAACGCGATCGCCCGCAATGTTGCTGACAATGTTAGTGATAGGAGCTACTGTCGTTACAACCAGTAAATCTGTCTGATAATTTACATCGCTAGCCGTTGGGGAAGCAGTAGAGGGTGACTCCGTAGCCTCTGTAGGACTTGGCGAAACGGCTGTCTCTTGTGGAGTACCACAAGCAATCAGGCTTAAGCTACAAGCCAGTAGAAGCAGAAGAATTCTTAATTGTCGAGTGCTAATCATAGGGCTAACTGTCGTAATGAGCCGATTCCCTCTAAAAAACGCAATCAATCTGTGATTGGATTTCTTAGTGAATTTGGGAACTATCCCTTGATTAGAACCTCTTGCCCATTGAGCTACAATGCCCTACCCCGGCATTTGCAAGCACTTTTCTGTATATCTTAAGGATGATTTTCAATAATCGGACAAATTGTTTCTTCAGGGTATTCAGGAACAGTTTTCCATCCTGATAAAAGTCCGCTCAATTCTTGTTTGAGAATTTGCAGTTGTCGAATTTGCTGTTCAATATCTTCTAACTTATCTTCCAATTTCACCTTGATGTGCTCACGTGGCAAATCACCCTGATCATGTACATTCAGAAACTCTCTGATCTCTAACAAGCTTAACCCTAGACTTTGAGCGCGTTTAATGAATCGCAAACGACCAAATACATCTGAGTTAAATAATCGGTAATTGCTTTCAGTTCGACCAAAGGTTTTGAGCAATCCCAACTCATCATAATAGCGAATTGTTTTGATTGGCAGTCCACTTTCCTTAGCGACTGAACCAATTCGTTTTAACTCTTCTTGAACTAGCATAGCCACCTCACCAGCGCCATACGTCTATTCTAAACTCTCTAGTGAGCTAGAGAGTCAAGAGGGTTAGAAGGGCGATCGCTCTCCCATAATTAGACTTGAATAAGATGCTTACATCCCGAACTCAGGCTTAAGTTGCGCTACCCAAGCTTTGATGCGTTCTTCCGTGAGTTCAGACTGGTTATCTTCATCCAGGGCAAGCCCAACAAACTTGTCATCACGGAGGGCTTTTGAATCACTGAAGTCATATCCTTCAGTAGACCAGTAGCCAACCGTTTCACCGCCGAGTTCAGAAATTTTTTCCTCCAACATCCCCATTGCATCTTGGAATGTATCGGGGTAGCCAATTTGATCACCCTCACCAAAGTAAGCAACCTTCTTACCACTAAAGTCGATGCTGTCTAGCTGATCATCGTAGAAGCTTTCCCAATCGCTTTGTATCTCGCCTACGTTCCAAGTTGGGCAACCAATGATGACAATTTGATATTCATCAAAGTCAGTGGGTTCTGTTCGTGAAATATCTTGTATTGTTACAACATCATCACCGCCAAACTCTTTTTGAATTAACTCTGCTACGGTTTGTGTGTTACTTGTTTGTGTTCCGTAAAACAAACCAATTTTAGCCATAACTACCTCCAATACTGATTAGGAACATGAGAGGACAAAATTACTTCTGAGCATGAGCATGATGTTGAGCAGAGTCCTGATTGTGGAGTCGCTTAGGTCGGACTTCAATGACACCACGATTCATCTTCATGCCACACATAAACTCGTATTCACCAGGTTGCTCTGGTATAAACTCAACCGTTGTTGTTTCGGAGCCAAGATCAACGGCGATCGCAAAATCTGGAATGAGCAATTGATCATAACAACTGCTGGGATTTTGGCGATCGAATTGCAAACGAACAGGATGCCCTGCTTCAACAATCACTCGCTTAGGTTGATAACCTTTCGCAACAGTGATAGTTGCTTCTTGGATTCCTGCTGGTGTCATGCTAGCCTCAACGCTTGATTTTGAATCTGTTGAATGCTCAGCCTGATGGTTTACAAGTGCAGTAGGGTGTGTTGTTTGAGGAGTAGTGGTGATCGTTGCTTGTGCTACCTCTCCAGCCTGTGCTTCCACCACACCTCGGAACATATTCATGCCACAGGTGAATTCGTATCTACCAGGCTTATCAGGTGTGAATTCGATCGGCGTGACTTGATTGAGCGGAAGTTCTTGAGCAATGCGGAAATCAGGGAGTCGAACCTCTTCTAAACAACTGCTGGGATCTTTGCGATCGAAGTTCAATCGTACAGGCTGCCCTGCTTGGACTAGGATCTGGCTAGGCTCATATCCTCCATCAACTGTCACAGCGACTTCTTGAACACCTCCCTGAGTGGTTGCTTTACGCGATTTCGGCTTGCTCAACAGAAACCACCAAAGTTCTAACCCAATTAACCCTAATCCTCCAGCCGTTACGACTCCTTTCACCCACAACGGTTGGTCAATCCGCTGAAACTCTCCAGTCTGTTCTGTAGACTGCATCTCGTCATGAGACATTTGAGCAAGGGCAGCACCAGAGGATGTTCCCAGCAGCACGCCCAAAGTTGCAATACCACCCAAAATTGCTGATGACTTAATCATTTGAACACCTCCTAAATTGCTCCTAAGATCGTTCCTGAAATCACACCTAATAAAAACCCAAAGCCTGCTAATGTACTGAAGAATGTGATGTGTTTAAGCATGGTTATTTCCTAAGTTGCGTGGTTGGAGGTTGGTGATCGGTAATTGGCAATAGTCGAATTTCTCACCGATTACC
The DNA here is from genome assembly GCA_003003615.1 of filamentous cyanobacterium CCP2. Lineage (GTDB taxonomy): Bacteria > Cyanobacteriota > Cyanobacteriia > Elainellales > Elainellaceae > Egbenema. The sequence continues at coordinate 3,412 of PVWD01000167.1, read as the reverse complement.
TATCACCATCTAGCGACTTCCAACGGGTTTGAAGTTCCGCAATCGCAGAGCATTCGTCACAACAGACACTGAACTAAATGCCATTGCTGCACCCGCAATAATCGGACTGAGTAACCATCCAAAGATTGGGTAGAGAATGCCTGCGGCGATCGGAATTCCAGCCACGTTGTAAATGAAGGCAAAGAATAGGTTTTGTTTGATGTTGCGAATCGTGGCACGACTGAGTTGAATTGCTGTGACGATGCCTTCTAAGTCACCAGAGATCAGGGTGATGTCACTGGCGGCGATCGCCACATCAGTTCCAGTTCCAATCGCAATTCCAACATCGGCTTGAGCTAGAGCAGGCGCATCGTTAATCCCATCTCCCACCATTGCGACCACTTTGCCTTCAGCCTGGATCGTTTCAACGGTTGCTGCTTTTTGATCCGGGCGAACCTCTGCAAAGACTCGTTGGATTCCGACTTCACGGGCAATGACATTTGCAGTTCGTTGATTATCACCTGTGAGCATGACGACTTCCAAGCCCATCTTTTGCAGGGTGCGAATGGCATTCACAGAAGAAGGTTTGACCGCATCGGCAATGCCCATAATGCCTGCCACTTTTCCATCTACTGCAATCCAGATGACTGTCCTGCCCAGATACTCCAGCTTGTCCCACTGTTGTTGTAACGCACTGGTATCAATATCCAATTCATTCATCCAACGGTATGTACCGATTTGAATCCAGTAGTCAGCAACATAACCTTGAACGCCACTTCCGGCGATCGCCTCAAACTCCTGTACATTTGCTAACTCAGCACCTTGAGACTGAGCATATTGCACAACTGCTTCAGCTAGAGGGTGTTCAGAGCTGCGTTCAACCGATGCCGCTAGACGCAACAGTTTGAGCTCGTTGCTATTGGCTGTACCATTCACCGTGATGTAATCTGTGACGGTGGGTTTGCCTTGGGTGATCGTACCTGTTTTATCCAAAACAATCGTTTGAAGTTTATGCGCTAACTCCAGGCTTTCTGCACCTTTGATCAAAATGCCATTCTCCGCGCCTTTTCCAGTTCCGACCATAATGGAAGTCGGAGTTGCCAACCCAAGGGCACAGGGACAGGCAATAATCAGCACACCAACCGTGGTAATTAATGCCATCGTCACATTGCCCATGATGTTGAACCAGAGGATGAAGGTGAGAATGGCGATCGCAATCACCGCAGGTACAAACCATCCCGTCACTTGGTCTGCAAGTCGTTGAATCGGAGCTTTTGAACCTTGTGCTTGCTGGACGAGTTTAACGATTTGGGCGAGGAACGTATCTTTCCCGACTCGCGTTGCCCGAAACTGGAAGCTTCCTGTTTTATTGATCGTGGCTCCGATCACTTCATCGCCAGGATGCTTTTTCACTGGTAGACTTTCACCCGTCACCATTGCCTCATCGATCGTGGAGGAACCTTCCACAATCTCGCCGTCCACCGGAATTCTTTCACCAGGGCGAACAAGGACTATATCTTCGAGAACAACTTCGGCGATCGGAACATCCACTTCTCGACCATTGCGAATGACTCGTGCGGTCTTTGCCTGCAATCCCATCAGCTTACGAATCGCTTCTGAGGTTTGTCCTTTTGCACGATTTTCCAGCAATCGTCCAAGCAAGATCAGCGTTATGATAACTGCCGCTACTTCAAAATACACATCAGGCAGTAGCCCTTGAGCAATAAACCATTGGGAGAGGAAAGTAGGAAACAGCGAGTATAGATAAGCTATGCCCGTTCCAACGGCGATTAGTGTATCCATTGTGGCAGTGTGTCGCTTCAAGGCTTTCCAGGCATTGATAAAGAATTCACTGCCTGCCCAAAACAAGACCGGAGCCGTAAGGATAAGCTGAAGCCAGGGATTGTGTAGCCACATGGGAATGAAGGGGATTGGCAAGCCTGTCATCGCAGGTAGTGAACCGATGACCAGAATGGCACTAATAATGCCACTACCCCAGACTTTGCGAGTTAACTTTCGGTTCTCAGCCTGTCTTTCCTGCCGCTCGGCATCATCTTCGGGAGCTAAAATATCGTCTTGCATGGGTTGAGCCGAATAGCCAGCGGCATCAACTGCTTCTTGAATTGCGGCTATATCTGTTTTGCCTGGATCATAAGTGACTGCCGCTTGTTCAGCTCCAAAATTGACGCTGCACGATTCAACCCCAGGAACAGAGCGGACTGCTTCCTCAATGTTGCTGGCACAGGAGGCACAACTCATACCCCGCAGCTTTAGTGTTGCGTTTTCCATGAAACCTCCTATGCAACGGTGTAACCCGCATTTGTGATAACTTGCTTGATCTCTGTTTCTGTTGCCTGCGTTTCAACATCAACCTGCTTGGTTTTAGGATCAGCCTGAACTGTAGCCGCAGGGTCGATCGCCTTGACAGCCTTGGTAATCGTGTCGCTGCAAGCCGAGCAAGCCATGTTGGGAACTGTCAGTTGAAGAGTCATGACTCTAAACCTCTAAATGTGTAACTGTTTCTATCTTGGAGTCTCTAGTTCACTGGAGAGTCAAGGGGGAAATGGAAAAAATAATTGAGTTCATCCAACCCTCGTTGAAACAAACAAACCCTGGGGTCTATCGCTAGATCAACCAGGGCTGCGATCGCCTGAAAGTGCAACGCTACAAATGCGTAATCACAATTGAACAGTGTTACCTTATGCCATTGCAGTTGCCATTTGACGGCAAGACTCTGCACAACGACGACAGGATGCTGCACAGCGACGACAGTGGTCATGGTCATGCTTCTCGCACTCAGCGGCACAGCGATCGCACGCTTCAGCACAGACTTGACACAGTTGAGCGTGCAAATCAGAATTGCGAGCCATAAACCGAGCGCAAATATCACAAGTATCAGCGCAATCACGACAGAGCTTAATGCACTGCGCCATCATCTGCACCATGTCACCACTCAAACAAGCATCAGCACAGGTTTCACAGTCACGTAAGCAATCCAGACAGTTTTGGATACAAGTTTCAAGCAACGATTGATGGGATTGGGCGGTGGTCATAGTTTTTTACTCCTCGCTGGGATAATGGCAACAAGAAGCAAAGATTTGCTTCTCTTCAGTCCAGCGTAAGAGCTTGTGGGAGTGATTGCGTCTAACTGCTGATGTAGAAATTCTTTTGAAGAATTACCACTGTTGAAAGACAGTGATTTCATGTTGGTTTTATTTTTTTGTGATTAGCTAACGAATAAGTAATAAAGAATACGAGATCTTTTGATGAACTCGCTAATCACATGAGGTTTCCTTCATATCTCATCTTGTTATGGAACAGAACTGTAGAAAAAGATTGTAGAAAACAGATAGTTAAATGTCTTGCCCCTACAAATCATTTGGATCATTAATCATGAGTTTTGATTACGATTTGTTTGTGATCGGAGCAGGTC
>PVWD01000491.1 GCA_003003615.1 filamentous cyanobacterium CCP2 | reverse complement strand
CCGCCTCTGCCTCACTCTAAACCAAGATTCACCCATCTCCCCCTTTTCCTCCTCACTCTTGTGGGGTGGGCATCTTGCCCGCCCAGTCCTACCCCTATCCTGCCCAACCAACCCCGATCGCCCCCTCATCTAACCAAGCCCGATCGCTCCCTGAATTTGAATAGGGCTAGAGTTTTGAGCTAAAAAAGAGGCATCAACTCAAAATTTGCTCCATATCAGAGCGATCGCCCCTATCATGCCGTCAGATCATCCCCAGGAGAATCAGGTTCAGGAATCCGATGCGAATCAGTCGAAGGAAAAGGTTTCTTTGAGTGAGAAAATCGCGGATATTGTACTGAAGGTCGTGATGACCGGAGGTGTTGCAGGTGGCGGGTTCGGGGCGTTTTGGTCGCTGTTTCGGGAAAGTGATGTTCCTAAAGCGATCGTCTCATTTTTGATTGGTCTAGGAATTTCCTATGGGGCGAGTTTGCTTGATCCGTTGCATAAGGGAAATAAGCGGCGATTAGAACAAACCGGACAAGCCCTCGACGGAGCGATCGAAGAAAACATCAAGCGGTTAATCGCTGGAGCAACCAAAGCTGAAGATGCTTATCTCCTCGCGCAAGCCTTGACGTGTCAGGATTACAAGTCAGAAGGGATGGGCGCACGCAATCGGATTTCTATTCCAATGCTGCAAGAAGTCTTTGTGCCGTTACAGCTAGACTCCAGTGCCATTGCACCAGGCTTGAACTCGCGCAGCCGTGAAGCAATGAGCCACAAGGAGATAGAGCAATGGCAAAAAGCTATTCAGGAAACCTGCATTTGGGATTATTTGGTGGAAGTAAAGCAGCAGCCAGCCTATCGCCAATTGGCGATCGTTGCTTGGGGCGGGTATGGCAAAACCACACTGCTAAAACACCTTGCCTATACCTACGGCATGAAACAACAGGGCAAATTTGGAGTAACCCACCCGTTGGTTCCAGTGCTGTTGCCGTTGCGGAATTACAAAGATCTTTTGACAGGTGAAAATCCTCCCACTTTGCCAGAATTGGTGATGCAAAACCATCTGAAACAGGTAGAGATCGCAGAGCTAAGTGCGCGGCTAAAGAACCTACCAGCCAATTGGTTTGAGACTGTACTGACCCACGGCAACGGTCTGGTGATGATGGATGGGTTTGATGAGGTTCCAGAAAACCAACGTCTTGCTTTGAGTCGCTGGATCAATACCCAAATGGGGCGATTTAACCGATCTGTGTTTGTTCTTACCTCTCGTCCAATCGCTTATAACGAAAACTATATTGAACCTTTGCGTACCAAGCTTTGGGTTCGTCCCTTTCAACCTAAACAGCAAGAAGCGTTTGTGCGGCAGTGGTATTTGTGCCAGGAAAAGCTCGACCGAGGAGGACGAAACACGCCGGACGTTCAGAAGGAAGCTGAACGAAATGCAGAAAACTTGCTGCGCCAGATCAATGACCCCACGCGCCCAGGGTTAGCGGATCTGGCTAAAAATCCTCTGCTGCTGAACTTACTGGCTTCTTACCACCGTAGCGATCCTGGGGCAGAGTTACCGCGTCAACGGGCAGAACTGTATCAAGATATTTGTACCTTGCAGTTGCGGAAGCGACCGGAGGCTCGTGACGTTAAGTTATTGCTCCCTCCTAATGAGCGTCAGTTGGTATTACAACAAGTGGCTTTGACCATGATGCAACGGGAACTGAGATTAGTTCCTGAGTCAGAGCTATTGCAGTGGATCAATCGTGCCCTGAAGGCAAAGAAACATCGAGTCGATCCTGAAACCTTCCTCAGACAAATCATTGAGGTGAGCGAGTTAATCGTGCGTCAGGGGTTAGAGGGCTGTGAATTTTCTCATTTAAGCTTTCAGGAGTTTTTAGCAGCAGCCCAAATCAAGACACTGAATCAGGAGGAGAAATGGTTATATCCCCATTTGCAAGCTGCCAATACCAATAGTGCAGAAAACCAGTCTTGGTGGCGGCAAACCATTTTGCTATACGCAGCCCAAACTAACCCAGCAGGACTGATCCAGGAAGCCATTCGCCAGGGAGCAACAGACCTGGCTTATGCTTGCTACCAGGAGACTCAGTACACCTTGGATGAGGAATTTGAGGCAGAGGTGAAAGCCTTGAAACCGGCGGTACAGGCTTCTCGCTATGCCACCCTAGAAGCTCATTTGCAGGCACAACGGTGGAAGGAAGCTGATGAGGAAACCTATTGCCTGATGATTACAACAGTCGGCAAGGAAGAAGGGCAATATTTTGAATCGGAAGAATTACTGAACTTCCCCTGTGAAGACCTAAAAACGATCGACTCCCTATGGGTCAAGTACAGCAATGGTCACTTTGGATTCAGTGTGCAAAAGAAAATTTACGTGGAATGTGGTGCTAAACCGAATGGCTATGATCCTGAAGACGAAATTTGGGAGAAGTTTTGCAATCGGGTGGGCTGGCGAGCAAATGGAAAATGGTTAGACTATGACAACCTCAATCCATCTTTATCCTCTCAACGGGGAATCTTTCCGTTCTTAGCTCTATCCTCTCTGCAAGGAGTTTTTCCACTGTTTTTTTTTGGGGGGGTAATTATCTTCTCTCGCACAGAGGCTTGTAGACTGTAGCAGATAAGCGCTTCAGACTTTTCTTAAGATTTATTTCTAACCTTTTTTCTATGGTGGAATGCCCATTTCCCCGATCCGTTACCTGGCACCCATCATT
>PVWD01000490.1 GCA_003003615.1 filamentous cyanobacterium CCP2 | reverse complement strand
TGAGTCACAAGCGTGACATGTTCAGAAGGAGCAACACTCGCCAACTGAACCCGAATAATTTCAGCCTGGATTTTGAGAGGAATCTTGCGATCGAACAGGTCATTTAGCAACGAATGCCAATGTTGTTTGAATTCCGGATCGCCATCACGCAAACACGCTTGATAAAAATGATTTCGTAGTACTTCACGACGCGGTCTGACTAAAGGTGAAGCTTCTGCCTCTGTTCCGCCAAAAATGCTGATAATTGCACGGTAAGTTGCCATCACTTGATCAACAGGTTTACCGGAAATAACCCCATCTGTGACGTTGTATAGTGCTCCAGCATCATGAGTTTTAACTTCTACAATATCAAGGATTAATCCACCATCCTCTGACTCCCGCAGACCAATCAAATCCGCTTGTCTGCGGTTCTCGGCCCCATCTACAACTCGACCAGCAACGAGCCATTGACGAGCTTCTGGGGTATCTAAACTCACTGCTAAACCAGCCGGATGATCTCGACGGTAGCTACGTACCACGACAATTTTGCCAAGGGCTGCTTTAGTGGTGCGATCTCCTTCCTTAGACGCAGAACCTACTCCTAAAATTCCCTCGGGTTCCAGCGATACTAAATCTGTCACGATTTCGGTGAGTGTATTTTTCGCTGCATCAAAAAATGTCTTGCGCAACTCGCGGGAAAGTGCTTGCTCGAAGGGTTCTAGGTCATGCGCTAACGTTGTAAGGACGCGTCGTTTCTCTTGCCGCACATCAACACAGAAAGTGTGACCAACTTTGTGATTGTTTAGTGGAACGCCGTGGCGATCCGCAACGACCGTCCAAGTACTTGATTGGGCAAGTCTAGCAATATGCTGGACACTCTCTTCGGCATTTGCAGCATGAGCGACTGTTTGATTCTTTAGACGAGGCTCCAAAGTTCCAACCAGTTGTAAGTAACTGCCGAAAACATTAGAGTCAGCGATCGGAATCTGATCAACTTTCTTCTTAATCTTGTCATAGGCGTATCGATAGCTCAATACCCAAGGGTTTAGACTAAATGTTCCCTCTCGCTTGAATCTGCCACCCTTAACTTCAAATGGATCGAAAACAACGGTTAGGTGAGCAGGTTTTTGGGAAAGTTCTGTCTCTAGTGCTAAGGGAGAGATTTTTTGGTTTGACACATCTAGACTAACTCTACCAATGTGTTGCCCCAGAGCAATCAATTCCTTAGCTTCTTCATCTAAATCATCCAACGTATCTAGCCAATTAATAGCATCTTCGGCAGTGTAACGAATGCGGATGTGTAACCCGGAAATAGTCTGACCACTGGGATTTGTATCTGGTTGAACATGCTTGACAAGTTCCTGCACAAAGTTTTCTGGACAGGGCGGGTTGATCAGCATTACTCGCAAACCGTGACGAACGAATGGACGCATCTGCGCTAAATCGGTTACCAGTTTGCCAACACTTTTTACACCATCGTCAATACTGAGGGATCTTGGATTTTTCTTATATAGTGGTAGAGAGCCGACTTGTCCTGCTAACCCCAAATCGATTGCAGGCAACTTGGTAACTTCTTCAGGTAGGTGTAGCGAAGTCAGGTAGTGTAAATCTGTGGTCAGTGTTTCCTCGATCGCGGCTAATTCAACTGGATTAAACTCTTCATTGCGATCGAGCAATTCTCCAGAGGCGACTACCCAGCGCCATAAATGAAGTGGATGAAGCGGTGATAAAACTGCCGCAATCTCATCTTCTTTCTTAAAAATGTAAGTTTCTAATGCCATTACAGAAGCAAACAGATCTGCCGCTAAAGAGGAAGCATCACGAGCATCTTGAGCATTAGCGCTAAGTGCTTCTAAAAGGTTGCTATAGGTTTGTAAATACTGCTTTGCTGCTTGCCGAACTTCTGACTTGGCAGCTAGTATGGTCAGAGGGCTGGCAGTCAAACTAGATAAGTGTTCGACCAAGACTGAACGATGCCTCTGCAGTTCATCTGCAAGGGACTGCACTTGGGGATTAAGAGCTTCTGCTCCGACAAAGGTGTTAATTAAACCTCCTGTACCCATTTCAGCATTAAACTCAAAATATTCTCGTTCACCCCATTCATCCACTTCTAAAATGGCGGACTCTGACAAGTCTTGTACTTTGACCAACATGCCCCAAGTCTTCCGACTCGTTCCTGCATAGATTAATCGCAGTAGGTTCTGGCTGATTTGTAAAGTGGGGCGACTACCATAGGCATCTTGAGACAATTCCACTAGTTTGCCTTCTTTGCCTTCGTCTTCTATCCTTTCGATTGCTTGGTTTACCGACTCATAGAAATCGTCCAGTAAATTCTCATCCTTGTCTAAAATAGCTTTTACGGTAAGTGCTTGAATAGGGCTAAAAGTAGTTTTAGAGCTATCTGGGGTTTTACCTGAAGACGCTTTTCGTCCCAACCAAACTTTTTGACTATCAGCAAAATCTAATTCTTGTAGAACATCTTGGCTCCCAGGCTGCTCTGCCAACTTTCTGATATTTCGCTGGATTTGCTTTGCCTGTTTCTTGTCACTATTTGTAAGTGTATTGATATAGCTTTGAATTCGCTTAAGCTCATTCTTGTCAGCAGAACGAGCACCTTCAACTAATTTGAGGTTGTCGGAAAGACGTTTAGCAATATCTGATGGATTATTTTTGTCAGCAATACCGGAATCTTTTAGCAGTCCTAATGATGGCAAAAAGTTTTTTAGTTGCAATC
>PVWD01000166.1 GCA_003003615.1 filamentous cyanobacterium CCP2 | reverse complement strand
CCCCCAGGATCAGTGAAAGATCGATCGCGCCATAGGAAGTATCATAAATTCTGGCGATCGGGTTTAGCATCCGTAGCCGTTGTTTGATTGCCTCTAATTCTTCTGTTGAAACCAGATCAGACTTGTTGATCAAGATAATATCGGCAAAGGCAACCTGCTCTTGTGCTTCATGACTATCAGATAAGTTGCGCTCCAGGTTATGGGCATCGACAACGGTAACAAAGGAATCCAGAACAAATTTAGGTCTAATTTCTTCTGAGATAATGAACGTGGATGCGACGGGAGCCGGATCAGCCAAACCTGTGGTTTCGATTAAGACTGCATCTAAATCCGATCGCTGAGTCAGATTCTCTAGGGTTCGGACTAAATCACCGCGAACAGTACAGCAAAGACATCCATTGTTGAATTCAACTAGCTGCTCGTTGTCATCAGCAATGAGTAATTGACCATCAATACCAATTTCCCCAAATTCATTGACAATCACCGCAACTTTGCGCCCACTCTGACCCTTCAGAATATAGTTAATTAATGTAGTTTTCCCGGAACCCAAAAAGCCTGTTACAACGGTGGCAGGAATGCGTTCCTTTAACGGAGGTTGTGATATCACCATTGGTTCTACTCCCGATTCAACAATTTGTTAGGTAGGGGCAGTTAGTTGGCAATTAAGAATGTAATTCGGTAATTTCTTTGGGAGATATGCGTTTCGCTTGTCCTTCCCATTGAGCGAACTGGGCAATTTCTTGTGAAAGACTACCTCGCTCATACTTTTACTGGGCGGGCAAGATGCCCACCCCACAATTACCAAAGGATCATTTCGATCGCCCCGCCCCTGCAAGAACCCTTACGGTGTGGCGACAACCGTTTTCGTCATTGCTGCGATCCCTTCCCGTAAAATGTCTCGACGCGGAGCCACCGATGCTGCATCCCCTCTGACTTGGTCGTAGGGAACGACAATCCAGCAGGCACAGCCCCACAAGCACTCACCCGCCATTCCTTCAAACCGGATGGCTGGCTCTGAAATCATCACGCCCAAATCCAGCAGCCAGGAATGCAGCAGCAATTTCTCATCCCAACTCAGCGTGTCATAGGAGTCGCGGCTTTCATAGAAGGAAACGAAATCCGTTTTGGCAACCCCTGGCAGCATGATGTCGGCAAAGGCTGTTAGGTGATCGAAAAACTCCCGGTGAGTGACTTTAATGGCGGAGTCCTCGGATTCTAGCAAGAAGGTGGAAAGTCCTTCCTTGAACTTGTCATCAAGCTTTTCGTTCCACATCTCGCGAGGTGCGTGAACAACACATTCGGCATAGTCTGTCTTGAAGCCTTCCTTCAGTCCGGCATACTCTGGAATGTGGTCAATCCACTGGCTAATCACCTGCCGCCACTTGCTGAGGGGTTCACCGGGAAGCACCTGCACAGCGGGATGGGTGAATTTTGCTACGTTGTAGAGCGTCCAACTGCGGCTCTTGGAGCTAATTGCCTCATGGGGAGCGGTCGTCTGCCCAACCAACCGGAGTGCCTTAAACAGGGTGCGTCCGTAGTCGTCTAGGGCAATTCGCATGAACGCATCGGCAACAAACTTGTTTGTCACCTGGAGCCGCATCCGATCGCGCACACTCTGAGTTCCAGTATCCGTATAGCGGGTGAGCCGCTGCCAGGAGTTTTCCATCGACAGGGCAAAAAAGCCGCCCGTAAAGGGATTGCGGTACAAATCGCCCCAAACGGTGACAACTCCCTGGTTTTTATCATCATCCAGCATACAATCCAGTTCGTTGAAGGTGGGGAACAGATTGCTGCCGCGATAGACTTCTGGATCGCCACTGCAAGGTAGCGTACCAATTCCAATCACCGGAATCCGCCGACCTAACTTCACGTTCGACAAATGGCGCACCAAGTCCACCACAATGCCGCTTCCCGTACCACCGCCCATTGCAAAACTGACTAATACCATTGAGGGCAGTTTCGTTTGGTCAACGCTCTTGGCAAAGTCTTCTAGCTCTTTCTCCAAGGTGCGGGGTTCATCATAGTACGCCTTGCCGTAAATTGCCTTGGCGATCGCCCTGGGAAAATGCTCTCCTGCCTTGGGAATTTCCACACTGTCTGGAATCCAGGGTTCATAGTTGGGGTTCCAGTAGTAGCGGGGATATTCCAGCTTCAAATATTCCCGATAGCGGCGCAGCGAGGCAAACAATTCATCGCGGCTAGGAACTTCCAGCGACACAAACCGAATTTGTGCCCGTTCCGGTGGAATATTGCGTTCCTTAAGGCGATCGATAAACCCTTCAGCATAATCCTTCGCCTGCATCATGTCCTGTTCGCCAATATCGACGACCAAAGCCGTGAAGCGTGCCCTCGGATCTTCTAGAATGTCTTCCAACTCACCAGTACGTAACATGGAATCCAGCATTCCTGCACCCGTTCTTCCAATGCCAACAAAGTGAAGACAGTGAGGGGACTGTGAACCAGATGCACTATGATACATGGACAACGGCATTTCGTAACTCCTTATTTGCTAATTTGCAATCTTTGTAGCGGTAAAAGTGACGGACTCTACCAGTCCAATAAACAGCGCGATCGGCGGGGCAATTCAGTTCAAAAACTTTCGCAAATAGTGAATTGCTTTAGTCATGCGGACGCGACCCACTAATCTCAAGGCAACATCATTTAAAACTTGTGGAATGGACACAAACCACCAACCCCAACTTTGGATAATTCAACGCTTGTGAGGTGGTCATCTTGCCTGCCCAGTCATACCCCTAACACATTGGGTAATACCCCGTATCCTCCGTCAAAAACCCCAAATCCTTGAGAATATGCGCCGCAGAAGTTGCTCGTTCATCCGCCACATAAATCCGGTAATCCTCCACAAACTGCCCCGGCTCTCGTCCAATCACTCCCTCTTCAATCAACTCCACCCCCTTCTCAAGGTTCTCTCGGCTCAAGCTAGCAGACCAAAGCGGCGACTTGATGTAAATCTTTTCATCATCTGCCCCCGTCACTTGCAGGATTTTATTCCCCGCAACAGTGGGAACTTGTGCCCCTTGTGCATACCTCTGACTCACGATCGCCCAGTCCAGTGGCATATAACCCCACTCCTTTACGCAGTGATTTGCGGTGAAAAAATGCAACGTTAACTACGCGCTGACAATTTGCTCAAGCTTGCTTCGCATTTCCTCCAAGTCTTCACCTCGAATCGCACTGTAGGGAACCACCACCCAGCAAGCACAACCCCACAAACATTCACCCGCCATTCCCTCAAATCGGATTGCAGGCTCCGACAGCATCACGCCCAATTCCAGCAACCAGGAATGTTGAAGCAACTTTTCATCCCATAGCTGCTTATCGTAGGTGCTGCGGGCGTTAAAGAACAAATTGAGATCCGTCTTTTTGGCTCCCGGTATGACGAATTGCACAAGGGGGTCGCCGTCTCCAGTCGATCGAATCACTTCCGGCTCCAGAATGGGCGAGAAGGCGGTATTCATCTTGCTGGTGAGATCCGTTAACTTGGCATCCAGATCCGCGCTCTCCGGGGCAGAAACCCGCACCTCAAAGAAATCTGGACTAAAGGAACCCTCCACCAGATCAAGCTGGCTAGGTAAATCACCAAGCTCGCTGTTGATGTCTACCGAACCAAACAAATGCACCCAGCGATCGCCGTATTGACTGCGGGCTGCCATGTGCTGTGAAGGAGGTGCTCCCACCCAATTCAAGAGTCTTAGCGTTTCGTAGATATCTAGTCCTTGATTGCGGATCAAAAAGGAAGCCAATTCGGAATCCACTTTTTGGTGAGTGGTAGTCAGATCGCCCGTTATCTGCCAGGCAGATTTTTGAGGAACCATCAAGAATCCTGCCGTGAATGGGTTCCGATACAAATCACCCCAAACCTGCACCACGCCTTTATTCTTTTCCTGATCCAACATGCAATCCAGTTCGTTCATGACCGGGAACAGATCGCTTCCCCGGTGACATTCCAAATCACCCTCGCAAGGAGCAATTCCAATTCCCAACACCAACGCCCTGCGTCCAAACTTAACGTTGGACAAATGCCGCGCCAAATCCACCACAATGCCGCTTCCCGTGCCGCCACCCAACCCAAACACCACACAGACGATCGACTGACATCCTGTGGCATCGACGCTCTTAGCAAAGGTTTCTAACTCCTGCTCTAGCAGCCGTTCCCCTTCATAGTAGGCTTTGCCGTAGATGGCTTTGCTGATGGCTCTGGGGAAATGTTCTCCGGCTTGGGGAATCTCGATACTGTCAGGCAACCAGGGTTCGTAGTTGGGGTTCCAATAATAGCGGGGATATTCCAGCTTCAAGTATTCTCGGTAGCGACGCAGGGAAGTAAACAACTCATCTCGACTAGGCACAGACAAGGAAAAAGTCCTAACTTGGGCGCGATCGACAGGCAACGTTTGAGCGAGTGCTTCAACCTGTGATAAATCTTGATCACCAATATCTACCGCTAAAGCAGTAAATCGTTTGCGACTATCTGCCAAAAAATCATCTGGAGCTTGCTGAATCGTTTGAGCAATAAAATCGGCTCCTGCCTTGCCAATTCCAACAATATGCACCGCAGAAGGCACCATGTCTTTTTCCTTGACCCGATGCACACCCCCACGCTTCAAGGCTTCTAATCGTTTCTTAATTCGGAGCGTCTCTTGTTGATCAACCATAATGAACTCTCCGCTCACTTGTGCTGTACTAAAACTTGCGCTGAGCCTCAACACTCAATTACACGATCGAAACCAACTCACTAGTCGATCTGGCGAATCAATCCTGACCTATAACTAAAACTTGATGCGAATGATTAAGAACTTAACTATTTGAACTTCAAATAAAAGTGATTAACAATACAAAAGATCTTATTTAACAATTTAATTAGAATTTATTTTTCGCGCAGAAACTGTTTGGTGAACAAAAATAGCCGCCCAAAATCCCATTGAACGGTTTGTGAATGATTATGACAGGACACAGAATGATTCGGACAAATTCGGTGTTTCTAAACCCATCCGTTGTGGATTGCAGAGAATCTTATCGTCCTAATTTTCCCATCCGCTGCCATATTTTTTGTATCTAGATAACACTACTTCGAGAAAATATTTAACTCAACGATAGACTTTTAATATCTCTTGAAAAGATATTTCTCAGTAAGGATTAGGATACTAAAACAACCTTTCTTCAATCAAGAAAATGCACTACTCAACTAACTTGCAAGTAACTCCTTAACGTTGTCATCAATAAACTGGGTATCCACTGGGTTAGCACCCCCTCCAGCAAAATGCCCCCAAACCGATTTGATCACCCGGAGTTCTGCATTCGGCATAAACTTCACTTCATAGGCATTATCTTCTGGCGGAAAGTAGAGATCTTTCTCGCAGGGCATGACGATCGCCTTTGCCTTGATCGCTGCCAGAGCCTTCTCAAAGTTGCCATCAAAACCAGGTGTATTACCAATGTTGCCGTTTTGCCATGTCCAGAGCATAGCTAATAAATTATTGGCATCCTTTTTCAAAAAGAATCCTTCCCAAAAGGCTACCAAGAAATCCTCTAACGATGAATAACCCATTTCCAGATAAACCTTGTCCCAATAGAACGCTTGAGACAGCCCCCAACCTGCATACACGCGCCCAACTGCCCGTAAGCCAGTCGTTGGAGGGGAATCATACCACCCTCCTTTCCAGGCTGCATCTGCTTGCAGTGCGGCTTTTACCCCTTCCAGAAACACAATGTTATGCAGACTCGTTTTTGCTGAACCACAGAAAGGAAAGATCCGCTGAACCATTTCTGGATAGCTCACGCCCCACTGATAGGACTGACCTGCTCCCATTGACCAACCAATGACTAGCGCGATTTGCTCAATCCCAAATTGCTGAGTGACTAACAAATGTTGGGCACGTACATTGTCATAAAAAGTGACTTGAGGAAATCGGGCTTTGTTGTATGGCTCTGGCGTATTGCTTGGTGATGAAGATAGACCATTTCCGAACATGTTCGGAATGATGATAAAATAACGATTTGGATCGAGTGCCATCTCTTCACCAATCAGCCACTCATTGTCATAGTGCTGTCCCGAATACCAGGTGGGATAGACAATGACATTACTTTTGTCAGCGTTCAGCGTTCCATAGGTCTTGTAAGCTAACTTCGCCTCGCGCAGAGTTGCTCCAGACTGTAATGCAAAATCACCCAACTCAAAGATTCTGTAATCCACTGTCAACCTACCCATCCTGCCACTCAGGAACGCTCATTCCAGAATATCTGCCGTTGGTAAACCCGGATAAGGATTTCTGGCAATGCTTCCACCACCAAAAATCCTTATCCCACCAACGCACTCAACAAGCAACTAAACCTGTTTAACTCTTCGCAGGAACGGACACAGGCGTAGACTGCGCTTTTTCCACCGGAGCATTCACCTTTTGAGTGGGCAGACCCTCGATCGGACATTCTGCCGTTCCCACCGTTGGGCGGGTCAATGCTTCAACGCGCTCCTTCGCCTTCTGTGGATCAAGCACCCACTCCCGATAGAAATCATAGGGGCAAGCCTGCATTCCATCTGCGCCTTCACCAGAGTTCATCATGCCAGTGTAGCCACGATGCAACAGCTTAAACAGATGATTCTGAGATTGGGCATTCTTGCGGAAGTCGCGGATGGCAAACTTAGAAAGGGCCGCATACTGCACGCCGTTTTCCTCCTCGCCGCATTCGCCTAGGGTGCGACCATCAAAGCCCACCAGCGCGGAGTGCCCAAAATAGCTGTAAACGCCATCAAATCCAGCAGCATTGGCAACCGCAACGTAGGTATTGTTCATCCAGGCCATCGCCTTGGATACCATGATCTGCTGTTCTTTTGCCGGATACATATAGCCCTGACAACGAACGATCAACTCCGCCCCTTTCATTGCACAATCACGCCAGATCTCAGGGTAGTTACCATCATCACAGATGATCAGACTGATTTTTAAGCCCTTTGGCCCCTCAGAGACGTAGGTGCAACCACCTGGATACCAACCCTCGATCGGACACCAGGGCATAATTTTGCGATACTTCTGAACAATCTCACCGCGATCGTTCATCAAAATCAGAGTGTTGTAGGGCACCTTATCGGGATGGTCTTCATGCTTCTCGCCCGTCAACGAGAAGACACCCCATGTACGGTTGCGGATACACGCTTCTGCAAAAATCTCGGTTTCGGCACCGGGAATATCTGATGCAGTCTCCATCATTTCCTTGAAGTCATACATGATTCCGTGGGTGGAATACTCTGGGAAAATCACCAGATCCATTCCTGGTAAACCCACCTTCATGCCATCAATCATTGAGGCAATCTTTTTGCAGTTCTCAATGACCTCTTCTCTCGTGTGCAGGCGCGGCATCTTGTAGTTAACAACCGCAACTCCAACTGCATCATCACTCGATGAAATATCGCCGTGATAAGACATTGCAACCTCCGATAAACTTTCTTCCTAGAGCATTCAGCAGACAATAAACTATCTGGGGCAAAGAACGATTCCTTGCACCTGCAACACAAACAATTTTCGACGGAAATGTTTTTCTAGCGTTTGGTCGCGTTGAACAGTTTTAGCGCGAAATCTTCTAACCTCCAATCTTTCAGGCGGGTTTTACAAGAGCAAGGATTTGCATGAGAGCGATCGAAATTCGTAAATCAGACAGATATCGTTGGACAGACGATCGCACAGTTAAAACACTGGCGAAAATTGCTGATGACGCGATGCGTAATGTGGGTTTTATTCCATCCCCCATCCCATAAGATGAGTACATGTCACAGATGAGTGAGCCAGTTCATTAACTTCCCAGGAAGCTTCTCGAACTGTCTGAAGGCATGATAAGCAATCAAGCCACCTCAATTTGTATCTAGTTTTACACTAAATAGTTAAGAAGTTAACTTTATTTGCCTACATATCCCACCAATGTTACGTTCAGCCCTCGGCGTTATGTTCAGTTCTCGGCAGCTTTAGGCATTGCCTGCTCATTGAGAAGTTTTACAACCTTTGTGACTAACTCAATGAGATTCTGGCGTTCAGCATCGTTCAGCACGTTCATCAGTTCGGAAACCTGGTGATGATCCTGAGGCGCAATCCACCCTAAGAATTGTTGCCCTTTCAGCGTTAGCTTCACCCTCAATGCCCTGCGATCGAACGGATGATTATCACGCTCGACATAGCCCTCTTGTTCCAGGCTGTCCAGCAATCCAGTCATTGCTGCACGGGAAACTCCACAGTGCTTTGCCAAAGCCGACGGACTTGCACACAATTCGGGTTGGCTGCTGAGGTAAATCAGAATTGCCAGCTTGCTTTGAGAAAGCCCTAACCGCGTAGAATGCTCATCTGTAATGCGGAGTACCATCCTGGCTGCCCGCGCAATCATTGACATGGCATACAAAGCACCGGGCTGATTTGGTGAATTGCCAATTTCGTGAGTAATTTCGGTAATCAGTTGGCGCAGGATTTCGATTTTTTCCTGTTGTCCTTGCTGTGTTTGGGATTGAAGAGCCTGAAGCGACTGCTCCAACTGTTGAACCTTCTCATGAGCTTGGATTTCGCTTTGCCGCAAAGCAGTTTCGGTCTGCCTGTGTTGAACGGCCTCTAATTCTAACTTTCGGCTAAATTCCAGCATTTGCGTGAGTGTTGAGAAGGCTCGCAAGGCTGTTACAACGGTAATAAAGAGCTTCCTAGCCGTTAGCTCCGTTTTCGTCTTGTAATCATCAATGCCATAATTCACCGCCACCACATTTTCGGGAGCTTGGCCTGGCTGCCCTGTTCTTAAAATAATCCTGACAAGGGAATTCCCCAACTCCTCCCGCACGTATTTGATCACATCCAACCCTGCATTCTCACTTTCCATCACCACATCCAAAAAAACGATCGCCGTATCAGGATGAGCCTGGATTAGCTGTTTTGCTTCTTCAGCCGAATACGCGCTAATAAAGCTGAGGGCTTTCCCTTCAAAGGTAAAATCGCTGAGGGCCAACTTTGTGACATCATGCACTTCAACTTCATCATCTACAATCAGAATCTTCCAACTGTTGCCAGGTTCAATGGTTTCCGTTTCCTCAGCAAATTGAATTTCTTCATCGGGCTGTGCCAGAAGAGGTTCCCTGTTTTGTAGGACGGAGATGGGAGAAGAGATGTTCTTTGTCATAGGTGATTTCCTAATTGCTCTCAATTATCCTTGGGTGTTTAACAGCGTAATGGTGAATTTTGTTCCGGCTCCAGGTTGGCTTTCACATTGGATCTTGCCATTTAGCTTTTGCGTAACCAGGTTATAGACAATATGCAACCCTAGACCACTACCTCCTTTCCCACGCCGGGTGGTGAAGAAAGGCTCAAAGATTTTGCTCAGATTTTCTGGAGGAATGCCACACCCATCATCAGCATACTCAAAAATAATTTGGGTTTCGGTTTGTTGAAAGGTTAGCTGAATGTGACCTGCCTCGTTGGGTGCGTAGGCATGGAGTAAGGAATTCATCACTAGATTAGTCACAATTTGAGAAAAAGCACCCGGATAGCTATTGAGGCTGAGATGAGCATCGCCTTGGACTTGGATGGTATGCTTGGTTGCCTTCAGCTTAGGGCTAAGCTGCAACAGAATTTCTTCTAGATAGGTTTTGACATTGAAAACGCGCTTCGATTCGCTGGATTGATCAACCGCAACCTGTTTAAAGCTTTGGATTAGCTCTACGGCCCGTTCCAGGTTGGTGAGCGTCATCTGGCTGCTGCGTTGCGCCATGTCCAAGAACTTTTCCAGGTCAGAGCGTTTCATCATGCCGCTCTTGAACAGGGCTGTAAAGGCGATCGTTTTTTCCATGAGCAAGGAAGCCGCAGTCACTCCAATCCCGATCGGCGTATTAATTTCGTGGGCAATTCCGGCAACCAGCCCCCCTAAAGCGGCCATCTTTTCAGTTTGAATCAGTTGGGCTTCGGCTTGTTGTAAATTGAGCAGCGTTTGCTCTAGCTGTTGAGCTTTCTCTTGCAGTTTTGCTTCAGCCGACTGGCGTTCTTTGACTTCTTGGTGAAGTTTAAGGTTCTGCCTGTCCAAATCTTCCTGGGCTAGTTGTCGGCTTTCTTGGGTTAAAACTAGCCACCACGAACCCACGCCAATGATCACAATCAGGACGGCAAAAACTTCTACGAGGGCATCGGTTAACTGTTCTTCAGCCGTTGTTGCAAGATGGGAAATGGTAATTACTTGTTGGTAATAAACTAACCCTAAAATGGCACCCACCAATCCTGATAAAGACAATGAAACTGCTAAATATCGAACAAGTCTTGTTCCTAGCTGTGGGGAAAATTTATCTTGAAAAATTCCTTTTTTTTGCTCTTTCTTTGTCGTTAAAGATACCAAATTCGTAGAGAAGGTTTTTTCCAATGCAGGAACTTTACAAGCATCATTGCAGCAAGCATCCAGGCTACAGCAAAGAGAGCAAATTGCACCGTTGTAAATGGGGCAGAAGGCTGTGTCTTGAGATTCATATTCTTGTTCGCAAATGCAACATTGCCTTGCTTCAGGAGGGATTTGTACAGTGAGTAGATTTGTTGGTAAAATATCTTTCTGAGAAATATCTTGCTGAGATGCATTTGTTTGAATCGGATGTTGCTGCAAAATATTTTGCTGTAAATTCTCACGGGCAATGTAATACTTCCCTTTTGTAAGAAAAGCGATCGTCGGAGACAGCACCAGAGCCAAGCTTAAAGCAATAAATGCTGCAAAGGCATGAGCCACCTCACCAAATCCGCCGATAAATGCAATCATGGCTGTGAGCGATGCAATCAAAGTAGACCCAACACCTACTGGATTAAAGTTATACAAATGGGCCCGCTTAAACTCAATGTAGGAAGGGCTTAGCCCCAAGGGTTTGTTAATTACCAGATCAGCCACCAACGCCCCCACCCAGGCGATCGCCACATTGGAATAAAGTCCCAACACTGCTTTCAGGGTAGAGAACACGCCCAATTCCATCATCAGCAGAGCAATGCCCACATTAAATACCAACCAAACGACGCGGCCCGGATGGCTATGGGTCAACCGACAGAAGAAGTTTGACCAAGCCAACGAACCTGCATAAGCATTGGTGACGTTAATCTTAATTTGCGACAAGATCACAAAGAAACAGGTGACAGCCAGAACGGCTTGCGGATTGGCAAAAACATACTCAAACCCAATTAAATACATTTGGGTTGGCTCATTTGCTTTCACCAAGCTGATGCCATGATGAACCGCCAGCGATGCTAAGAAGGCTCCTCCCAACTGTTTGGCACAGCCTAAAATGATCCAGCCTGGCCCAGCTAAAATCAGCCCTATCCACCATTTCCGCCGATTTGTTTCTTCTTTGTCGGGCAGAAACCGCAGGTAATCTACCTGTTCGCCGATTTGGGCAATGAGTGAAAAGGCGATCGTGGCTGCTGAACCAAATAGGAGCGGGTCAAAGTCAGCGGTGCCAGCCTCACCAGCAAAATGTACCCAATCTGAAAGCGCGTTTGGCTCTTTGTAAAGGATACAGAGGTATGGCAACGCGAGTAAGGCTAACCAAATGGGCTGTGTCCATAGCTGCAATTGGTTAATTAAAGTGACACCAAAGAAGACTAAAGGAATGATAACCAGAGAGCAAACGACATAGCCAACGGATAAGGGTAAGTGAAAGTATAGCTCCAGAGCCTGCGCCATGATGGCCGCTTCTAGGGCAAAGAAAATGAATGTAAATGAGGCATAAATTAACGAGGTAATGGTTGAACCGATGTACCCAAATCCGGCTCCTCGCGTTAGCAAGTCGATGTCAATGTGGTATTTTGCAGCGTAGTAGGCGATCGGCAAACCCGTTAAAAAAATAATTACCCCCACCACAAGAATCGCCCAAAAAGAATTGGCAAACCCATAGCTAATAGCCAGCGAACCGCCGATCGCCTCTAGGGCTAAAAACGAGAGTCCGCCGCTTGCAGTGTTTGCTACCAACCACTCTGGCCATTTTCTAAAGGATTTTGGGGCAAATCGTAGAGCATAGTCTTCCAGGGTTTCAGTGGCAACCCAAGTGTTGTAATCCCGTCTATCTTTGACCGTTCTTGAGTTTGGCGAAGACATACTCAGATTTTGATTTTGCTGCCTGTGTCTGGTTTAATCATAAAAAAATCTGGCAGAAGGATTTCCCTCCCCAGATCATGGATGGCAGAAAGCAGGAAACCAACCTAAACTGCCAGATAGCGATGCACCAGATCATCGGTTAAATCTGAAGTTACTCCAGATTCGACCACGGCTCCCTTTTCCATGATGAAAAACTTCTTGGCAAGGGTGCGGGCAAATTCAATTTTTTGTTCCACCACGACGATGGTGATGCCCTTTTCCACATTGATTCGCTTTAGCGTCTCTTCAATCTCCTGGACGATCGAAGGCTGAATTCCTTCGGTTGGCTCATCCAACAGCATAATTTTGGGGTTGCACATCAAGCCCCGTGCAATGGCCAACTGTTGCTGCTGCCCACCGCTCAGCAGTCCACCCTGACGTTTGAGGTGTTGCTTCAACATCGGGAAGAACTCAAAAATCTCATCAGGAATTGCTCCCGACTTTTTGCGTCTGGCCGTAAAACCCAGCTTCAGGTTATCCAAAACCGACAGGTAAGGGATAATTTCACGCCCCTGGGGGATGTAAGCAATGCCATTCCGGGCCCGTTTGTAGGTGGGGGCATAGGTAATTTCGTCTGCATTAAAAACGATCTTGCCCCGTGCAACTTTATTCAGACCAATAATGCTACGAAGCAACGTCGTTTTACCCACACCATTTCGCCCCAGCAGGCAAGCAATATCCCCTTGATCGACGGTCATATTCACATCAAACAGCACAGGAGTTTGCCCGTAGCCAGCCGTTACATCCGTTAGATTAAGCAGCGACATCGATTCGTTCACGACCAAGATAAACCTCCACAACTTTGGGATTATTTTGAACTTCCGCCACCGTTCCTTCTGCCAACTTTTCACCCTGGTGCAGCACAATCAGCCGACGTGCAATTTGCTTAACAAACTCCATGTCGTGTTCAATCACCACCACAGAGTGATCTTGAACGATCGTCTGAATAATTTCGCCCGTGAGATGGGTTTCATCAGAAGTCATGCCTGCGGTGGGTTCATCTAGCAGAATCACCGACGGATCTTGGGCCAAAACCATGGCAATTTCGACCCATTGCTTCTGACCATGGGACAAAGACGAAACCGGAGTCATGGCTTTGTCCAGCAGGCTCGTGCGATCGAGAACGGAAGCAATTTTGTCTTTTTTGGCAGAGGTCAATTTGGTGGTGAGGGATGACCAAATCCCGTGCGTTCCCTTGAGCGCAAGTTGAATGTTCTCAAAAACCGTTAGTTCATTGTAAACATTGGGGTTCTGAAACTTTCGCCCTACACCCAAGCGGGCAATTTCGTAGGGGTTTTTGTTCGTAATTTCGTGCCCGTGATAGTAAATGTGACCGGAAGCCACCGGAGATTTACCCACAATCGCATCTAGCAACGTACTTTTTCCGGCTCCGTTTGGGCCAATAATTGTCACAATTTCTCGATCGCCAATATCCAGCGTCACACCCTTAAGGGCCTGAAAGCCAGAGAAGACAACCTTCACATCTTTAACAGACAGCACTGCGTCCGTCTTGGTCTGCGTCACACTTTTTTCTGATAAAACTGCGTCCATGCTTTCTCCGTGGTGAGGGTAAAAGTGGGATGAGCGAGTAAGGCTGATTGGGGCTGATTGGGGCTGATTGAGCCACCTTGTTTAGGAT
>PVWD01000489.1 GCA_003003615.1 filamentous cyanobacterium CCP2 | reverse complement strand
GGGGAGTAGTGTGGCTTAACCAAATGAAAATCGCTCTATCTGCCTGGGGTTTCAGTCACCTAAGATTGGCATCATCTTTCGATTCGTTGCCATCCTCACTCAACAAGGCCTCACAATAGCTCAGTAGTCGCTCCAAGCGATCGGACATTTGCTGCTGGCGTTGTTGAGATGTAGCCGTTTGGCGGGAAGCCTGGAGAAACATCACATCCATACTGAGTAATCTTAATTGCTTATTGATTTCAGTGTAATAGGACTGAGCATTGGCCGCCTGCACAGGATCAAGCCCATCTAAGCCCAGATTGAGGATATCTTGGAAAGCCCGTTGAACCGCTTGGAAGGCTGGTTGAATTGTTGATCCCCGTAAATCGGGATCAGAGCGAACCGCTTTCAGGTGTTCTAGCGATCGGCGTAAGGTTTCGTAAGAACGGGAATAAGCTTCTTGTATCATTTAATACTTTAAAACTGATAGACTATCCATCAATTGTTTGTTCGGTATCCGAGGAATGAAAATCTTGATGCCACTTTGTAGACAATCAACTGTTAAAATTGATCCTCAATCCAGGGTAGCAACCAACACGTTCAGTCCTCAGATCGGTTAGAGTGGTGTTAAGAAATCTGACAGTCCATTTTTCTAAGTCCCAAATTTCAGGAAATTGATTGTTTGACCAGCTTTTTCCTTAAGCCAAGATAGCGATATGCAAGTGTAAGTGGTTGTTAGCTTCCTTGGATATTCAGGAACTTCCTTCAAAACCTTTTTTCCAAACTTATTTTTCAGGCGCATATCAATCCGCGAGTTCCCATATCCCAACCTGACTAGTGCTTTCCTTGCTTGTGCGCTGTAGCGAGAATTAAAAGCTCTAGTATTTTTCTCAATCTGCCTCGTTGATCTGGCACCATCTGAAGCATTCTGCATGCTTCCAAATTGCTTTCTATTCTTCTAAGGGTAAATACCTTAGAATCAGCAAACATCTATCCACTACCATTAGCCCTCTGCTTATGATTTCCGGGCTTGACAGCATGAATGTAGCAACGTCTTCCATCCCCACCGATATCACCGTACCAGACTGGCTTCGGGAGTGCATCATCGAGCATCGATCGCCACTTGCCTGTGATGGGTCAGACGGTTCGCCCGGAGATACCACTCTGGTCTGCCAAGCATTTGAGTTTGCCTACTGCTTGCACAAAGAGCAATATCGCGCTTCCGGAGAACCTTACATTGCCCACCCTGTTGCGGTGGCAGGGCTACTTCGAGAACTGGGCGGCAGTGCATCTATGATTGCGGCAGGCTTCCTCCATGATGTGATTGAAGATACGGATGTCACGGCTGAAGAAATTGAAAAGCGATTTGGCATTGAAGTGCGACGGCTGGTTGAAGGGGTCACAAAGCTTTCTAAGTTCAACTTTTCCAGTAAAACCGAACGCCAAGCTGAGAACTTTCGCCGCATGTTCTTGGCAATGGCGCAGGATATCCGGGTGATTGTGGTGAAACTAGCCGATCGATTACACAATATGCGAACGCTGGAGCATCTACCCGATGACAAACGACGACGAATTGCCCTGGAAACCCGTGAGATTTTCGCGCCTCTGGCTAATCGGTTAGGAATTGGACGCTTTAAGTGGGAATTAGAAGATTTATCATTCAAGTATCTGGAGCCAGAAGCCTATCGCCAAATGCAAGAGCTAGTGGCAGATAAGCGGGTCGATCGCGAGGTTCGCCTGGAAAAAGTGGCAGAACTGCTTCGAGAACGCATGACTCAACTTGGAATCCAGTGTTACGACATTAGTGGTCGCCCGAAACATCTTTACGGTATTTACCAAAAGATGCAGCGACAGCAAAAAAGTTTTCAAGAAATCTACGACATTGCTGCGATTCGAGTCATTGTCAACACAAACGATGAATGTTACCGGGCCTTAGCCGTTGTTCATGATGCTTTTCGCCCTATTCCTGGACGTTTCAAGGATTATATTGGACTGCCCAAACCCAACCGCTATCAATCCCTTCATACGGTGGTCATTGGCAACACGGGCAGACCAATCGAAGTGCAAATCCGCACGATGGAAATGCACCACATTGCTGAATACGGGATTGCAGCCCACTGGAAATATAAAGAAAAGGGCAGTGGCTACAGCAAGCTCAGCACAGATGATGAAAAATTTACTTGGTTGCGGCAGCTTTTGGAGTGGCAAAGCGACCTGAAGGATGCCCAAGAGTACTTAGAAAACATCAAAGACAATCTGTTTGCTGATGATGTCTATGTTTTTACGCCGAATGGAGATGTGGTTGCCCTTGCCCAAGGTTCGACATCGATCGACTTTGCCTACCGAATTCATACAGAAGTCGGCAACCACTGTGCCGGAGCGCGGGTGAATGAGCGCATGGTGCCGTTAGATACTCCCCTGAAAAACGGCGATATTGTGGAAATCATTACCCAAAAGAATGCCCACCCTAGCCTGGATTGGCTGAACTTTACCGTTACCCCCAGTGCCCGAAACCGCATTCGCCAATGGTATAAACGATCGCACCGGGACGAAAACATTTTGCGGGGTCGCGATATGTTAGAAAAAGCCCTAGGGAAGGGTGGTTTTGAAGCACTGCTCAAGTCAGAACCGATGCAAACAACGGCGGAACGATGTAACTATCCATCGGCTGAAGATTTGCTGGCAGCCCTTGGCTATGGCGAAGTAACGCTCAATTTGGTTCTTAACCGTCTACGGGAAGCAATTCGGGCCAAACAGCCGATCGATCCGGCTC
>PVWD01000165.1 GCA_003003615.1 filamentous cyanobacterium CCP2 | reverse complement strand
AGATATCTCAACTTCCTCAACCCAATCAACTCCCCCGGCACAATCAGCACCTTCAACCAACTCAGACTGGCGAAACAACACCATCGTCGTCGTCTGATTCTCCTCAAACCCAATACGCCGATAAAACGCCTGCTGCTTCGTCGTCATCAAATACACCCGCTCAACCCGACTCACATGCGGATGCGCCAAAATCGTTTCAACCAGCTTCCGTCCCAGCCCTGCTCCCTGATAATCTGGATGAACCACCACATCCCAAATAGTCGCCCGATAAATACCATCCGAAGTAGCACGGGCAAACCCCACCAACCGCGCTTCCTTTGGAGAAATCGCCCCACCAGTATCCCAAGCACTTACAATAGGCTTGCTGTTTTCCAGAGCAATTTTCAAATCGTCTATCTGGCGATCGCGTGCCCAAAAAGCAGTTGTTTGAAAGAGTACCTGAAGCTGATGAAGGTCAATTTTAGACGGATACATCGAGGAACATTGACTTTGGCTCGTCCCGTCATGCACACAAAATTGAACGTAACTACAATCCATTGGCAGTGAACCATTCCTTTTGCTTAACTGAATTGTTTCGGGCTGAGTTGTTTCGGGCTGAGTTATTTTGGACTGCAACAGCCCAAGCTGAAGCATTAAGCGATCGTGATGATGTGATACTCTAACGAATCATTGTGATTTATACCCATTTATTAAGCTATTCCACAGTTTAGCCGCACCACCTCATTCATCTGGAGGATACGCCAGAATGATTTATAAACGACTCCCAATTAAGCATCTCCCTAATTTAACCGCCGCGCTAGCCCGATAATGCAACCAGTATGCACCCATTGATCAAATCATTTTCCCAAAAAGCTCAAAGCCAACCCCGATCGGCTCGCCGAGTCTTTTTAGGTATATTTCTGCTCCTATGGAGTGTCCTTCTGGGGATGGGTTTCGCCCAAGCACGACCTGTTTTCGCCACCTCAGTCAACGACACAATGGTCAAAGAAACGATCGCCCAAGCCATCACACCAGACCCAGAAGGACTAGTTGACGTGGTTCCGCCAGAACTCCAATTTGGGCAAGAACTTTACTTAGAAAACTGTGCCACCTGCCATGTAGGCTTACCCCCTGCCGTCCTGCCCACCGAAATTTGGCGCACCATTTTAACCGACCCCAACCACTACGGCGTTCAGATTACACCCTTCTCAGAACCTAGCATTTACGTCGTTTGGAACTATATTTCCCTCTACTCTCGCCCACTCCGGGACAACGAACCCCCCCCCTACCGGCTCCGCAGTTCCCGCTATTTTCGCGTGCTTCATCCGAAAGTGGAATTTGGCGATCGGGTGACTCTCCAAAGCTGTATAGGATGCCATCCAGGGGCGGAACAGTTTAACTACCGGAGCCTAACGGCAGAATGGGAAGATGCACCGTAGGCAGGCTTGTGTAAGCTAAGAATTTAGCTGCGGATGAAGTTGAAGAACTTTGCTTATGACGGCTGCTCCACCCGAAACCCTGACCACATAACAAAACCTTCAACCTCGCAGTCCAACGCTTCCAGCCATCGCACGAGTTCATGATTGCTGTTGTGCAACAAAGTGTAGTCCTGATCATCTTGAACGAAGGTCATCCGGTTCCGTTGATTGACGATCGCCGTGTCTATGTTTTGTTCAAAACGGGCATTCAAAGATTCAAAAAGCTGAGATGCTCTGCCGCTTGCCACTTCAAAGCTGAGGAGAGAGCCATTATAAAGCTCATCCGTTTCCTGTTCCAGCATTTGAAGATCCCTATAACCTCGTCGTCCTAACGCGCCTTGGGTGGGCACAAAAAGGGCCGCCAGTGCAGTGCGGACATTCTGCTCATAAAGCGCGAAATATTGCCAGTCACCGTAGGCATACTGTACGAATTCATCCTCCTGATTGGGCAGAATTAGCCTGGAATGAAAGTCTTGGTTCATGACATAAACCGTCACAGGTGCCGCTGGATCGCGGGGCGGAATGATTTTAGGGGGAAGGCTGACCCAACCCAAAACGATCGCAGCTACGACTGCCAAGCTAAACAAAAGAATGTGACGGGAAGCCTTACTTTCCCTAGGGTTCTGACAAACTAGCACGAGCCGCTGCCCCCAAAACAACTGTAGCAATGCCGCTCATGAGTAACCCAATCCCCACTAACAGACCAAGAACCCACACCGCGCTAAAGGGCCACTGCGACCAAATGAGAATTCCCAGAATAATCATCAAAATGCCGTTAAAAAGCACCCATCCCCAATTGGCAGACGGCTTCAGTTGAAAGGCCAGAATGACGCGGAAGATGCCATCCAGGAAAAAGTAAATGCCAATAATTAACGTTAAAGATGCAACACCTGCTAAAGGATCGGCAATCAGCAAAATTCCGGCAATAATGGCGAGAATGCTAAAAAGCAGCTTAAATCCAAAGAAATTGCCAGGACGGTTTTGACGCAAAGCATAAAATGCTTGAATAACGCCGCCAACTATCAGGAGCCAACCAAAAAATACGCCTGTTGCTAAGGATGCAAAGAAAGGAACCGCGATCGCAATCAGCCCCAGAATAATCAGTAAAACTCCCAGAGCAATTGACCAGGCTGCACCTTCTCTAATCTCTTTACGAGTTTCAGATTCCATTTGCATTCCTCCTTTTGGTCGTCAAATGATTCAGTTGTGCATGTGGCTCATCGTTAGAAAAATCGTTAGAAAATGTGTGTATATCCGTGAGCCAAGGGAATGATGCGATCGTTCTCTGGATTTCCTGTAACGGACTCCTTACATGCGTTTGGTATGCCCCACTTCAAACTAACTGCGTACCTTTGCAGTCACCTCTGCCACACGCCGCCCCAAGGCCCGAGCAATTTCTAAATCCTCTGGTTTGGGTTGCAATTCGCCTTGTCCTCCAGCAATCGTTGTAGCACCGTAGGGTGTCCCGCCTCGCGCTTCTGTATGAATCATGCTGGGCAATGAATAAGGCACACCGACAATCAGCATTCCCAGGTGTAATAGTGGCACCATCATCGTTAGCAGCGTTGTTTCTTGCCCACCGTGCGTAGAAGCCGTTGAAGTAAACACCCCTGCTGGTTTGCCTTCCATCTCACCGTTCAACCACAGGCTTGTTGTAGAGTCAATTAACTGCTTCATCTGGGCTGTCATATTGCCGTAGCGGGTGGGAGAACCAAAAATCACGCCATCAGCCGATCGCAAATCATCAACCGTGCAAACCGGAATCTCGCTCTGCTGTTCTCGCACCTGACGAGCCGCTTCGTTTTCGTCAATCTTTTTGTCTACTACTTCAAACTCTTGAACCCGACGCAGCATTACTTCAGCATTGGCAACCTGTCCGGCTCCTTCAGCAACGGCTCGCGCCAGCGTTAAGGTGTGCCCATACATTGAGTAGTAAACAACTAAAATTCTCATTATTCCTCCAAAATTAAGCATCTTAAATGGTTAGGGTTCCGCCTTGCCAGATTCAAGCAATTTCATGTCCTGCTGCAATGATTAACTGCTTGAAGGTTTCCTCAGACGCTTCAGACTCTACGGTGACCGTTTTAGTGTTTGCGTCTACCTTTACTTTTGCTTCTGGTTCAGAGGTCAAAATGGTTTGCTCAAGCTCTTTTGCAGCTTTAGGACTATCCAGCGTCGGTACATTAAGCTTTAGTGTCATAATCAATACAATCTGTAGATTTGGTACGTATTCGGGATTATTTTCGGCTTTATTGCGCTGAACTGCATGGCACAAAAGATAGATTGTACAGAAAGGATTTAGATGGAGTTTCACCCAACAGCATGATTGCGCCCGATCCGCTCAAGGGTGAGACTGAAGAAGTTTGCATATCATTCACCCCATCTTCCAGCCATGTCATCTAATGCAGCAAAGTTACCCCTATCTTCCGATCGCCGCAACAGTGGTTTAGGGCTGGCTGCTATTGCTTTAGCCGCAACGCTGTGGGCAATCGCCGCTATTGTGGCCAGCAACCTGTTTCAGGGTGGTGTCTCTCCGTTTGAACTGACTACCGCCCGCGCCGTCATTGCAGCCGTGGGTTTGGCAATTGTCTACCGAATGGTGCAGCCCTCACGTCAGCGCATGAACTGGCGAATTCTGCTGTTGGGCTTATCGTTGGCAATGGTAACTGTAACCTACTACATTGCGATTTCTCGGCTGTCGGTGGCAGTAGCTCTTGTGATTCAGTACACGGCTCCCGCCATTGTTGTGGCGATCGAAGCTTTCAAGTTACGCCGCATTCCCCCCTTCGTGACCGTTGCAGCCGTTATAAGTGTCATTGCCGGAGTTGCGTTGCTGTCTGGGTTGGGAACGAGCACACTACAAGTAGACAGTTTGGGATTGTTAGCAGCAGGATTGAGTGCACTGTCTTTTTGTAGTTGCACCTTGCTGAGTGAAGCGGTTGTCGATACGTATGGGGCGATCGGTGTCATGTATCGAGCGTTTCTCATTTCCAGTCTTTTTTGGGTCGCGGTGCAGTTCTCTCAGGGATTCCCAGCAGCAGTCTTTTTACCGGAAAATCTATTGGGGATTTTGTTTGTTGGAATTGGGGGAACGCTCATTCCGTTTTGCTTAATGTGTTGGGGAATTCAGCAAGTGCGGGCAGAACGAGGAGCGATCGCAGCAACCCTGGAACCTGTAATTGCAGCCATTCTGGCCTGGCTATGGCTAGGACAAACTCTGAGCCTGGCCCAAATGATCGGCGGCATCCTGGTGATTGCAGCCATTGCATCCCTCCAAATTCATCAGGCAGCAAGGCGATCGAAATCGATGGGGTGAGTGTACTGACAAAGGGCAAGCAGGGAGCATTCCATGAATGCAAGTTCAAATTGTAAGATCTTCACTCCCCACTCCCCACTCCCCACTCCCTCACTCACTTATAATTCCACACCCCGATCGCCAAACACGCCCAACCCACCATAAACGCAACCCCTCCCAACGGCGTAATTGCTCCCAAAATTTTTATCCCAGACAAGCTGAGAGCATACAAGCTTCCACAAAACAACAGCACCCCCACCAGGAAGGAAATTCCTGAAGCGGTCAAAAAAGCTTGCCCCGTATCTGCCCGACTCAGCAACATGCCAACCAGCAACAACGCTAACGCATGGTACATCTGGTAGCGCGCCGCCAGTTCAAAAATTTCCAGCGATCGATCGACGAGCCGTTCTTTGAGGGCGTGAGAAGCAAATGCCCCAAAGGCAACAGAAAAACCGCCGAGGATTGCCCCTAGCAAGAGAAAGAGCTTAATCATAAACAGGAGGGAGTAAAGATAGACAAGGAAAAGGTAGACAGCATGAGTAGCGATCGAGTTGAGAACTCGCTGTAGAGCAAACACCCAAAGATTAACCCATTCTGGACAGTCTCCCCCACAAGACAAGACCCGATTATTTTCTTAGCCTCCATCAATGGACTCAAACCCGCTTTCTCTGATTATGGAAGTTAAAAACTAAATTTGGCCCTTGCGATCGAGCGATCGGCCCGATGGCAGTCAAGATGCCTGCGCTACGAACGACCTGGTTATTTTGTTAACTTCCATAATCAGATTTCAGGTAGGGAATCAGAGCAACTCTCTCACTTCCTCACTCTCTCACTCCCTCACTTCCCCCTAAGCCGCAACCGATGATGAAACGCTGGGCAACTGAAGATCAGCCGCCGTTAGCCTAAATGGATTGTTGCTGCCGAGGCTTAGAAAATCGCTCTGCCCCAGGGAACTTGCCTGAATTCCCTCCAGAATTGCTAAACGTTGATTATCTCTAGCAATCCGAATGACAGTGTTATCTCCGCGCTGCCGGAGGTTTAAACGATCGAACGTGAGCCGTCCGCCCAGCACAATTCGATCGCTCCCCAGTTCAAAATCAACAATGGTGTCTACTCCGTGTCCTGGCTGCAACCAGAAGCGATCGGCTCCTCTTCCGCCTTCCAGCGTGTCACTGCCTCTGCCGCCGTTGAGAAAATCTGCACCCAGTCCACCTCTCAAGGTATCTTGGCCCTCTCCGCCATACAGCCGATCGTTGCCACCATTGCCCAGCAGCAGGTCATCCCCAACACCGCCAACCAACAGATCTCGCCCCTGGAAACCAGACAGCGTATCGTTGCCGCCACCACCCAGCAAGGTATCATTCCCCCGGTTGCCCTCCAGCCAATCGTCGCCATCTAGCCCCACCAGGAAATCGTTGCCACTGTAGCCCACCAGGCGATCGGCTTGAGGAGTCCCAATTCGCACAATATCTTCTGTAATCCCATTAATCACATCTTGCCGAAAGGTTTGGGCGAAGATGGAGTGGCTTCGGGTCGTTGGGTGGGCCCGATCCCAGAAGAAGAATGTGTTGGCATCGGCTGTTGGATCAGTTGGAACGAGTCCATTCAAGAAAGGGTCGGTGGTGTTAACGAAACCAAATGCAGCCGGGTTTTGAGCAATTTGCTCACCGATGGCAAAGAGATCGGTCAAGACAACATTAATGCCCAGGCTTTGTTCAAGCGGTGACAGAGCATTTTGAAACCCAGCATTTAGAGCCTGCGTTACACCCGTCAAAGGAACTAACAAATCCTCTTCAAGGCTGAGTGGCAACCGACCCAAATTAGGATTTTGCACCACAACAATGTTCTTCGCCCCTGCATTTGCCAATGACTCAACCGCAGTTCTAACATTACTAACTGCC
Source organism: filamentous cyanobacterium CCP2 (assembly GCA_003003615.1). Lineage (GTDB taxonomy): Bacteria > Cyanobacteriota > Cyanobacteriia > Elainellales > Elainellaceae > Egbenema. Next base: position 7,185 of record PVWD01000165.1, on the reverse strand, counting down.
TGGTTAATCGCTTGGCCAACTGCAGCCGGATCAGGCGACAGGCTCAAAAAATCATTCGCTCCTGCCCAAATAAAATACAGCGCGTTTGGATCGGCCCCATTCACACCGACTTCACTGGTAAAGCGATCGATCTGGTCAAGCAATCCGCCAAACTGAATTGCGGGTGTGTCATTTACATTAGCGCGACCTGTAGTAGCCCCACCGACAGCAAAGTTTGTTGCCAAATTTAGGTTCAGTCCCAGGCTGCTGGCTAAGGTTTCTACAGCAACTTGCCCATTAGAAAATCGACCATCTGCGTAGGGAGGGCTGGGAGGCAATAGGCCACCAGTGGCAGCAAATAAATTACCAATGTCAGTGGTACTATCTCCAAAGGCATAGACGTTCGCATCCTGTTGGGGGATCACCGGGATGCGGTTCGTGCTGTTTGTCATAATTTCCTCAACAAAAAATTCTAAATTTTGTCGTCAAAAAGTAACGAAGCTGTTATTGAAGCGTGTAGATGCAGCAGTAACAAAAAAAGACGACTAGGATAGATTCTCGTTCCTAATCGATCGGTTTTCAACCGCGTTCTTTCAGTTTTTCTAATCTTTTCGCTGTTATATCATACGAGCAATAATTTAATATCACCCAATTGAAAGATCAAAGATTCACAAGCTTCTTCAAATGGTTTTTCCCAACCACTTTAATCCGATCAGTACCGTTGCGCGATCGCCTCTATGACAGTATGCAGAATGCTGATAAGACTCTAGAACATAACTTCATAGAGGGATGACGCGCCAAAGCCAATGTGCTGCTGAGAGCTTAGCCTTATTTTTTCACCGCTTCGAGTAATCGAGAAAAGTAGAACCGAGTTTTGGTCATGGCGTTTCGCTCGATCGTCCAGCCCTGACGCTTCAAAGCATTGACGATCTCTGCTTCTCGATGGAGATAGGCACGAGTCGCTTTGCTGGGGCCAGGGAAAAATTCACCAATCCGCTTGAGCAGGCTGTAGGCAAACGTTTTGGGAGCAAAGCTGAGCAAAAGCCGAGATTCTGCCAACCCACCGAGATGCTCAATCATCTCCATTGCTTTGTCTTGGGGATAATGGATCAACACATCCAGGCAAACGACCGTATGATACTGACCGCTCAATGCTTCTAAGTCTTGCACCGCAAAAGTCAGACGATCGGACGAAATCCCGACTGCCTCGGCCCGTTCCTTCGCCTCCCCAACCATCTTTTCCGAAATATCGCTGGCATAAACGATCGCCCCTGCCTCCGCCAAAGGAATGCTGAGGCTACCCACACCACAGCCTGCATCGCAGATGGTTAACCCTGCCACACTATCGTCTATTAGCCAACTCAGCACCGTATCAACGGTTTGTTGATGTCCCTTACGAATATCTAGCTGGACTTTATTGACCTCACCGCTACCATAGATTCGTCGCCATCGATCGAACCCGATCGCGTTGAAATAGTCTCGAACAATTGTTTTATCGTCTGTTGCAGTCATGGATGGTGTTTGCGAATTTCTTAACGCAGTCGATCGTATTACGTTTTATCACCCTTTTTCCGATTTACAGACGCAAAACTATCGCGAGAGCTTGGAGACGGCTCTACTTGGTTGGATCATGTCCCCAATTCATTAGGGAATACCGCCAAGGGGTATTGACGATGCTGCCCGAAGGTTGCTGGGCTGAATGACGATGGATATAAGAAATGACCTTCTTCATGTGAGCAAAATCATCCTTCGTATAATCTGATTCTGCCTTACGAAGAATTTTGACAATATGCCGCCCAGACTGATGCCCTTTTGATTCAGCATCCTCGCTTTCTTTCTGCCCTACGCTGTTTGATTCTTCCGTTTTTAGCCAATCTTCGATTTCCTCAGCAGACATATTAACGGCTGCTTCAAAATTCAATACAATATCTTGCTCTTCACGGGATAGCTCAGACATCACTTTATCCTCTGTATTTAATCTTCTATCTTTTCCAAAGCTTCAGGCTTGTGGGCGGCTTCCTTGCCAGTTTTTTCACTTTTAACCAGATATTCTGGGTTGTCCTTTGAAGCCTTGACATGATGTCCTTTGATATCGGTAGGCTCAGTTAATTTCTTAACAACAACTCCCTCCGTTTTTCCCTGAGAGGTATTCCACTGAACCCGATCGCCTTTTTTGAATTGATCTGCCATTTTTCTAACTCAAAGCTAAAGTTAATGATTCAAATCGTGCTTTCATTATTCTTAGTAAACTGGCTATTTCTTACGTCTAGCTGAAGAAATAAGTTTATTGAATCAATCTTTTAGTTTTTTCTAACTTCAGCCAGATTTTGGCCATTTTGATATCTTGCAAACACAAAAAAATTCAATTTGAACTTAAACTCAATAATGTCGAGATGTTCAAGATTCAAAATTAATGACTCCTGAAGAAATGATGCAGGTAGCGATCGAAGCTGCCGAAACAAGTAAAACCCCTTACGGGGCAGTGATTGCGAAAGGAAACCAAATTGTTGAAGTCGCCGGAAATACAGTTCTAACTGAGCATGATCCAACCGGGCACGCCGAAGTGAATGTCATTCGCAAACTGGCTACAAAATTGGGCGATCGTTCTCTGGAAGGCTACACGCTTTATACTACCTACGAGCCTTGTCCGATGTGTGCATCTGCTTGCGTTTGGGCCAGCATTTCTGAAATTATTTATGGTGCAAGTATTGACGATTTTGAAGATTACAATCCCAACTTAATTGATCTACGCTGCAAAGATGTAATCCAACGATCGCCCATTTCAATTCATCTAAAGGGCGGCGTTCTTCTAGAGCAATGTAAACATTTACATGATGTTTATCCCATTGAATAAAGCATTAATTGAACGCCGCTTTGATCGCTTTTATGGATTAACTTACGCTCTCTTCCACATTTGGCAAATTCGATCGGGCAGCCAATCTGCAACCTCTTGAATTCGCTCTTGAGTAAGCTCATCCTTTGTTGCCGAGAAAACCGCCTGAATCACCTGCTCCGTATCCACATTGCGGGGAACACCAGACTCATTGGCAACCCGGAAAATAAAGCGATCAGCATCAAATCTCCAGGCTCCAGACCCATGCAGAGGGGGACGAATGCGGCTTAGGAAACCCACTAAAGGGTTCGTATCCTTCCAGAGGTCTTCCATGCCCACACGTAATGATTTGTCCCCTGCTGCGGCAACAGCCTCTTCACCCCTTAATTCATCTGCAACGCGATCGGCCGCTTCCGTCGTCATCAGATCTCGCATACAGCGAAAAACCACTTCTGTAATGTCCCTGGCATCATAGGGATCAGCCAAGCCACCCCGAATCATCACCTTTTCCAAAAACGATCGATCCTTGTCCGCGATCGGCAGCTTAGAGCCTGTATTTGTTGTCGCCATTCGCGAATCCTCCTATCGTTACATCAACGTTTCCATGTAGGAAAAACCAGTACAGTTGACACCAGCATCGGCAGTACATGGGCATCCGGCACGGGAAACGCGGCAATTGTTGCCAATTATTAAGCTCTCATGCTTGCAAAACTTCACACTTCCATCAATAGGAGGAGATTGGCGATCGAATCAGGGAAAAGGCGAAAAATTTTCCACTCCCTACTCCCCACTCCCTACTCCCTACTCCTACAAATAACCATGCTCAACCAAAAAACCAGGCGTAATTTCCATCCCTGAAGGAAGCGATCGCTCTAATTCAGCAGCAGGCGAATTCGCATCCAAACGCAGAAATTTTTCCACATACTTCCCCAGAACATCCCCCTCCAAATTAACTGGGCTACCCGGCTGCAAGTACTGGAGATTAGTTTCCGCATAGGTTAAGGGAATCACGGCAACCTTAAACCAAGACCCTGTTGAATCACAGGCGGATACCGTCAAACTGACCCCATTCACCGCAATGCTTCCCTTTGGCACAATGTAGCGAGAAACCCTGGGGTCAGGAACTTGAAAGCTCATTTCCCAGGCATTTTCCGTTTGCTCTGAACTTTCCAAATAGCCCACCCCATCAATGTGCCCCGTAACAAAATGCCCACCTAGCTTGCTGCCCACCTTCAAGGACGGTTCTAAATTCACGGAGCTTTCCCCTGTACTGCCTGCCAACGTGGTACGGCTTAGGGTTTCCGGTGAAACGCTTGCCACAAATCCGGTTGGCAAAATATGGGTGACGGTTAAACAAATTCCATCCACCGCCACACTATCTCCAAGCTCTAGATCGGGTAGCAAATGCTCCAGGTGTGCCGCATCGCAATGAATTTGCACCTCGTTATTGTCTAATGAACGTAAAACCCCGATCGCCCGAATCAGTCCTGTAAACATATCTTTGCTTTAATCCTTCCCAAGAAGTGATAGGCATTTATGCATTTATGCTACGGCCTTCGCTAGAGGCTTTGTCTCCCATTGGGTGGAATGTTTTGCTTTAAAGCGTTTTGCTTTGATTAAATGAATTGGTTTTGCCGCCCATATTTCAAAACTTTTATGAACATATGAACCTAAAAAAAGCCCAAGTTGCAATAGATTCTCATCTATCCTGAGCCTTCAGAACTTTTAACAAATCCAAGAAAATCGCTCAACTTCTTTCCTTAACCGTTTTTTAAGCAAAGTAAGAAATTCTCATCAAACACACGATCGGCTATTTTTAGCTATTATTCTCAATAACCACTCGCTCTTGCAAATGAGGGGATTCATTGTGTATCCTTCTCATTAAGACAGCTTTATTGAGAAAGGTGAGCCAGCATGTACAGCGTAACTTCCCTCAAGGCTGAACTGAACGAAAGGGGCTGGCGATTAACGCCTCAGCGTGAAACGATCCTTCAGGTTTTTCAAAACCTGCCAGAGGGTCAACACCTGAGCGCGGAGGATTTGCATAATTTGCTTCTGGAAGATGGTGAGGCAATCAGCCTGTCCACGATCTACCGCAACCTCAAGCTTATGGCTCGGATGGGCATTTTAAGAGAACTTGAGTTAGCAGAAGGGCATAAGCATTACGAAATTAATCAGCCTGCTCCGTACCATCATCACCATCTGATTTGCGTTCGTTGTAACAAAACGATCGAGTTCAAAAACGACACGATCCTTAAAACAGGAGCAAAAACCGCCCAAAAAGAAGGCTATCACTTATTGGACTGCCAGTTGATCATTCACGCAATTTGTCCAACCTGCCAGCGATCGTTGCTGCCGATGTAGCTTCAACCGTTTATCGTACATTCCTGATGCTTAGGAATGGAAATTAAATAGGCTGTAATTCTTGTGGGGTGGGCATCTGGCCCGCCCAGTCAACCAAGCAGAACCATCGTACAGGTTATTTAATCCAAAGTCCTTACTTGCAGCAGGATAGATTGCAGAGGGGTTAATTCGGCATCCAGCTAAATGCCCAACAGCTTCTCAGAGTTATTCTTCATCCATTTGATTGAATAGCTCTGGGAGTGAAAGGGCTTGCGAAACCTTATGAATATCTTCTAGATTACCCACGATGCGCTTCGTGGGGCGAGGCCAAACCTTAACCAAGGTTGGGGTTGCAGCAACTTGGTCTTCCTCCGCCAGCTCTGGATGCTTATGAATGTCAATCACTTTCAGCGTATAAGGCTGTTGTAAAGATTGCTCAAGCAGTTGATGTAAGTTTTTGAGAATATTGGCTGTCGCTGCATTGTTACCTGCCACAAACAAGCGCAACACATAACCCTGCGTTTTTTGCGTTTGCTGAACCGGCGACCAAGACAGCATCGAATTTTCCTTTGCCAGGATTGGAGATTGCGGTTCTACTCGCTCATAGCGCACCACCAAATCATGATCCTGCCAAAGCTGCGGAAACTGCTGATGATAGGAAGCTAAGACGATCGGGTCACATATTCCTTCTGGACAGGGGGATGCCTGCCAAATTAACTCTTCCACTCCGAAAATGACGCTGAGGAGGGCTCGGTAGCGCAAAACCAGTGGATGGGCCTCTGCATAGGTTTGGATCGTTTGCGTGCGCGAATCCAGGAAGCGATCGATGGTTGCCGTATAGCAAGGCACCAGAAAGTGGGGCGGTTCAGGTAAATTCAGCATTTCCTGTAAGACCGCGCAAAGCTGTAAATGCCATTGGTTCTGCTTCTGTGGGTCAATGCAGTACACCAAGTCTCCGCCTGGAGTGAACAAAGCAATGCCTTTGAAAAGTTCTGTGGACTGAATTTTATGCTCTAAATTTGCGCTCATCGTTGCAGTTATCCCCCTTCTTCTGAGCCTAACGAAGAACGCTGTGGATTGGTAGCAAGGTCAAAAAAATACCCCCCAATGGGAGGTACAAGGAGAACGAAACGATCGCTAAACCCGTCCCCGCAAAATTTGGGCCATTTCGTTGGGCTTAGGTGAATGTTCTAGGGCCGTCTCTTCTGTGATTCGCCCTGCTTCATAGAGCTTGTAAAGAGACTGGTTCATCGTACACATTCCGTCAAACGTACAGCGAGGAATGATCGCTTCAATTTCGTCAATTTCGCCCCGACGGATATAGTCTTTGATGGCATCGGTGTTGATCATAATGTCGTGGAAGGCGGCTCGCTTGCCGTCCGTCGTTCGGCATAGTCCTTGGGCAATGACAGAAACTAACGATTCAGCGATCGCCACGCGCATAGGAGCCTGCTGATCGGGTTCATATAAGTTTAGAATCCGCTCGATCGTCTTAACCGCGCTGTTCGTGTGCAGCGTTCCCATGACTAAGTGACCTGTTTGTGCCGCTTTCAGAGCAGTATTCACCGTTTCCTTATCCCGCATTTCACCCACGAGAATAATGTCTGGGTCTTCCCGAAGCGAAGCTTTCAGAGCATTGTCAAACTTCTTCGTGTGAATGCCGACTTCTCGTTGCTTAATCAGCGATTTTCGACTTTGGTGAACAAATTCGATCGGGTCTTCAATGGTGATAATGTTCTTTGGCATCTCATTATTGATGTAATCAATCATGGCTGCCATTGTGGTGGACTTACCAGAACCCGTTGGCCCCGTCACCAGAATCAGACCCTTGTGATAGTGGCAAATATCTTTAAAGACAGGGGGCAGATTCAACTGCTCAATGGTGAGAATCTTTAAGGGAATTAAGCGCATGACCATTGCCGGGCCGCGCAAAGAGTCAAAAATATTGATCCTCACCCTGGCAAACTCGTACTGTGTGGCTCCGTCGTAGTCCAGCGTATCCTTGAATCGAGCAATGTCTTCATCACTCA
>PVWD01000488.1 GCA_003003615.1 filamentous cyanobacterium CCP2 | reverse complement strand
GGAACGGATTCTCCGGTACAAACATGAATCAATTCTGCGTCTGGGCCATAGCGGGCGGCGCGCCAGTGGTTAAAGCGTAAAAGTTCAGGTTGGAGGGTAGGAAACGATCGCTGTTGTTTGGCTTCCTCGTAGCAGGTTTGAGCCAATGCCCGAATCAATCCGGCTAACATCACCGCTTCATTCACAGTCATACACACATCTGCAACCCGAAATTCGATCGTGGGAAACCGCTCAGAAAGGCGAATATCCCAGTAAATTTTTGTCGCATCTTCAATACATTTAGTATTCGCAAAATTTTGAATAAGTGATTCGTATTCTGCCAATGAAGCGAAGCTAGGGGGTAGACCAGACATGGGCCAACGCCCCCACAGCAGGGTTCTGTAGCTGGCATATCCGGTGTCTGTTCCCAACCAAAAGGGTGAATTAGCGGTGAGGGCAAGTAAGGGAGCCATCCATTGCCGAGAGCGATTCATCACCTGAATGGCTATCTCTCGATCGCGAATCCCAACATGAACATGACAGCCGAAGATTACCATTTCCCGTGTCAACTGCTGAAAGTCTTCCAGCAAGGCCTCATATCGCTCCTTCGGCATCAGAGGTTGATCTTGCCAGTGGGAAAAGGGATGAGTTCCGGCTGCGGCAATCTTCGCGCCTTGGGCTGTTGCTGCCTGAATAACCGATCGTCGTGCGTGGTTCAGTTCAGTTTGCACTTCTGCCAAACTGTGACAAACAGGTGTCGCAATTTCAATCTGCGATCGTTTCAGTTCTGGCTGTACTTCATCGCCTAAGGTTTGTTGCGCGAGGGGTAAAATTTTTTCTGCGTGAGCATACAGTTCACGAGTCACAGGATGAATGATTTGATATTCTTCCTCAACGCCAATGGTAAATGCTTCAGCCATCCCATCATCGGATGAGTGCGTTTCTTCTGGTAGGCGATCGGGTAATACTGGGGGTGAAAATGGAGCAGCAGATTCCAGCGGAGACTCTAGCGACGAAGACATGGCAAACTCCTGGTTAAATAGGATGAAATCAAGACGATCGAGCCAGTAGCGGTTCGATTTCCTGAACAATTTTTTGCTCCAGGATAGCAACAACCGCCAATTCTTCACAGCGCAGCGCATGGGGATCATCCACTTTAATTTGCAAATGGCGTTCCATTGTTACATGCAACGATGCATCTAAGTAAGCATCCAAAATCGCTGGGTGAACATAATACTTACGGCAGGTGGCAGGACGATTGCCCAAATGCTCTGCAACCATTTTGATCGCTTGCGTAATATTTTTCTTGGCAGCCGTTTGGGAGGTGAACGTACCAATTTCCACTAACTGGGAAGCCGCTAATACGCTTCCTGCCCAGGTTCGGAGATCCTTTGCTGTAAAATTTTCGCCAGTGATTTCCCTCAAATAGTCGTTGACATCGCTAGAGCCGATCGTTTGATACTCGCCATTCTCATCAGCATACTGAAATAAATCCTGTCCGGGTAATTCCTGGCAGCATTTGACAATTTTGGCCAGCCGTCGATCGGTGAGTTGAATATCATGTTCAACGCCACTTTTGCCGCGAAATCGAAACCGCATTTTCGACCCAGACACATCCACATGGTCATCCTGTAAGGTCGTCATGCCATAGGATTCATTCTCACGAGCATAGGTTTCATTTCCAACTCGAATCCGCGTTAATTCCATGAGGCGCACCACCGCCGCCAGCACCTTTTCCTTCGGCAATCCGCGCAATGCCAAGTCCTGGGCAAGCCGTTTGCGAATGTCTGGCAAAGCTTTACTGAAAATCAGAAGTCGGGTGAATTTGGTCTGATCCCGAACGGTGCGCCAGAGAGGGTGATAACGATATTGTTTTCGTCCCTTAGCATCCCGCCCAGTTGCCTGCAAGTGCCCGTTCGCTAAAGGGCAAATCCACACATCTTCATAGGCAGGTGGGATAGCCAAGGACTTAATTCGCTGAATTTCCTCTGGGTTGCGAATTCGTTCTCCGTTTACGTCTAAATAGGTAAATCCCTTGCCAGACCGTCGTCTCCGAATGCCAGGCCCATCGTCTGAGACATACCGTAACCCGGCGGCTTTGGCAGATTCAGCCGGATCTGAAACGATCGTAGAACGAAGATAGCGTTGAAGGGAACGCTTTTTAACCTTGCGGCGCATGATAGGGCAGAACCGTCAGTAGAGCTAAATATGGTGATTTAAGTCCACTGTAGCGAATTCAAATTTACTAGAAATCTATACAAATAAATAGACTGAAAAGAGAAGTATAGGAATCCAGACGGATATTATCTATCTTTAGGCGAGAAAAAACGGTGGCAACAAATTTCCTACAATCAGACAATATGATTATACTCCACTGAGTATTTGAGTTGACAGGGCAGTCAGCACATCATCGGTCGTACTAACCCAACCCACAATCCCACCTTGGGCACAGATCATTGCCAAAGTTGCTTGCTTAAAGTCTGGAAAATAGCTTTCCGTTGCATCTTCCACCAGCAAACATTCATAGCCGCGATCGTTTGCTTCACGCATTGTCGTTTGAACACAAACTTCAGTGGTGACTCCGGTAATTATTAAGTGGGTAATGCCTTGCTGTTTTAAGTGCATCTCTAATGAGGTGTTGAAGAATGCACCCTTACCCGGTTTGGGAATTACAATTTCATCCGGCAGAGGAGTTAATTCGGGAATAATACTGTTTCCGGGTTCTCCCAGAATCAGGATTCGCCCCATTGGGCCTACATCCCCAATTTTGAGGCTACCTCGACCCCGATCTC
>PVWD01000487.1 GCA_003003615.1 filamentous cyanobacterium CCP2 | reverse complement strand
AGACTAAGGCACGGGCGCAATTAAAGAAAATTCAATTGGTCTATCCCGATCTCAACCTAGAAGAACAGGATGATTACCTGATCATCCGCCCAAGCCTGCCCGCGATACCAGAGAAGGTGAAGTAATAGCGGGATAGTTCTTTCTTGATAGGTCTATTGATGTTAGGCATTGTTTAATGAAAATCTCATTAAACAATATTCGGTGCATTCTATGAATATCCCAACCAATGTTCACGCGCCCTTGGAAAATAACCGCTGTCAGTTAAAAGAGGAAATCCTCAAAAATGCCATCAACAGCGGCATAGCACAGGCCGATAATCATGAATTCAGTGATAAAAGCTTTGATGAAATTATTGCTGCTGCCCACGTTTCTGTCACAGCATGATTCTGCACAAAAGCATGGATATTCCATCGCACGTTTGATAAATTAGCTTTGTTGTCCCTAGCTAAGCCTCTGCTGAAAAGCACGCCGCTAGGGGAATCTTATTCTGAGGCATTACTTTCATCTTATAGTAATAATTCAATGGCTCTGAACCAAGTTAAGCCCACCTGCAAAATCAGAAAAGGTGAAATAAGTTATCGTGATAACTGAATTCCATGGATAGGATATACTTGGAGAAAACGACTATGATGTTGGCTCCATTCGTGAGCAACGGGAGACAACCACCGTGTTATTTCAAGTATTTGCTTATGATGATCGATAAGGTTCCAGTGCAAGATCGGCTCATGGTGGGCAATACGGTTGCGTAGGGTACGGATTTTTGAAAGAGGTGTGGCTAGCTGCTTACGGCTTAAGGTACGCCCATTTTCAGTGGCAATTGTATAGAGATATTTTTGCCAAAGTTGATTATATTCAGTGTTGAGCATGGTTGTCCAGAAGCCAAACATCAACTTAGTTACAAGTTGATGTGGTGTATTTTCTTTCCGCTCACTTGATAAATCAGATTTTGCTTTTTCAATTCTATCACGCTGATTGCTGGCAGTAATTATATTGTCGTTTTCGAGCCAGTTTTCCGAAAAATGATGGCTCATGGTACTATGAATTTTATTTCGCAGCGTGATTTCTAGCATTTGAAGGGGAGTGTAAAGTGCTTCACTTAATCTTGTATTTAACGCATATAGGTGTAATCCATCTTCAAGATTACCTGATGCCCAATTAATATATCGTTGAATTCTTTCTGTCGAAAGGACACTTTGAATTCCGCCTTCTATGGCTATTTCAATAATAGTTTTTTGCACTTTAGCTGATCCTATGATTTTGTTAAAATCCTCTTGAATTCCTAGTCAAGCATCAACATGGGAAATTTCTCGATTGCTTTCCTGTGGGGAACATATCAGCGAATTACTGTGAAAAAGTCTAGAAATGGTTTTCAGCGGATTACATTTTTCGTGGTTAATTCTTCTAAAAAACTTTTACTCCTGTAGCAAGAATTGTTTTTATAACTTGTAATGACCCTAGACTTTTGTTATTCTTATTCTGTACACCCTAGCTAAGCCTCTGCATCTGCAAGCCGCTAGGGTAATCCCTTGAGCGACTCCTCAACCGCAGGGACTATACATCATCCGATTCAGTTAATGACAACAGTGCCCATGGTTCGCGCCGTGGGCTTTACTGTGCCTGTGGAAAACTGCCCCTCTATCCCGCCTCTGAAGGGCAGATCAGGGGGATGGTACATTTATCCACGGTGAAACGGTCGCGCATCGAGTTGATCGGCGCGATCCTAAGCCCCACAGGCGATCCGTCCTGATCGATCATTTTATTAACGGTGCATCGGTCGCGCCCTGATGGTGCAACGGTCGCAGCGATCGACGGTGCAACGGTCGCGCATACATATAGTGATCTTTCCTCTATGTCCTTCCTTTAAAAAAATTCCTATAGGCCTCAGCCACGAGACTGTGGAAAAATCGCCGATACCCTGCCCCACACAAGGGGGGGATCGGCAGCCATGGGAGAAAGGCTCCCTTCGGGAGCAGGTAGCGACAAGGGATCGGTCATAGCAAAGCCTTAAATAAATCCCCTAGTTATCAGCAGCATCTTTGCATGGGACAACAGTTCCGCCGCGCCTGTACTGCGCTGTAAAGCGTGATTGCGCTTGACTTTCGCCCCTGCCTGTTTTTGATTGCTGTCTTTGACGCAATTCATTCCAAAGGGTTGAGGCAAGCCGTGAGATACGCCTGTGGCTACGGGTTCCAGTGTCGGTAACCCATGGCTGATGTTCACTATTCACCTGAACTGGTGCGGGAATTTACCCGCCATTTTGCCGCTGGTTATGGCTTTAGCACCATCACCGATGCCCGCGCATTTGCTTCTTCGGTCCTCGGGGAAGAGGTGCGCCCAGGGCAGGAGCTGGCCAAGCTCGTTGATGAAGCCGCCGAAGCCGCCATTGTCAGAGCCGCCCGCACCATCATCACAGGCTCTTTGGGACCGGTGCAGACATTTCACCGCCTGGTGGATTTATACCAACGGCAGCCCTCCTTGACGGTGCGGTCATCGACCAGCGTCCAGCAACAGGCGTACAGCACGCCGGTGCCGATTGCGCAGCTGGCGGCCAGCCTGGCAGGCATCAACACGGGAACCACTGTTTATGAACCCAGCGCAGGGCATGGGGCATTGCTGTTACTGGCGCATCCAGAGATGGCGGCGGTCAATGAGCTGAACCCTGATCGGGCTGCCGACCTACGGGCGCAGGGGTTTGCGGTGACTACCGAAGATGCCTCCCTGTGGTTGCCCGAAACCCTGCATGATGTGGTGATCGCCAATCCACCGTTTGGGGCAGTCGCCAAGG
>PVWD01000164.1 GCA_003003615.1 filamentous cyanobacterium CCP2 | reverse complement strand
CCCTGATTGACTGACAAAACTCGCCCCGCCCTCACCCCAACCCCTCTCCCAGAGCAGGCGAGGGGCTTTCGACCCAGGTTTTTGGTTTGAAGTCCCTTCGCCCTTTGTGGGAGAAGGGATTTAGGGATGAGGGGAAAAAGATTTGTCAGTCAACCAGGCTAAACCCCCTTGATGAAACTTACGAGAATAAAGGGGGAACAGTCTTGTGGGGTGGGCATCTTGCCTGCCCAGTTAAGGAATCGGCAAAATTTATCCAACTAAAAGGTGGGCAAAATCTATCACCTGGGCTGCTGCAATTTTACGATCGGTTTCCCAATTTAAAATTCTGCTAATTCATGTCAAGAAAGGTAGCAATATAGGTCGGCTAATGCTTCAGATAGATGTTTTATACCTTTGGATATAGTCAACTAGACATACTTAAGTGCAAGAATGTTTAGGTGTGCAGAATTTATAGAGGGTTTAAGTGTAACTATAGCGTTCGCAATTTTCGTAGCTTATCAAGTTGTACACCGCTCATTCAGTTGTACTAGGAGAACTGTGGACTCTCAACACCATTCACTTTTAAGCGGTTTAAAAATACTGGTTGTTGATGATAATGATGATGCTTGCAAACTGGTTTCGCTGATTCTGGAGCTACATTGTGCTGAGGTGACAACTGTTTATTCGGTAAGCAGTGCTTTAGAGCAGTTTGAGAAGGGGCAGCCTGATTTGATCATTAGCGATATTGCAATGCCTGGAGAAGATGGTTACTCGCTGATTCGCAAGGTTAGAGCGCGATCGGATCAAGGGAAGCATCTTCCCGTCATTGCGATGACAGCATACAGTTTGGCGGGGAGCCAACGAGAAATTCTTGCGGCCGGTTTTCAACGTTGCCTGAGCAAACCTGTAGAACCAGAACAACTCATTTCTGCAATTGTGGAATTGATTTTTGGTCAAGAGGAAGTGCAGCAGCTTGCTCCTAGAACGTTTTGCTAGGTTCGTTCACCTCAAATGAGTTACTTGGGAAGTGAGTTACCATGCCGATGAGTGCCGCCAAATTAAGTAGAACCTACCAGCTAACCCAAGGAGCAAAGCGACTAATGGATTCGTTGCGAATTCTCCTACTTGAAGACAGTCTGCTGGATGCAGAGATGATTCAAACAACCTTGCTGGAAGGCGGCATCCACAGTGAGTTAGTCAGAGTAGAGAGCCGTAGCGATTTTGTCAAAGCATTGAAGACGGATTCCTTTGACCTGGTTCTATGTGACTATTTTTTGCCCAGTTTTGATGGCTTATCCGCCTTGGGAATTGCTAAAATGCTGTGCCCTGACCTGCCGTTTATCCTGGTTTCAGCAGGGTTGGGTGAGGAATTGGCGATCGAAGCCCTGAAGCAGGGAGCCACAGATTATGTGTTGAAGCATCGGTTGGGCAGGCTGGTTCCCTCGGTGCATCGTGCCCTCAAGGAAGCCAAAGAGCGACGAGAAAGGCTGCAAGCAGAGAAGGCATTGCATCTGAGCGAAGCCCGATATCGTAGCCTTGCCAATGCCGTTTCTCAGTTGCTATGGGTGAATGATGCGAATGGCAAAATTCAATTTTTTAATCAACGTTGGCAAGAATATACCGGAATTGCTGATTTAGAACTGGGGGTAGGGCTGTGGCGTGAAGTGATTCATCCAGAAGACTTCCAGCCAACTTCTGCCGTCCGAAACAATGCGATCGCAGCCGGAGAAGCCTATGAGGTTGAATGTCGCCTGAAGCGATTTGACCAAACCTATCGCTGGCATCTCGCTCGGATTGTGCCACTCAAGGATGATCAAGGGCAAGTGCTCTACTGGTATGGCACTGCAACTGACATTGAGGACATGAAGCAAATCATGGCGGGACAACGCTTTTTGGCAGAAGCAAGTTCGGTGCTGGCGGGTTCATTAAACTATCAAATTACGCTAACCAACATTGCTCAGTTGGCGGTGCCCTTCCTGGCAGACTATTGTTTTTTTGATGTGATTACTCCTGAAGAGACGATCGATCGCGTTGCTTGGCATCATGTCAACCCTGCTCGGCGGGAATGGCTAAATCAAATTCCCAATCCTATTCCCACGTTGGATGCAGTTCACCATCTTTCGGCTCAACATCCTGTAGCTAATGTTTTACTGCACGGTGAAACGCTATTTAAAGCGGTCATTACAGAAGACTGTCTCCGATCGATCGCTACAAGCAATGAGCATTTTCAGTTTCTGCAAGCTGCTGAACTGCGATCGTTCATTACAGTGCCTTTAGTTGTGCAAGGACGGATTCTGGGGGCACTCTCCCTTTGTTTTACTGCTGACTCAAATCGGCATTACACCCAGTCTGATTTAACATTGGTGAATGAATTAGCGCATCGAGCAGCCCTTGCTCTTGACAACGCCCAATTGTATCAGCAAGCACAGAATGCAAACCGGGCGAAAGATCAATTTTTGGCTGTCCTTTCCCATGAACTTCGCACTCCCCTCAATCCGATTTTAGGATGGTCAAGACTCTTGCAAACAGCAGGAAAAAATGAATCAATTCTGATTCGCGGGTTAGAGGCGATCGAACGAAACGCTAAGCTACAAACTCAATTAATTGAAGACCTGTTAGACATCTCTCGGATTTTACGGGGCAAACTGCGGCTAGACATTGGCAAGGTTGATCTGAAAGCGGCAATTGAAATGTCTTTAGAAACGGTGCGTCTTGCCGCAGAGGCGAAGGGTATTCAAATTCAGACAGAGTTTGAGCCAGTGGGTTATGTGTCTGGAGATTTTAGCCGGTTGCAGCAGGTAGCCTGGAATTTGCTGTCCAATGCGGTCAAGTTTACGCCAGAGGGAGGGCAGGTTTTTGTTTCGCTGCGGCAGGTAGGTTCCTGTGCTCAAATTCAAGTCAGTGATACTGGAAAGGGGATTACGTCCGGATTTCTGCCCTATATCTTCGATTATTTTCGGCAGGCAGACAGCAAAACGACTCGTAAATTTGGTGGGTTGGGGTTAGGTTTGGCGATCGTGCGGCACATTGTTGAAATGCATGGCGGCACAGCCGAGGCAAGCAGTCCTGGAGAAAATCAGGGTGCCACGCTGACGGTGAAGCTGCCCCTCCTCAAGGACAAGGGCGAACGACAGGGCCAAATGACTGAGCATTGGGCTGTTGTCCATCCAGAGTCCGATGATACTCAGGATTCATTGCAGAACGTCCATATTTTAGTTGTGGATGATGAACCCAACTCATTGGAGCTAGTGGTTTCGATTTTGGAATACGCAGGGGCTACAGTCACGGCGGCGGCATCGGGACTCGAAGCTTTGGAAACGCTGGTGCACATCCAGCCTGATGTGGTGATTAGCGATATTGGCATGCCTCACATGAATGGCTATGAGCTAATAAAAGAAATTCAAGCAATCGTTTCAGAAGCGGGAAAGTCGATCGTAGCCATTGCCTTGACTGCTTATGTCGAAGAACTTTACCAGCAAGAAGCAATAGAAAACGGCTTTCAATTCCACTTTGCTAAACCTATTAAGCCAAATGAATTGGTGCAGACGATCGCAATGTTAATCGAGAATCGTAACTAGAATCCTTCCCAAGAAGAGCGTTGTTTTTGTGTTGAGTATGTCCAGATTTTTGTGTCAGGCTCCGATCGGCTTCGGGAGCATCCCATTGATGCAAATGGATCGATTTCCGTAGCGCAGGCATCTTGCCTGCCGGTGAAAGATTTGTCATGGAAATGCAAAAGTGGGATATACCCTCGGCTTCGTTATGCCAATCTCCCGCAGATGCATCGCGGACTATCTGAAAAAGTCTGATCAATCAGACTGGAAAACGGGTTGAGTCCATTTGAATGGACTTTATCTCATAGCCCACCATTGATTCGCGGGCGGTGAATTGACTCATCTGACCTAGTGAAATTTACAGTTCCTTGTGTCAGTTTGCGTTCAATTTTATTGCTCAAATTGTTCACAATACTTTTGCAAGGGCATTTCGTAATATGCCCCTACTGCTGCGTCTGGTTTGGCTCTTCTCAAAACAGCTTGTCTTTCAAAATAATGTGATTACGAGAATCAAATGCAATCTTTCCTTCCTGTTGAAGCTTGCCCAGTAGCCGCGTCACCGTAACCCGCGTCGTACAACAAACGCTGGCAAAATCATGGTGCGTGAGTCGTACACACAGCCGCACTCCATCTTCAATGGGTTGCCCAATTTCCTGCTTTAGCAAAGATAAGAGGTGGCTCAAGCGATTTTCAACCCGAAGCTGCCCATAAATCGATAAAAAGCTTTCAGTTTGACGGAGACGTTGTTCGAGTAAAGGTAAAAGAAACTGAGCTAACCGAGGAGATTGAGCAATTTCCGTGAGTGGAATGGAAACCAACTGGACTTTTGTTAGCGCGATCGCCTGATAGGTTTGCAATGCAGTTAAACTAGACCCAAAAATCATTGAATCTCGCACTAACCCAATCAGCATTTCTTCGCCGCGATCGGACAATGTTGTCAGTTTTGCAACCCCACTAGACACAAGCCAAATTTTGCTAGGTTCCAGCGAAATAATTTCTCCTTTGCTGTAGTAATGAACCGATCGATCTTTAAACGGATCATAGTCCGAAGAATTGAGGGAAGACTCAACCCGCTTCCGCTCCGTCACATCATGCAGCAGCCAATATAAAACGGTTGAATTCGTTTCCCAATCGGCAATCACATTAACGGTTAAGTTGGCAGTAAAATACCCCCCACAATAGCGGTGGAGCCGCACGGATAGTTCAATCCGATTTCTCTGGTGAATTTGAGATAATTTTGCTTGAAGAAGGGGTAAATCTTCACTCAAGATCAGGCTAGAGAATGGCTTGCCAATCAGAAACTGCTGCTGAATATTAAACAGGTCAGCAGCGGCCCGATTTGCATCCTGAATTTGAAATGTGGTATCCGTAACCAGGTAAGGATTTGGTATCAATTCAAACAAATTGTGATACCGTCGCTGTGAGCCTTCTACTTTCGTTTGAATTGCTGCTAATCGCTCTTGTTGCTGAGCCAATTCTTCCATTGCTAACTGTAGCGACTCAGAGACAATCCCTAGCTCCACAAGGGCTGTTGGCAATAGCTCAGCCGACGATTCAACAGACGACAATGATGACGCATTGACATGTTGATAAAGCGTAGACAACCGCCCACGTATTTTTTCTATGCGATGGCTTAGCAAATTTACGTTACTCATATCGCTCTGTAGTAGCTTACTACACCTGAAGAGGGAAATACTTTACTCTATGTTTTGTCCGTTTCTTTTTGACTTTACTTCGTCAAAATTACACTCGCTCTTGCTTTTGTGCGTTCCAATTTCTTGCTTTACCCTACCATTCACACATGAGTTTTAAACTTCCTATGGGTATAGATCAGTAAACTCAAAATGTTTCCAGTTTATTTCCTGATCACCTGTAAATCTGTGTAAAATGCGATGTGTTTTTTCCATTACAATTTATCTTCACGGGGAATCTATCCTCTTGATAGATGAAGAGCAAATCGATCGAGCTTATTCTATTAATGGCTTGTTGTCTGCGATGCAGTCAAGCAAAGATTTTGAGCAGGTAAATATGATGTTTAACCCTCTGGTGATAAAGAGGGAATTCTCCCCAATCGCCCGACTGCCAGTTTAAGGTTTAATTAATAAAGTTTGTGGGTTGGAATTTTGCTTACTTGGTTACTTTTCAGGGCTGCTTCAACCGATACCCCAGTCCATGCACCGTTTGAATGAAATTATCCGGAGAACCTGCAACTTTCAGCTTGTGGCGGAGCGTTTTAATATGCGTTTTAACGGTTTCCTCCGTGGGCGGATCTTCAAGTGACCACACCCGCTCAATAATGTTCGATCGGCTCAACACCCGACGACCGCTTGACATCATTAATTCTAAAATGGCGAATTCCTTAGGAGTTAGAGAGAGGGGCACATCGTTATAGGTTGCCTCGAAAGTGCTGGAGTCAAGGCGCAAATCTCCCCAGATCAATCCAGGATTGGTACTAATGCTACCTCGTCGCAATAATGCCCTTACCCTTGCCATTAACTCCTGTAGGTCAAAGGGCTTCACCACGTAGTCATCGGCTCCGGCATCCAGCCCAATGATCTTATCTGCCACGGTATCGCGAGCCGTCAGCATGAGGATGGGCAGGGTGGCGTTGTGCCGACGTAGCCGATGGCAAAAGCTGACTCCATCCAGCTTGGGCAGCGTTAAGTCTAAAACAATTAGATCGTACTCCAGAGTGTTTGCCCAATCCCAAGCACGCTCTCCATCTTCAGCTACATCCACAACATACTGGCGATCGGTCAGGGCTTCCGTCAGGATCTCTGCCAACTGGATGTCATCTTCAACAACTAATATCCGCATCTCAAAATTTTAACTGTACCTCGCTCACTCAGTACCACTATCATTTCAAAGTTCTGGCAAACTTTTACACAAAGCATTTTATTTAAAATACAGACAGGGTAGGATAAAAATTCTGGTCAAAGACAAAGCTCTCATGCCCCCATTTATCGTCATTAGACCTGGTTGACGAACAAATCTCGCACAAGCAGGTTTAGTAGATTTGTAATTAACTGAGCGTCAATCTTTTGGCAAAACCTGCCCCACGGCAGTAGATGCATCAGACTAAAACCAGAATAAAACAATTAGCACGGACTGACACTAAATAATTCATATATAAATTTAAATTGTGAATCATGCTCAAGCGGTCACTCGAACGACGATGGATAACAGGTGGATTTGGCATCGTATTGCTGATTATGAGTTTTGCCAGCTATGTTTCTCATCAAAACTCTGTGCGATTGATAACGAGTGCCAATAAAGTTCGACGTACCAATGAAGTTTTAAAGACCCTAACGAGTGTCGTATCAACACTTACAGATATTGAAGCTGGAAGAAGAGGCTATATTCTCTTTGGTGATCTAGAAGAACTCGATCGCTATAACGTTTCTATCCGCAGAATTTATCCTAAATTAAACAAACTCCGTCGCTTGCTTGTAAATGATGCCGAACAGCAGCAACGCCTTGCCGAGTTAGATATTTTAATTACCCAAAGAGTTTCCCTATATCGTCACTCTACTGATCTTTTTCGCGATAATTGGGATGAAGCAAGCCACGATTCAATCATTGCACAAGTTAAACAAAATAAGCGAGAAATTCGTCGTATTGTTTCGACGATGCAAGCCGAGGAGGAAGAACAACTTCAGAGACAAATTGCTCAATCTCAAAGGGGTTTTCAGCTAAGAATGCTGATTGAATTTTCAGGAACGCTTCTAACGTTTACTGTATTATTTAGCATATTTGGGCTGCTGTATCGGCAAATGCTAAAACGCCATCAGGCTGAGGTATTGCAACATGCCTTAGCCCAAGAAAAGGAATTGAGTCAACTAAAGCTAAATTTCTTTTCAATGGTATCCCACGAGTTTCGGACTCCACTCAGCGTTATTTTAGGAGCAGTTCAGCTTTTGGAATCTGGACAAATCTATACAGAACCCAAAAAGCTGAGAAATTTACACCGCATTCAGTCTTCTGCCCGTTTAATGACGAAGTTACTGACAGATATTTTGACCTTAACTAGAGCAGAAGCCGGAAAACTCGAATGTCAACCCACGTTAATTGATGTTGAATCTTTCTGCTTAAACCTGATTGAAGATATCCAGTCCACCACAGAACCAATTCATCAAATTAAGCTCATTAATCACGGCGAACAAACCCATGCCTATCTGGATGAAAAGCTGCTGTATTCGATTCTTGGCAACCTTTTATCAAATGCAATTAAATATTCTCCAGAAGGCGGTGTCATTCAGTTTTCGCTCAGTTCTCAACCTGGGGCGATCGTCTTTCAAATTCAAGACCAAGGAATTGGCATTCCCAGCGAAGAATTGCAGTCACTTTACGAACCGTTTCAGCGCAGCAGCAATGTTGGAAAAATTGTCGGAAGCGGTCTAGGGTTGGCAGTGGTCAAAACCTGCGTAGAGCTACACGAGGGACACATCACCGTAGAGAGCCAGGTGGGGGTAGGTACAACGTTTGTGATTACTATTCCGCAGATCGTTGCAGTTGAAACGGAGGGTGAAGCGGCATTGGAGGTGAGCCAGGGGGTAAGCGGATCGAGCTAACAGACAAGCATCGCAATCCCTGCGGGCATCTTTAATGGGCGTATCCCACTTTTGCATTTCCATGACCAATCTCTCCCTGGCAGGCAAGATGCCTGCGCTACGGAAATCGATCCATTTGCATCAATGGGATGCTCCCTCTTTAATCCCTATGGGCATCTTTAATCCCTACGGGCATCTTGGCAATCTTCCTGTCTACAATACTCAGGTGGACATCTTGGCATACGGGTAGCATGACGGACTTGATTTTGTTTTGGCATCGGCGCGACCTGCGGATTGCAGACAATATGGGCTTAGCGGCAGCAAGAAAGCGATCTCCAAAAGTGGTGGGGGTGTTTTGCCTTGATCCAGGCATTTTAGAACAAGATGATGTTGCTCCTGCCAGAGTGGTTTACATGATGGGTAGCCTCAAGGCATTGCAGGAACGATACGCGGCAGCAGGAAGCCAACTGTTGATTTTGCAAGGCTCTCCCGTTCAGCAAATCCCTCAGTTAGCAAAGGTTTTAGAAGCCACAGCAGTTTTTTTGAATCGAGATGTAGAACCTTACGCCCGCGATCGCGATCGAGCCGTTGCAGAAGCTCTCCGAGAGGCAGGCATTGAAGTGCAGGCATTTTGGGATCAGCTACTTCATGCACCCAAGCAAGTCATGACGAATGCAGGTGATCCCTACACGGTTTTTACTCCCTTTTGGCGAAACTGGAAAAGTCAGGAAAAAGCCGAACCAGCAGCCCCCCTGGCAGAAGCAACGGGTTTAACTGATTCAGAGCAATCTCAGGCGGAAAAAGCAGGGACGATCGCGCTGCCCACCGCTAAGGATTTGGGCTTCGTTTGGGAGAATGAGCTAATTCTTTCTCCAGGAGAGCAAGCCGCCCAGGAACGTCTGGAAGCTTTCTGCGAGCAAGCAATTCAGGAGTATGGTGAACAGCGCAACTTTCCCGCCATTCCTGGTACGTCTCAGTTAAGTGCAGCTCTTAAGTTTGGGGCGATCGGCATTCGCACGGTTTGGGCTGCCGCAGAGGAAGTTTATCAACGCAGTCGCAGCGATGAAACTCGCCAAAATGTACAAACCTGGCAACAAGAATTATGCTGGCGAGAATTTTATCAACATGCCATGTTCTTTTTTCCAGAATTGGCAGCCGGAGCGTATCGGGAACCCTTTAAGGACTTTCCCTGGCAAAATGACGAAACCCTTTTCCAGGCATGGTGCGAAGGCAAAACCGGATACCCGATCGTTGATGCTGCAATGCGCCAAATGAATACGATCGGCTGGATGCACAACCGTTGCCGCATGATTGTGGCCAGTTTCCTCACCAAGGATTT
The DNA here is from genome assembly GCA_003003615.1 of filamentous cyanobacterium CCP2. Taxonomy (GTDB): domain Bacteria; phylum Cyanobacteriota; class Cyanobacteriia; order Elainellales; family Elainellaceae; genus Egbenema. Next base: position 4,448 of record PVWD01000164.1, on the reverse strand, counting down.
GATCATTGACTGGCAATGGGGCGAGAAATACTTTATGCAGAAGCTGATGGATGGCGATCTGTCTGCCAACAATGGCGGATGGCAGTGGAGTGCCTCCAGCGGCATGGATCCTAAACCTCTACGAATTTTCAACCCAGCCAGCCAAGCCCAAAAGTTTGATCCAGACGGTGAATACATCCGCGAATGGCTTCCCGAACTCAGAAGCCTCGACACGGAACTGCTGGTGACGGGCAAAATTCCCCCAGATGAATGCGATCGGTGTAATTATCCTCAACCGATTGTTGATCACAAACAGCAACAGCGACAGTTCAAGGAAATTTATCAGCAGCAGAAGGTGGGGAAGGGGTGAGGAGTCAGGAGGGAGAGGTGAGGAGGGAGGAGTCAGGAGTGAGGCACGCGGGCAGTTTTATATTGCCAAACTTATCTGTTTGGGGGTTCCGTCACCTGAAATTGCCTGAACCTTTCTATCTTTTGACTTCTATCAATGGACTCAAACCCCTTGCTAGCCTAATTGCTCAGACTTTATTCAGGTAGCCTGCAATTCATCTGCGGGGGATTGGGAAACAGGCGCGAAATTTCCCTTTATTCCCTTACAGACGTGAAATTTCATGTCTCTACTCAAATGAAACCCTCAAACAAACCAACGTCCTGAGGCTTGAACCCGCTTCAAGTTGAATTAAATTTTCGCCTGTGTTGAATGCATTGCGGGGGGCTGTCCAGGGTTCCAGGCAGTAATAGTCTTTGCCTTTTACCGTCCAAAATACAACCGTCGAATAAATGAGGTCATAGTCGATCGCCATGCGGATTTTTCGGCTGGCATCTGCTGCACTTGCAGACTGGCGTGATACATCCCGAAAGGCCACATCAATTTCGTCTTGCTCAAAGTCAAAGTTGCCGGGGAAGGGATGAGTCGTTTGGGTGAGTTGATCTAAATATTCGGTGGCGGGAATGTCAAACGTGAGCTGAGACTTGTCTGATACCGGGAAGTAGGGATGTAGACCTGTGGAAAACGGCATTGCCTCCGAGGAAAGATTGGTATAGGTCTGGTGGATTTCTAAGGCGTTTTCCTTAAGCTGGTAGGTAAAGCGGATGTGAAAGTCAAAGGGATAAACCGCTCGCGTTCGATCGCTGCTTTCCAGTTCCAGGGCAATGCTGCCTTCCTCCGTGTTTTGCTCTGCCACCGTCCAGGAGAGTTCTCGCGCAAATCCATGCTGCTTCAGCGTGTAGGATTTTCCATTGTAGGTGTAGGTGTTGTCGGGTAGGTTTCCGCAAATGGGAAACAGAATGGGAATGCCACCGCGTATGGAAACTTCTGGATTAGCAAAGCGTTCTGCATCCATATACAGCAGGTCGTGACCTTTTACTTGCCATTGGGTAACGATTCCGCCTCGCTCTGGCACCACTTCTAAGCGCGCTTGAGTTGCATCATCCGTCAGAATGTAGGTTTTGAACTGTCGCTGTTCTTGACTTATCGTAAACACGAGCAAACCTCCTGGAGCCTCACTTTGAAGTCTCTAAGCCTTCCTAGACCTTAACCGATCGCCTTTAGACGGGTCTACCTTTCTAAAAATGGATCAGTGGGCAATTCTGAGTCGGGAGCAGCCGGTAAAGAGAAGCGGACACGGGCATCCAGGCTGATGGGCGATCGCATCGGCTGGTCAAACAAGCTCGAAGCCTGATGGAAAGATTCCAGAATCATTTCTGCAACTTCTCCTTCCGCCAGCGTTGCTTCCCCTTGGCGCAATTGAATCGGCAAAAACTCAATGCCCATTTCCTGATCTTGCAGGGTCACTTTCAGCGTCACTGTATCGCGATCGGGGATCGGCTCGTCGCTATATTCCTCCACATACTCTTCAATGGAGCTACCCAGCGAGTAAGCAATCACTCTGCCGTTATAAATCTCGGCTCCTTGAGTCAGTTGGGGATGATAACCCACAACCAAATCAGCCCCCTGATCGATCGCCAAACGAGACAAATTGATTTGCCAGGATTCTGGATAGGCTCTTAAGTTGCGCTGCCACCGGAAGCTCACAATCACCCAATCCACCTGTTCTCGAATCGCCTGAATGTCTTCTGTAATTTGGGTCGGCAAAGGCGGCATTAGATTGGTTGCAACAGCCAGCGTTGTAGACAGGGATTGCTCAGAGTAAGCCAAATAAGCAATGCGCTGTCCCTTCACCTCAAACACTTGTGGCCGACGGGCCTCCTGCGGCGTATTGCCCAACCCAACTGCATGAATGCTGCTTTGCTTCAACACATCCAGCGTTTGCACCTGCCCTGACGTGCTGGCCTCCACCGGCAAATTATCCGCCAGGTTCACCACATTCACACCGTTTGCTAACAACTCTTGAATGGTGACTTGCGGCAACCGCGAACGAGGCTGACCGTTGTCCTCTGAGGCTTCCTCCCTTAAACGACGCACTTCCGGGGCGATCGTCTGCTCTGGCATGGGTAAGTTGTTTTGAAAGTCCCTGCGGCTGTCGGTTTGCTCTCTGGAGTTTGAACTGGTTGAACCGGGAAGAATTTGGGGCAAGGTCAAGGGATGATCTAGGCTGGTCATTACCAAATCTGCTTGCTGGTAAGCCGCAATGCCGCCTGTGGTAGAACGAGATCCCAACTGTGCTTGATTCCGTTGGCTCTTGGCTGGCCGTCCTAGCGCAGCACTGTTACTAAAAATTAGGGATACGGATGGATCGTTTGGATCTTGAACCGTTGGATGGATCACCGGCACATTTTCCAGAGCCGTGGCAACGCTGGAACCCCTTGGCGATCGCAGCAACCGAGAACCCGTTGAAGCAGTCCGCCCCAAGGATGGATTTGTCACATAATAACGCAACAGTTCAAACCCGCACCCCATAAAGAATACGGCAACTGCTGAACCACCCAGCGTCAAGGCGCGAATCGGAATTGTTTGGGCGGTAAACCATCTTGTGGATTGAGCCGTCAGGTGTCGAATGGCATCTGGCACGTCCATCATTTGCCGCACCGCCAAACGCGACCAGCGCACCAAGGAACGGGATTTTTGGCGTTTGATTTTTGATTTGACCTGCTTTTTGCGAGGGGCGATCGGGCGATTTGAGCTGGCAGGGGCAGGTTGGGCGATCGGCGGTTGAGCAGGCGGTTGAGCAGGCGGTTGAGAAGGCTGCTGAGAAGGAAATTGGAAATCTCGAACGGATTGAACCAGGGGCGGCGATGCAGGAGAGGAGGTTGCAAAAGCGGAAGGAATGGCGTTTGCCGGAGGAGTGGTCGCTGGAGAGGCAGAGCGAGCTGATCTAGAAACCCCTGAATGGGCCGGAGCATTAACAGGACTGACACTAGCCGTACCGACTGGCACAACGCGAATCGTTTTTTCCCACAGCACCTCAGAGGTTCCAACTAACTGTACCCTGATTCGGGCAGACTGAAACGCCCCGGAGTTGAGGCTATTTAACCGAGAGCCAATAAACTGCACCAACCGATCGCAGTCTGGTTTGGCGTGGCTCACCACTCGAATCAACAACTGTCCTGGCTGCTCAGATAACACCTGGGCACAGGCCCCTTGCGGCACAAGGTATCGGTTCACCCAAAAGGCGATCGCCCTCAGGTTTCCTGCTTGCGCCAACTGAATCACAGAGGATTCCCAAGAATGCTCCGTACTTGCCATTGGCTTTTTCCCTATCTGACTCAATTCGTAATTCTGATTCGTCATCCTCAAAAACCAACCGCCGATCTGAAAATAAGGACTCAATCAAGCCGTAACCGCTGATTACCAAAGGAAGTTTAGCCATTTCAGTTGGACTGCTTCCCTTGCTCCAGAAATTTTAGCTCTGCAAAGAATAATTGACACACCTTTTGCAGCAGATTCAAAGCAAATTGATACTCGTGATTTATATCACACCTTTCTGGTTCGCCAATCACATTTTGTTACCGATCTCAATCAATCTGTTCACCCATCCGATCGCCCACACTAGACATGTAGGGAAATAATTGGGACAAGTTCCGTCTTTCCAAGCCCATCCGTTTCGGGCTTCATCTACATTAACTGTTCTAACCTTTGCATCCGTTGCCATGTCGCCTCAGCCCAAGGACGCTTTGCCATGATTCGCCGTCTTGTTCAATCTGCTTTCCAAACTGGCTACCTGAGTGTTGAGTCGGAGGGTTTGATTCGTCAGGTTTTAGACATTCGTGGATATCAACCGTCTGACCTGACTGCCCTCCAGGATTTGCGTCAGGCTGTCTGCAATGGCCGCATTAAGCGCGAAGCAAATTCCATAACAGAGCTATTTTTGCTACCAGACGTTTTGCTGCCAGAAAAAAGCAGCTACAGCGAAGCGAGGTAAATTTGCCTGGTTGATGTTTCCAGGACAGGGTAGCGATATTTGGTAAAGGATAAAGAAAAGCAATTGAGCGGCTGGGGAATTTGTAGCGCAGGCATCTTGCCTGCATAAAATCGCATGCGAAAGTGCTGC
>PVWD01000022.1 GCA_003003615.1 filamentous cyanobacterium CCP2 | reverse complement strand
GGTTACCGAATGCTGCCACAATTTATTCAGGAAATTTTGATCGATCAGGCGATCGGTGCGATCGAATGCACTCCTGAGGAAACGGCTGAAGCCTGTGAGCAGTTTTACACTCAGGCGCAGATTGGGGATGAAAAAGCCCGTAAGACATGGTTGGGTCGGTATGGGATGTCTGAAGAACAGCTACAGGCGTTAGCGACTCGTGGCGTGCGAATTGAGAAGTTTAAGCAAGAAACCTGGGCCCCCAAGTTGGAATCCTACTTTTTGAGCCGAAAAAATCAGCTTGATAAAGTGATTTACTCCCTGATTCGCACCAAAGATATGGGTATTGCCCAAGAGCTTTACTTCCGCATCTTGGAGGGTGAACAATCTCTTGGCGAATTGGCCCGCACCTATTCCCAAGGGCCAGAAGCCCAAACCGATGGTTTAATTGGCCCGGTTGAGCTGAGTGTACCCCACCCAACGCTTGCCCAGTTGCTGACTTTGAGCCAACCCGGACAGCTATGTCCACCCACCCGCGTTGGTGAGTGGCTGGTTTTAGTTCGTCTAGAAAAGTTTATTCCCGCCCAACTGGATGAGGCAATGCGTCGTCGGCTGCTCGATGAATGTTTCAATACCTGGCTGAGTGATCAACTAGAAAAGCTGGGTTCTATTTCGTTCCATCACTCTACTCCTGCCTCCACCGCCTCATGACCTACACAAAAGCCTCCGTTCAAGATTTCCTCGCCACTGTCCCCCCGTTTGATCAGCTTTCATCCGGGTCGTTGGCCTATCTAACCGATCGCTTCCAACTACTGCGCTATCGCATGGGGCAGGCAATCCTGGTGCGAGACAAAATGCCAGCCCAACTGTCCATCCTCTATGAAGGGCAAGTACGATTGTTGGGCTATGACCCTCGGACTCAGCGTCCTGTTACGCTGGAATTGCTGCGACCCGGAGCCATCATGGGCTGGGTTGGGCTGATTCGAGGAGTTGCTTGTGAAACGGCGATCGCTTCTAATGAAACGATTTGCCTGACGCTTTCCGCCTCAGACTTTCTGGTGTTGCTGGAACGCGAACCTCAACTCGCTCTGGCATTCCGGCAACAGTGCCCCCTGATTGAAGTCTTTGAGCTATTGGGGGCAGAGCTAGACCGACAGGCGATCGGCGATGCGGACTTAAAGGAGTTAGCCTTTCATGCGGTGTCTTCTGCGGTGGTTTGCAATTTGCCGCCCGGACGAACGCCGTTAAACCAATTGGAGCGCGATCGGCTGTGGCTGGTGAGTGGGGGGGAGATTAATAATTACCCCGTTGCCAGTCGAGTCAATATGAACTCCAAGTCAGTCGAAATGGGGGCATATCTCGAAGTCACTGGCGACAGACCTGCCCGTGTTATTGGGTTTCCAGGTACCATTACCAACCCGCAGAGCATTGCTGATCCCCAAAGTATTGCAGATACTCCAGTACGGGATGCAGACGCATCGCTCGTTACCCAAGACGCTACAGATAATCTTTCCTCAGACGATATTCCCTACGCCCCCGATCGTCCCCCTGATCCTGAACCGACCTACAAGGGCGGCTTGCAGCCTACACCAACTAAGTTTCCATTTGTGCGGGGCAAAGGGCAGCCAGACGTCGCAATGGCCTGCTTCCAAATGCTCTGCCAGCACTTTAATATGCCGTTTCGACGGGATGTGATTCGGCGGGTGTTGGTTAGCCAAATGGAGCGGTTAGGGGGCATTTCGCTGGATTTGTGTGGTGCGGTTGCAGAAATGTTGGGGTTGAACGCCCAATTGGTAATGGTACCTGCCAGTGCTGTGAGTCGGCTAGAAGCTCCTGCAATGGTGGAATGGCAAGATAGTCTGGCTCTGATTTACAGCATCAATGAGCGGGAAATGGTGATTGCTGTCCCAGAACTGGGCATTATTCGCCGTAAACCCTCAGAATTTATCGAAACGTGGGGCGATCGGGGTGAAGTGTTGCTGCTGCAATCCACCCGCCAGACACCGCAGAAACGTTTTGGGCTGGATTGGTTTTTGCCCTCCATTCAAAAATATCGCCGAGTGCTGATTGAGGTTTTTGTCGCCTCCTTCTTCGTCCAACTTTTCGCACTGGCAAACCCACTCATGATCCAGGTGATCATCGACAAGGTGATCGTGCAACAAAGCGTTAGCACACTCCACGTTTTAGGAATTTTCCTGGTGATCATTGCCATCTTTGAGGCAATTCTTAGCAGTGTGCGAACTTACCTGTTTGTTGACACAACGAACCGAATCGACATGACGCTGGGGTCGGAAATTATTGATCATCTGCTGCGGTTGCCCTTGCGATACTTTGAACGCCGCCCGGTGGGTGAACTGGCCACCCGGATCAATGAGTTGGAGAATATCCGGCAATTCTTAACGGGAACTGCCTTAACGGTTGTGTTAGATGCCGTTTTCTCAGTGATCTACATCGTGGTGATGTTGCTCTATAGCTGGGTTTTGACGCTGGTTTCCCTTGTCACTGTGCCACTGTTTATCTTGCTGGCGGTTGTGGCATCACCGCTAATTCGGCAACAGCTTCGCACCAAAGCCGAACGCAATGCTGAAACCCAATCCTACTTGGTGGAGGTAATGTCTGGTATCCAGACGGTGAAGGCGCAGAACATGGAGTTACGATCGCGCTGGCAATGGCAACAACGGTATGCCCGCTATGTTAGTGCTGGCTTCAAAACCGTTCTGACTTCCACAACGGCAGGCTCAGCCAGTAATTTCTTGAACCAGCTATCCGGTCTGCTGGTGATCTGGGTGGGAGCGTATCTGGTTTTGCAACAGGAATTGTCTCTGGGGCAGCTGATTGCCTTCCGAATTATTGCTGGGTATGTCACCAGTCCTTTGCTGCGATTGGCGCAACTGTGGCAAAACTTCCAGGAAGTGGGCCTGTCGATCGAGCGGTTGAGCGATATTGTGGATGCGGCTCCGGAAGCAGATGAAATCGATCGCCAAAACATTCCAATGCCTGCGATTCAGGGGGCTGTCGCCTTTGATGATGTTTCCTTCCGGTTTGGCACGAGCGGCCCCTGGCAGCTTTCCAATGTCAACTTAGAATTTCCAGTGGGAGCTTTTGTTGGCATTGTGGGTCAGAGTGGATCGGGTAAAAGCACTCTGATGAAGCTGTTGCCGCGCTTGTACGACCTGGAAGTGGGGCGGATTTTGATTGATGGGTACGACATCGGCAAGGTGGAACTATATTCCCTCAGACGGCAAATTGGTATTGTTCCCCAGGAACCCCTTTTGTTTGAAGGAACGGTTCAGGAGAATATCGCCATTACCTGCCCCGATGCTTCCCCAGAGGATATCATCCGCGCTGCTGAAATTGCAGTTGCCCACGAGTTCATCATGAAGCTGCCCAACGGCTACAACACCAGAGTTGGTGAACGGGGAGCTTCGCTTTCCGGAGGACAACGCCAACGAATTGCGATCGCCCGAACGGTGCTGCAAAATCCGAGCCTGCTGATCCTCGATGAGGCGACGAGTGCGCTGGATTATGATTCAGAACGCCGGGTCTGTCTCAATTTGGCTGAAGCGTTTCAGGGTCGTACAGTTTTCTTTATTACGCACCGACTCAGCACCATTCGCAATGCTGATGTGATTTTGCTGATGGATAAGGGATCGCCCGTTGAGATTGGCAAACATGATGAATTGATGGAACTCCGTGGACGGTATTATTGCCTGTATCAGCAGCAACAAGCGACCAGCGAAGAAGCCTGACGTTAAGCCAATCCCTAAGCATTTGTGGAGTAAATCCCCGACCTATTAAGGAGCCTTCCGCCATGATGATTCGACGCAATGGTCAAAACGGTCAAAACGACCCAAAACGTAACGGTTCAGATAGACAGCAGCAATCGATCGTCCTTGCTCCAAGGGACGAAATCGATCAATCGGCGGTTGATGGTGAATTGGTGGAGGAATCTGAATCGGGTAAACTCACCCGCGTCGAAGCCTTTGACCAGCCAGTGATTTTACAGCAAACCAGCCTATGGTCACGAGCCATTTTATGGGGCATTGTGGGGTTTGCCAGTGTTGCGATCATTTGGGCATCGATCGCCCGCATTGAGGAAGCTGTTCCTGCTACTGGGCAACTCCAGCCAGAAGGACAGGTGCAGCCGGTGCAGGCTCCGGTTGGCGGCGTGGTGGAAGAAATTTATGTCGAAGAAGGGCAGCGGGTGAATCGAGGGGATGTGCTAATGCGCTTTGACCCGACAGCCGCTACCGCAGAACGGGAATCTTTGGGGCAAGTGCAGTCTCTACTTCAGCGGCAAAACCAATTCCTGCGCTCTCAGCTAAATGGGACAACTGCCCCCCCTGACTCAACCCAGCTTCAACAGCTTGATCTTTCCTCTGAAATTCAGGCGTTGACGGCAAATCGGGCCGCCCTCCTCGCGGAGAACCGGCTGTATCAGGCGCAGTTGAATGGAACGACGGATGCTAGCCTCACTCCGGATCAATTGGCACGGTTACGAGATAACTTATCAGAGGCTCAGTCTCGTGAGGCGGCGGCTCGCTTAGAGGTTTCTCAGCTTCAAGAGCAATTGAACCAGGTGCAAACCCAGCTTGCTACGGCCCGGCAGAGTCTATCGATTGATGAGGATGTGTTGGCTGATTTGCGGCCTTTGCTAGAACAAGGCGGCATCCAACGATTGCAGGTAACTCGCCAAGAGCAGCAGGTGCTGGAGTCTCAGTCGGAAGTACAACGCCTGACTCAAGAGGAGCAGCGTTTGGAGTTTGCCATCGCCCAGGCCCGCGAACGTCTCCAAAACACAATTTCCCTGTCTAGCACGGATTTGCGAGAAAAAATTGCTGCGAATGAACAGCAAATTGCCACAATTGACAGCCAGTTGAATCAGCGTATTCTGGACAATGAGACGCGGCTCGCTGAAGTGAATAGCCAACTGAGCCAGGCAGAGTTGACTTTACGATATCAAGAGCTACGCGCTCCTGTGGATGGAGTGGTTTTCGACTTGCAAGCCAGAGGGGCTGGGTTTGTGGCAAATTCAAGCGAACCCATTTTGAAAGTGGTACCTACAAATGCTCTCGTTGCTGAAGTTTTTGTCACCAACAGGGATATTGGCTTCATTGAAGTAGGGATGCCGGTCGATGTCCGGATTGACACCTTTCCCTTTAGCGAATTTGGAGATATTAAAGGCCGGATCGTTCACATTGGCTCAGATGCATTGCCTCCTGACCAAGTGAATCCGTTTTATCGGTTCCCGGTTAAGGTTGAAATGGATCGCCAGTTCATTCGGGCGGGTGGGCGAGATATTCCTCTGCAAACGGGAATGTCCATTACGGCAAATGTCATTACGCGCGATCGAACGGTGATGAGTATCTTTACTGATCAATTTCGGCGACAGGTGGATAACCTGAGGACTGTACGGTAAGCGATCGGTGGATAATAAAAAAGGGCGGTTCATGAACCGCCCTTGTATTCATCTTGGATTTTCCTGGAATGAGGTCAGCCTGTTAGCCTAGCGCATTGGCTCCACCAACCACTTCCAGAATTTCTTGGGTAATGGCCGCCTGCCGCTCTTTGTTGTAAGAGAGCGTTAGCGTTTTGATTAGCTCACTCGCATTCTCACTGGCATTGCTCATTGCCGTCATGCGGGCAGCCAATTCACTGGCAGACGATTCTTGCAGGGCCCGCAGCAATTGATTGTTTAGATAGAGCGGCAACAGCGCATCAAGAATTTGAACTGGATCTTGCTCAAAGATCATATCTTTTGACAATGGTCTTGACGCAGATGCATCAACCCGCTGCCGTTCCACCTGAAACGTTCCTTCGCGGGTAGTCAGGCGGAAAATTTCATCATCTGAAGCTTCCAAACCTTGTGGATCAAGAGGAAGCAACGTTTGCACCACAGGGCGAGAGCTAATCGTTGAAACGAACTTGGTGTAAATTAGCTCTACCCGATCGACTTCCTCAGAGAGAAATAGCGACAGTAGCTCATCCGCAATTTGAGAAGCCTCCTGAGCCGTTGGCACCTGCTCCAAGCCAGTGAAGGTTTTGCTGATAGGCTGTTCCCGCCGTTGGAAGTACTGCGTGGCTTTCCGCCCGACCAAAATAAACCGATAATTCAGCCCTTCTGCCTGAAGTTCCTTTGCTCGATTTTCTGCCCGACGAATCACGTTACCGTTATAACCGCCACACAACCCCCGATCGCCAGATACCACCAAAAGTCCAACGGTCTGAACATCCCGCTTTCTCAATAGCGGCAAATTCACATCTTCAAACTGGAGGCGAGTCTGTAAACCATAAAGAACTTGCGCTAATCGATCGGCGAACGGACGAGTCGCAATCACCTGCTCCTGGGCGCGTCGCACCTTCGCCGCTGCCACCAAGCGCATCGCTTCTGTAATTTTTTTCGTATTCTTGACCGATTGAATTCGATCGCGAATTGCCTTGAGGTTTGCCATAACAGTTTAGGGAGTAGGGAGTAGGGGGTAGAGGCGATCTGCAAATCGCCCGTACACAAAGGGAAATAGGGAGTGGGGGTGGATCAAGAATCAGAATGAGATAACAATTGGCAGTGCATCGCAAATGCTTCGCTTCACTCTAATTCCTGACCCCTGACCCCCGATCCCAATTCCTGATTAAACCGTTGCAAAGAAAGTCTTCTTGTACTCGGCGATCGCTTCCTTCAGCAGACCTTCTGCTTCTTCGTTGAGCTGCCGCTCAGAGCCAATGATTTCCATGTAACGAGCCTTGCTGGTTTTCAGATAATCCCGCAGTCCCTTAGTGAAAGTCACCACTTTATCGGTGGGGATGTCATCTAAGTAGCCGTTAATTCCGGAGTAGATGAGGGCAACTTGCTCCGCCACAGATAGTGGGGAGTACTGAGGCTGCTTCAGAATTTCCCGCAACCGTTGACCCCGCGCCAACTGGTTCTGTGTGGCTTTGTCTAGGTCAGAAGCAAACTGGGCAAAGGCTTGTAACTCGTCAAACTGAGCCAATTCCAGCTTCACCTTACCCGCAACCTTTTTCATGGCTTTGGTTTGAGCTGCCGAACCCACACGGGATACGGAGATACCAGGGTTCACCGCCGGACGCTGACCAGAGTTGAACAGGTTAGAGGACAGGAAGATCTGACCGTCTGTAATGGAAATAACGTTGGTAGGAATATAAGCAGAGACATCACCCGCCTGGGTTTCTACGATCGGTAGAGCGGTCATACTTCCACTGCCCAACTCGTCGTTGAGTTTTGCAGCCCGTTCCAACAGGCGAGAGTGGAGGTAGAACACGTCGCCAGGATAGGCTTCCCGACCGGGCGGACGACGCAGCAGCAGGGACATCTGACGGTAAGCTTGTGCCTGCTTAGACAAGTCATCGTAAATGACCAGGGTGTGCTTGCCCTTGTACATGAAGTATTCTGCCAGGGCTGCTCCCGTGTAAGGAGCCAGGTATTGCAGAGCGGCGGGATCGTTCGCATTTGCAGCCACAACGATCGTGTAATCCAACGCGCCTCTTTCCCGGAAGGTTTCCACCACCTGAGCCACAGTGGAAGCCTTTTGACCGATCGCCACGTATACGCAGACCACATCTTCCGATTTCTGGTTCAGAATTGTATCGACTGCGATCGTCGTTTTTCCAGTTTGACGGTCGCCAATGATCAGTTCTCGCTGACCACGACCGATGGGAATCATCGCATCAATTGCAGTAATTCCAGTTTGGAGAGGTTCACAAACGGAACGGCGATCGATGATGCCAGGCGCACCCGATTCCAACAGGCGAGTTTCAGCCGTTTGGATATCACCCTTACCGTCGATCGGACGGGCCAGGGAGTCTACCACGCGACCCAGCATGGCATCGCCCACCGGAATCGAAGCAATTTTGCTGGTGGCCTTAACGGTACTGCCTTCCTGAATGCCGCGCCCTTCGCCCATCAACACCGCACCCACGTTATCTTCTTCCAGGTTTAGGGCGATACCGATCGTGCCGTCTTCAAACTCCAGCAGTTCGCTTGCCATGACGCGGTCTAAGCCATAGACGCGGGCGATACCGTCCCCTACAGAGAGAACTGTACCAACATTGGACATTTGCACGTCCTGGTCGTACTGCTGAATCTGCTGGCGAATAATATTGCTAATTTCGTCTGGTCTAATGCTGATTGCCATTTGCTTTTCTCTTTGAGTAAAGAATAAAGGGTGGAGGATAAACCGTTGTGGAGATTGCGGAGCGGGAAAGGAGAGCGAGAATTACTTATTCCATCCGCCTGTAGATAATTTTGAGCTGCCAACCCTCAGTCCTAGCTCGCTCCAGTCAACCGCATTCCCAGCTGGCGGAGTTGACCTCGGAGGCTAAGATCGATGATTTGCGATCCCACTTTGATGATGACACCCCCGATGAGATTCGGGTCAACCTTGATGTCTAGATCAACCTGCTGGGCTTGGGTGAGGGCAGTCACCTTCTGGCGAATGGACTCTTTCTGCTCCTCGGAAAGCTCTACCGCTGAAGTCACCTCTGCTAGGACAGCCTGCTTGAGTTGGCGCACCAGAGCTTGAAACTGCTTGCAGATGGGTTCCAGGAAAGCAATCCGACCGCGATCGATCAGCAGCATTAAAAAGTTGTGCGTGTAGGGATGAAGCTGATCACCACCGGCCAACTGATTCAAAACCCCCTTCTTCTGCTCTGGCTTAAACATGGGGCTAGCCATGCAGAGCCGCAACTCATCTGATTCCTTGAGAAGATTCAGCAATGAACCAATATCTTCATTAATGCGATCGACCAGATCATCATCCTTCGCCAAAGACATTAACGCCTGGGCATAGGGTTCAGCAATTTCTGTGGAAAGGAGCGTGGATCTCATGCATGACCTCCAATACTGGCTATACTGCGATCGAGCAACTGTTGCTGAGTAGATTCACCCAAACCAGATTTGAGTTGAGCTTCAACCCGCTCCAGGGCAAGGGCTGCCGTGCGCTGCCGTAGCTCGTTCATGATCCGGTCTTGCTGGCTAGATAAGTCCTGAGCCGCCGCCGCCTTCATTCGCTCAATATCGTCTTGAGCCTTTGCCAGAACGGCTTCCCGTACAACCTTTGCCCGCTCCTCTGCTTCAGCCAAAATACGCGATGCTTCGGTTTGTGCCTGTGCCAGCTTTTGCTGCTCTTCGGCAAGGGCCGCCGCCGCATCTTTCTTACGCTGCTCCGCCTCTTGAATTGACTCTGCAATTCGAGCTTGGCGATCGGCTAGGGTTTTGCCTAGAAATCCGCGACCAAAGTAAATTAGAACGCCAATGATGATCGCCAGGTTAATAATATTTGTCTCAAGGATATCGAAGTTTATGCCAAACCCCGACTCCTCCGCTTCCGCGACCGCCTCAACAGCCAGTACTATGAAAGTCCCCATGATTACCATTCAGTATCGTTGCTTTGCTTAACCAACCGTCTGTGACCCAATCAACTTTTCTAGAATCTGACGGCTCAAGTCATCCACCTGATGCTCCAGCGATTGCAATGCCTCTTGCGTTTGCTGGTCTAGCTCACGTTGGGCTGCTTCTCGCTGGGCTTGAGCTTCCCTTTGAGCTTCGGCAATTTGCCCGGACGCAATTCGTTCTGCCTCTGCTTCTGCCTCAGCAATGATGCTTTGAGACTTGCGACGAGTGTCCGCTAGTTCTTGCTCATACTGTCTAGCCAGGTTCTCTGCCTTTGAGATGCGTTCCTTCGCATCGGACAAATTCGTGCGAATGTAGGCACTCCGATCGTCGATCGCTTTGCCCAATGGCTTGTAGAAAACCGCGTTCAGTAAAATGACAAGAACAATGAATTGCACCGCCATTAATGGCAGCGTGGCATCAATATCAAACAGTCCACCTTTACCGCCCTCGGCAGCAGCTTCAGCAGCAAGCAGGATAGTCCAGTGAATCATATTCTTTTACCCCGGTGAGATAGAGAGGGGTGATACTCCGAAAACGACCAAAATAATAAAGAAGGGTAGAGGCACGATCGATCGCACCTCTACAAAGAATTTACGCGAAGGGGTTAGCGAACAGCAGCACCAGTGCAACCACCAGACCGTAAATCGTTAACGCTTCCATGAACGCCAAACTCAGAAGCAATGTACCGCGGATCTTTCCTTCTGCTTCAGGCTGACGAGCAATCCCTTCCACAGCTTGACCTGCCGCGTTACCTTGACCGATACCAGGGCCGATTGCACCCAGACCTACAGCTAATGCAGCAGCAAGAACGGAAGCGGCAGCAATTGTTGGATTCATGATGTTTTCCTTACCTTAGTTACACTAAATAAACAACGAAACGAGCGCAGTTGTAGGTTAGCGTTGCTACGCTACCGATGTTTCCAGAGCGTTGTGGCTTTGGTAAACCAATGCAACACCTGAAACACTTGTTTGCCGGGGGAACGGAGGCGAATACCCCCTCTGAGGAACCTAATTTCTAATGTTCCTCATGTCCTTCACCATGATCCTCCATTGCCTCTCCGATATAGGCCGCTGCCAGGGTGGCAAAGATCAATGCCTGAATCGCACTGGTGAAGAGTCCTAACGCCATTACAGGCAGCGGGATAAACAGAGGCACCAAGAGAACCAAAACTCCAACCACTAGCTCATCTGCCAGGATGTTTCCAAACAGACGGAAGCTGAGGGAAAGCGGCTTGGTGAAATCTTCAATAATTTTGAAGGGCAGCATAAAGGGGACAGGTTGGACATAGTTGCCAAAGTAACCCAGCCCTTTCTTGCTGAATCCGGCATAAAAATATGCCAAAGATGTGAGTAACGCGAGGGCGACTGTGGTGTTGATATCGCTAGTAGG
This sequence comes from filamentous cyanobacterium CCP2, assembly GCA_003003615.1. GTDB lineage: Bacteria > Cyanobacteriota > Cyanobacteriia > Elainellales > Elainellaceae > Egbenema. The sequence continues at coordinate 29,979 of PVWD01000022.1, read as the reverse complement.
AGCCGCCAGTTCACCTTCTGGTAAGTGAACCAACTTCCAAGGGATTAAAGCACCCGCCCAATTGGAAGCAAAGATGAAAAGAAACAGCGTTCCGATAAAAGGAACCCAAGGGCGATATTCTTTTTCACCAATTTGCGTCTTTGCCAGATCCCGGACGAACTCCAGCGCATACTCCATCAAGTTCTGGAACCCCGCCGGAACCATCTGGATGTTGCGAGTTGCAAGGACAGAAGCAATGACCAGCAGCCCAATGACAAACCACGAGGTCAAGAACACCTGACCATGTAGCTCTAAATTGCCAATGTGCCAGTAAAATTGCTTGCCAACCTCTAATTCAGCCAGGAAAAAGTGAGGGACATTCAGAACGTTCAACATTTCCATGAGATGTAGTCGGTGCGATAGGTTTCCCAGAAACTTAGAGGAGTGCTAGGATATCCTGAACCTAATTAGAGTCAGGTAGGATAGTCGTTCGCAGCATATAGAAAATGACAGCAGCTTTGTAGGTGAGAAATCCTAAAAAGATAGGCATGATTTGTAGCTGATTCAACTGTGAGGCAGTTACAATCACCCCAATGAGAAGAGCGAGTCGGGCACTGCCCAATTTTGACCGCTCTCGTCCAAGCTGCGCCACATTTCTAGCCAACATTCTCAAGTAAACCACACCTGTGCATGCTCCAATCAGATAATTGAGAGCAACATTAAGGGAATAGAAAATCCAGACAGAGATAAAGATAATCCCTGTTAGGATCAGCGTAACTTTCAGCAGATCCTGTTGAAGCTGATAATATTCCTGCATTGAGGAATCGGGTTGGTCTGGCAGCGTGCCAGCCTCCTGAGCTTCAGTTGTGACTGCTGGCTCTTGTGGATCTTGAGCGGTTTGGTGAGACGTTTCTGGCGAGTTCACAGGATTTTAGAACATATCCAGAGTGTTGGCTGGGTCATATGTGACCCTAAAAAATCATATCACTGACAGGTAACAATACTTAATGAGTTATTGATCAGATGGCGTTAAAAGGATCAGTTGTTGGGTTAAAAGCGATCGCACCCCTTCAAGCTCCAAACCTGTTCCTGATAAAAGTTGCGCTACCGTGTCTCCTACCTGATTTTCATCACACGCCTTGAGAAATCTCCACTCTGCTTCATCTAAATTCACAATCTGGTAATCGTAGTTAAACAGGCAGCGGCCGTCCCAGCCGTCTATGCAGGGATGGCGTTCGGGAATGGCCTTGAGCAGAGCCGTATCCGATGACCAATCCCCGTGGGGCAGGGGATCACGTCCGAGGAAAAATTCGTAGTGGGTGATGGCTTCTGGGTCAAGCAGTTCAATTAAGCGATAGCGTTGGCGATCGTCTAACCTGTTGGCCCGTTCCATTAGTTCTGGTGATTTGCCCAATAAGCGATCTAAATCCCAGGTGCGAGGGTTGGAGAAGCCCAAAAACCGGAGTCCTGAGGCATCGATCAGGTCAAACAGCGTATCAATGCTGTAGTCAATTTCCTGGGGATGGACGTACATATCGGCAAAGCATTCATCCCGCTTGTTTTCCATTGACCAGCGTTCCTGTTCTCGCTTCACCAACCGATTATTTTCCGGCAAGGAAGCAAAAACTGCTCGGCCCACCTTCACGCCATCCTGGTAGTCTCCCTTTTTCTCGCCCTGGAGCAACCCGATCGCCTGCTGCATCAGCTTAATTTCCCAGCGGCCCAGTTCTCCATAAACAAAGATGTGCATTAGCCCACCTGGAGCCAATTTTTTCGTCAAGGATTGAATCCCGCGAATTGGATCAGGCAAATGATGCAACACCCCAACGCAGTTAATTAGATCAAACTCACCAGGGAGGCGATCGGCATCATACAGGCTGAGGTGATGAAACTCGACTCGGTTTGCTCCCGATCGGTGGCATCGCTCTTTGGCAACGGACAACGCCCCGGCACTCAGGTCAATTCCAGTCACCTGAGCATGAGGGTTGAGATGCACTAGATATTCTGTTCCAACGCCTGTACCGCATCCGGCATCCAAAATCCGAATGTCTTGTTTGGCGGGTTTTTGTCTGGTACAGAAGTTGTAGGCTGCTAGCCAGTTCCATCGCCAGTTGTAGCCGGGTGGTGGCTCATCCAGCAGAGGTTCTGGCGGAAAGGGATAAGTGTCGTAGAGTTTAGCAACGGCAGTGCTAATGGTCTGTGGGTCTGACATAGGGGGTTTGACGGCTAAGGCGGAAGGCAGGAGACAAAAAATGAATTGTGAACTCACCAGATCTGAGTGTATCGAAAAGGGGGTTCTATTCCTAATTGCTTTGCTTAGGGGTGCGATCGTGCAGGAGCAGCAGCTTTAAAGCCAACCCAACCACCGTGACGATGAAAATACACTTCAGCCAAACATCATCTAATTTGAGGGCTAGCCGTCCACCCACCAGTCCGCCCACAAACATGACGGTGCCTAAAATTAAACCAAGTTGATAGTTCACAATGCCTTCATTCGCAAAAATCAGCACTGCAACCAGACAGGAAAAGACATTAATTAGCTTGGTAATGCCGATCGCCATTACGAAAGACATTCGGAATAAGGAAATGTAAGCAACCGTCAGCATTGTGACATAGCCGCCGCTGAAGAACCCGCCATAAATTCCAAGGGCAAAGGTGACTGCATAACCTGCAAATGCCGCCAGCCGTGAGGGTTCGCCATCAACCGGAATGATGCCAGCTTTCCAGTTTGCGATGGAAAATAGGGCGATCGCCAGCATGAAAAAAGGGATGAGTGCAGCGATTGAAGTAGAAGGCACAATTAAGACCAGCAGGGCACCCATGATTGATCCAGCTAGGGTCAAGAGAATGAGTGCAGGTAATCGCTGCCGATCGATTCGATTTTGCCTGAGAAAAGGCAAGGCACCACCTACGCTTAACAGCATCAGGGCAAACATATTGGTGGCGATCGCAGTGCGAGGTTCGATGCCTAATTGCAGCATCACCGGAACCGTAACCAGCGATGTACTTCCGGTTACAACGCTAATTACACTTGTGACAAAAAAGACGATGATTAGGATTAATAAATGAATGCTGGTCATCACAAATGAATCACAACATTTTGAAGCAAGCGAAACATGTTTAGAACCAATTTTGAAGATGGAGTGACGTGATAAAACTGTATGAAACTGCGTAATAAATATAAAACGGAACTTAGTTGACTGCTAAACCCTTTCAGAGGTTGGAAGTTTTACGGTTGCAAATTCATTCACCGGCAGGACTATCTGACTGGGCTGAATACACAATTTTGTCTTAAGTACGTAATTTTATGCACAAACAGCCTTACGCACAAACAAGCTTATGCACAAACAAGCTTATGCACAAACAAGCTTATGCACAAGAGTTTGCCCCACCTGACGCTCCCTGTCGATGAGGCAAACTCACTTAGATTATGGGCACAAGTTGTGTCAGCTCACAACAGGCTGCGTGATTAAGTATGGTTAAGCTTCCTCATTAAGGGCACAAAAGAGGATGCGATCGTCCCTTGAGTCTGCTAACTTTAATAGATCGATGAGCATGGCAACGGATGAAAAGGTAAAAATAACAAAGGTAGGTGCCGCCTGTAATGGGTAGGTCTGGGATACTGGAGTTTTTTCTAGAATTTCATCTGCTGTTGTGATGTTTGTCTAGTCAATTAATTACGCTTGGGAATGAGCCTAGAGCGAACGGTCAGTTCCTTTGTGAGTTGGCAGCCCGTTCAACTAAAGTATGGCCTTCTCAATGGCAGGGTGGGTGGAGTATGGCATTAATTGTTCAAAAATTTGGTGGAACTTCGGTCGGGTCGGTTGAGCGAATCCAGGCAGTGGCGCAACGGGTTGCCCAAACGGTGCAAGCAGGGAACTCGCTGGTGGTCGTCGTTTCGGCAATGGGCAAAACGACCGATGGGTTAGTCAAACTGGCTCATGAAATTTCCCCCACGCCGAATCGCCGCGAAATGGATATGTTGCTGTCCACTGGGGAACAGGTGACGATCGCCCTGATGAGTATGGCCATTCAGGAATTGGGACAACCTGCCATCTCCATGACCGGAATGCAGGTGGGCATTGTCACTGAAGCCGAACACACCCGCGCCCGGATTCTCAGCATTGAAACCGATCGGCTGCAACGTCACCTAAGGAATGGCAAAGTCGTTGTAGTCGCAGGTTTTCAGGGAATCACCAGCCGCAATGATTTAGAAAGCAGTAGCTCTGGCCGCCGCTCTGCAAGCCGATCTTTGTGAAATCTATACCGATGTTCCGGGCATTCTCACCACCGATCCACGCATTGTCCCTGATGCCCAACTGATGGCAGAAATCACCTCTGATGAGATGCTGGAACTCGCTAGTTTAGGGGCAAAGGTACTCCATCCCCGTGCTGTAGAAATTGCTCGAAACTATGGCATTACGCTGGTGGTGCGATCGAGTTGGACAGATGATCCAGGAACGCGAGTGGTGTCCCCCATTCCCCAACCCCGGCCGCTTCAGGGGTTAGAAATTTCCCATCCCGTTGATGCCATTGAGTTTGACACTGACCAAGCTAAAGTGGCCCTACTGCGGGTGCCCGATCATCCTGGGATTGCGGCTCGGCTGTTTGGCGAAATCGCGCTGCAAAATATTGATGTTGATTTGATCATTCAATCTATCCACGAGGGCAACACCAACGACATCGCCTTTACCGTCACCCAAAATTCCCTTAAACGGGCTGAAGCGGTTGCTGCTGCCATCGCCCCTGCTCTCCGCAGTCAAACTGACCCAGCAGATGGTGAAGCTGAAGTGTTGGTCGAACGAGAAATGGCAAAAATTAGCATTGCTGGAGCAGGCATGATTGGCAGACCGGGGGTTGCTGCCCAAATGTTTGAAACCTTGGCGGATGCAGGCGTTAATATTCAAATGATTTCTACGTCTGAAGTGAAAGTCAGTTGTGCGATCGATGCGGCAGACTGCGATCGGGCGATCCAGGCTCTCTGCACCGCCTTCAACGTCAACTGTTCTCCCCTCAAAACCTCCGCTTCAGATACTCAACTATCAGACACAAAATTAGAATATCCTCCTGTCCCCTCGGCTCCTCACATTCCTACGGCTCCCCCCGTTCGTGGTGCTGCCCTCGACCTAAAGCAGGCACAAATTGCGATTCGCCATGTCCCCGATCGCCCTGGTATGGCAGCGAAAATCTTTCGGGTATTGGCAGACTTGAATGTGAGCGTGGATATGATTATTCAGTCGCAACGATGCCGCTTAATTGACAGCATGGCCACCCGCGATATTGCGTTTACCGTTGCCCAAACCGATGCCCATGAAGCGCAATCCCGGTTGCAAGAACTTGCGCCAGAGTTTGGCTATGGGGAAGTGACGGTTGATCCGTCGATCGCAAAAGTCAGCATTGTCGGTACGGGCATGTTGGGGCGACCCGGTATTGCGGCGCGCATGTTTGAAGCATTGGCTCAACAGCAAATCAACATTCAAATGATTGCCACCTCTGAAATTAAGATTAGCTGTATTGTTTCGGAAAGCAGTGCAGTGGCGGCATTACAAGCGGTTCATGCAGCGTTTGGGCTATCAGGAAACGAGAAGATTACTGTACCTGCATGAGCGGTAATTTGTTTGTAATTCAATTTGCTAACCCAAGACTTTTTTCCCTAGCTTGAAAAATTGAGCAAAGTTGAAGCTTTCAGAAATTTTAATGAAGGCAGGATAGAGATTTTGCCGATCGAGTACATTCTGGGAAGAATTAGGAATAGCGTAGGGAGTAGTACTGTTTCTAAAGCAAGCAATAAACCAAAATAGCGATCGGTTTCTCTTGGTTAAGGCTGCACTGATTGACATCTGGGGTTAGATAATGGCATCGAAGAACGAGCTTCAAAATACCTTAAAAGAAAAATACGGCATTAACAAAAATATTAGCGATTCTCTCTCTCAAGCGGAATGTTTAGCACTACTTAGCGTCCTAAATAGTGAACCGAGTGCGGCAAAGCTGGCTAAATCCTATGCTGAAAAAAACTCTGGCTTAGCAAAGAACAATGCCCACTATGGCAGGATGAGAAGCCAAGCAGAGAGAAAGCTTGAAACGACAAAAAATGAATACCAAAAGCTCGAAGCATCCATCAAGTTGATTGAAGCAGACAAGCTTAATCTTGAGATGCGGAGGAAACAACTCGAACAGGAAAGGGCAGCACTTGAAGCTGAGGTTCAGTTACTCTCTTCTACGAATAATGCTTTAGCGTCTAAAGTTCAAGGTTTAACGACACAAAATGATGAATTAGTTGAAGCAAATACGCAACTCAAGAAAGACAACAAAGACTTGAAGAATATCGTAGATCAAATCAGGCTTAGACTTGCAAGAGACACGAAGCTTCTTCTGCAATATGAAGACAGCGAAATTCGTAAGGTATTAATTCGGTTGTTCAGTTGGACACTAGGTTGAGGCTTTGCACGAATGGCAAATCAGAAAAGTAGGAAAAGAACCTTTGAAGGAATGAGCTATCGCGAGGTTCAGCAGTCCAACTCAAAGAAACGCAATCAACTTAAACAAGAAGAACGGCGGTGGTTGAAGAACAATGGCTACAAAAATTTAGGCTGGGATAATATTGTCAAGCTGTACCAAAAAATAGAAGCATTTTTAGATAAATATGAGTTTGCAGAACTGGAACTAGAAGAGCTATTTTTAGAAGCCGATCGCATTGGCAATAAATATCAAACAGATCAAGAAAGAGCAGAATTCAATCAGAAGCTTGCCAAAGAAGTGAGTGAGATTGCCGAAGAAATTGATAAACAATTTCCTGATACTGAAGTAGAAGTGATTGATTTCAGCAAAGAAAATCCTACACCTCAAAAGCAGCGTCATCAAAAGTCATATCGAACGTTTAAGATTTAGCGAGAAATACTGTGAATCTAGAAGATAAAGAACTTGAGGAATTATTTAAGCTAGCCGATACAGTTGGCAAAAAGCGATATCACAAGCTAACTCAGCAAGATTTAGCAGATTACAGAGCATTTGAAAGCTGGCGGTATATTAATGGTGACAGCGAATGTGGAACCACTCAGGAAAGCAAGAAATGGGTGAACGATCACTCAGATTGGTTTTGTCCGATCTGTGAAGAACGCTACTCCGATCGCGGCGGGAAGACGATCGACCACAAGTTACCTAGAGCGCAGTATCCTTGGCTCTCAATGAACTTCAGAAATTTTTGGGTGATTTGTCAGTGGTGCAACCAGGAGAAAGGAGAAATGCATTGGTACGAATATGAACATTACATCATGATTCGTTACCCCAGGTTTTATTCGGCCGTAAAAGATGCACACCCGAAGCAATTGCTTCAGTCCTTGAGAGCTAATTCATAAACAAAAGTCCGATTCTCCTAGATCCCTGAGCAAAAGTAAATTTGCACCTCAGCACCATGTTCCTGAAGTATGGTTATTCAAAGCCGATCGCCTAACAATTTCAGCATTGGAGTCAGGTGTATATCAAACTCCATCTACTAGCTGTTATTTTCCAGAAATTGGTCTCCAGAAAACGATCGCTCAATGCCTAAAAACGGCCAATGAGCAGGGCATGGGGATGACTTTGCGGGAATTACGTCAGCAGTTGAATGAATCAAATAATGAATCAGATCAAAGGTGGGCATGACCCACCCTACTCGCGGCTGGGTAAAAATATGTTTCACCCAATTCAACTGCTCGATCGAAAAGCAGACCCCATCTGACGGTTGAATGTGTCGTCTGCTGCCCGATCGGTTTCAGAAACTGCTGCATCGTCCCCAGATTGGCTAATATCATCCGGGTTAAAGTCTGTGGTTCCCTGCTTTGTAGCTGCTTCAGATACATGGGAAGGCACATCCGGATTTCGATCGGCTGAATCTGCTTGCGCTTGTACACGTTTTTGTATCTCAGCCTGGTTTTCCTCAGATTGAAGTACTTCAGGGTTGGGGGTTACAAAGGTGGAATCGTTACTGTTAGAAGAATTGGCAGTCATAAAAAATCTCCGATCGCTCAATTAACTCTTTTTCTTTTTGCTTTTTTTACCTTTGTGGTCTTTTTTAGACTTCTTTTGAGTGTCTGGTATCACCCGATCAAGCAATGCGACTGCCCCATGGGAGACATTTCCTAAAATCGCCTCAGACGAGGTGCTAATCACATCAGCAGATTGCTCTTTTAATTGCTCTCCAGTATCCTGCAATACTTCAATCACATCCGATAAATTAACCGTTAGATTGCTGACTGATGAGCGAACTGCCTCTGCTGTGTTTCCTGCGGAACTCTCGATTTTTCCAACCCTATCTCCCATCTCTGAGACGACATTTTGTAGAAGATTAGGGTTATCTTTGCCAGTTTCCTTATCGGCATCAGAGCCATTTGTATTTAAGGCTTTCTGGCTGAGTTTTTGAACTGCTGCATTGACGAGTTCACCCACTAAAACTCCAGCAACGGCTGCTCCAATTCGTTTGGTATCTACAAGCCCTCCTTGCTTTTGCTTCTTTTGAATACCGTCCTTCTTTGATTTCTTCTTACCCATGATTTGTTATCAGACTTGTACGTAAGTTCTTATCTTAGGGATTGAATTGGGAACCTACACCTATAAAAAGTGCCAAGTTATTTGGAGGATTGTGATTCTTTAGGATGAAGTCAAATTTAAGTTCAATCAATAAAAAAGGTGGGCATTGCCCACCCGACAAAACTATTAAACCGATCGTCGTATCAATTATGGAGCAAGGGCATTTCCGCGCAGCAAACTGCCGATCGTCTTTGCGGTAATTTTCAACTGCACTAAAGGATTTGCCGGAACCACCGTCTTGTACAGGTAGCTATCAAAGGTCAGCTTTTGCACGTCAATGTCTGAGCACATTTCGACAAAGGCTTCGCGGGTTGCATCCGAACGATAGAACACCGTTTGCAGCAGATCCAACACCTTATAAGTCATGCCGTACATCTTGTCCCACCGCTTCAGGTAGACCTTGAGATCCGCCTCAGTGGGAATCCGTTGACCGTTGTTGGAAAACTCCACGATCGTCTCAGCACACATCCGGGCAGACTTGGCCGCAAAGTAAATCCCTTCACCGGAAGACTTGGTCACGGTTCCAGCCGCATCACCGACGAGGGCAACCCGACCCACCACGCGGCGCGGTCTGGGATGCTCAGGAATGGGATGGGCTTCTACCTTGATGATTTCGCCACCTTCAAGCCGCTTCGCCGCACGAGTCCGAATGCCCGCTTGCAACGTCTTGATCAGCGACTTGTTCACCTTCATTGTGCCCGTTCCAACCGCCACATGGTCGTACTTGGGGAAAACCCAGGCATAGAAGTCAGGAGAAACATCATCCCCCACATACATTTCCGCCAGGTCTTCGTAGTACGCCATCTTGTCTTCCGGTAGCCGAATCCGCTCCTGGAATGCGATTGCGTAGTTATAATCTCCGGCATCAATGGCTTTGGCAACCCGCGAGTTGGCTCCATCTGCCCCAATCACCAAATCCACTTGCAGGGTCTTGGCTTCCCCTTCCAGGCTGCCGTCTGAATGATCGGCATAGTGGAGGGTGTAGGGAGCAGTAGAACTAGAAGGAATCTCTAGCTTATGAACGGTTCCATTAATCAGCTTGGCACCGAGTTGAGCCGCCCGATTACGAAGAAACCCATCCAGGACTTCCCGACGGCACATGCCAATATATTCGTCTTCTTTTAAAGTGCTTCCAATATTGACTTCGATGTTCGACGGAGAGATCATCTTCATCTTCCGCACCCGGCGATCGATGATCTCAGGGGGAAGGTCAAACTCACTCACCATGCAGAGGGGAATCGCGCCACCACAAGGCTTAGCGTTGTCCAACTTCCGCTCGAATAAATACGTTTCAATTCCAGCTTTTGCTAATGTCTCGGCTGCGGAAGAGCCAGCCGGACCCGATCCAACGACAGCGACCCGTAGTGTCAAGGTATTCTCCTAGTCTCCTAAGGCTACGGATCGCATCGTATCACGGACATTTAGCCCTTTTTTGCCTTGGACTGGCAGAATCCCCAGAATTGAAACAGAGCTTAATATTTAAGCAGGGGGAATAGGGAGCGGTTGATGGTGTGAATAGAGAGAACTGAAAGCTTTAACAGTTTCATTAGTAGTTTCAAAGGACTGGTTCACTTGACATATGACGATCGATTTTCAAAAATGCCGAGAGAACTTCAGGCAGCGAGGAATGACACGGCAGCAGGCTAGAGAAGCCCTACGGCAACAAGCCCATGAGGCAGCGATCGTGGCTATCTTCCAGGTTGTATCTCAATACCCCAATGTCACCCAAGTCTACCTGTTTGGTTCTCTCACTCGTCCTGGACACTTCCACAACCATTCAGATATTGACATCGCTGTTGTTGGCACCGACGCAGCAACTTATTTTGCTCTCTGGCGCGACCTGGAGGCAGCTTGTCCAAATTGGTCTATTGATCTACGAGAAATGAACCAATCCTCCCACTTTACTGATACTGTTCGCCAGTTTGGAGAACTCGTTTATGAATCCTCAAGCGGCACTCCTCAAGGCAACAATTGATGCCGATATTCGAGAAATTGAGGCACTTTATCAGCGGCTTGCACTTTATACCAATCACCTGGCCGATACAGAGCAGGCAATTTTGGCGGGTTACTACTTACACAACTTGTATACCGCCTTTGAAAATATCTGCCTAAATGTCGCCAGAGCTTTTGAAAATCAAATTGACGATCGGAGCCAATGGCACGCGGTCTTACTTAAGCGCATGACCCTGGATGTTGAAGGACTTCGCCCTCACCTATTCAGCCTTGAAGCCTATTTTTGCCTGGATGAACTGCGACGCTTTCGTCATGTCTTTCGCAATGCCTATACCATTTCCCTAGATCCACAGCGGACAACTTTAGTCGTGGCTCAAGCGCAACGGCTCAAGGAACTTTATAAACTAGAGCTTGATGAATTCAAAGCATTTCTAGATTCCTTGGAGTAGTTAAACCCTCCAGCCAGGGCAATAGTCGCTATCAACTCTGAAAACTTTGCCAAACGGCTGCCCCCCTCTAGAACCAGTCAAACTTAATCGTATAGAGACGCTATCCAGATAGATAAACAGCTAGGCGGGTAAATAAACAACAGACAACATAATATGAACCAGCAACCGATTTCTCAATTTGGAAAGCCGATCGATCGTGGTTTAGGTAGCCTAATTGCAGGGGCGATGTACCCCTTGCGGGCGTTGTGGCTATTCATAAGAACACCTCGGCTGCGGGGCTATATTTTGATGCCAATTCTGGTGAACCTGATTTTGGGAGTCACCCTTTATGCAGGGTTGCTGTATTTGGGGTTTGGGGCGATCGATGCCCTATTCACGAATCTGCCCACCTGGACGGCCAAAGTGCTGCATGAGTCACCGGAACCTGCGGCCTTGCTGAATGGAATGGCAAACTTACCCGATTGGCATGTTGCTTTACCTCAATGGAGCTTGCCAAATTGGAGCTTGCCCAACTGGTTCACCCATTGGAGCTTACCCGATTGGAAGTTTTCCTTCCCCAACTGGCAGATTTCGCTTCCCGATTGGCTCACCCACTGGCGGATTTCTCTACCCAACTGGCTAACGGACTGGCGGTTTCAGCTACCCAACTGGGTTTACAACTTGCCCAACTGGGGGTTTGCCGTCCTCCTTGGGCTGCTGCGGGTGGTGCTGGTGCTGATTCTGTTTTTGATTACCGGATTTATCTTTTTGCAGTTTGGAGTGTTGCTGGGTTCTCCCTGGTACGGCAAGCTGTCGGAGGAGATTGAAAAGCTCAAGACGGGGCAAATGGTTCTGGTGGAAGTGCCGTTGCCGATCGAAATTAGCAGAGCCATTTCCTACGAGCTGAAAAAGTTGGGACTCTCGATTGTGGTTGGGGTGCCGCTATTTCTGATTACTCTGATTGTTGGTGTGGGTACGGGCATTGGTACGATCGGTGGGATTAGCCTTGCCAGCACGATCGCCTGCATGGACTTTCTTGATGCGGCAGCCGAGCGTCGTCGTCCTAGTTTTCGCCAGAAGCTCAATACGGTATTTCGTCACTTACCTGCCAGTGGCTCGTTTGGGTTGGTCTGCCTGGGGTTAGCCAGTATTCCCTTTGTGAATCTACTTGCCATTCCAATTTGTGTGGCAGCGGGGACACTGTTTTTTTGCGATCGAATTCTGCCGAGGGATGAAATTAGTAATCGCATAAGAGATGAAAAGGTATCCTGAGGCTGTGTTCATTGCCGAATTGGAATTTCAATTACAAACTTTGTTCCTTTTCCGGGTGCAGAGATGCACTGGAGGGTTCCGCCATGTTTTTCAGTGACGATTTGGTAACTAATGGACATGCCCATACCCGTTCCTTTGCCCACAGGTTTTGTTGTGAAAAAGGGATCAAAAATGCGTTGCCTCACGGCTTCTGGCATTCCTGGGCCAGTGTCGGTAATATGAATGACTGCCCGGTCATTTTGGACTTCAGTGCGGATACAAATTTGCGGTGGCAGAACGGCTGAATGGTTGAGAAGGGCTGCCCCTTGCTCTCCGATCGCCTCTTCCATTGCATCGATCGCATTGCTCAAAATATTCATAAATACCTGGTTTAGCTGCCCAGCGTAGCATTCCACAAGGGGTAGCTGCCCATACTCTTTGATGATTTCGATCGCAGGACGTTCCGGCCTTGCCTTGAGACGGTTTTGCAAAATCATCAGGGTGCTGTCAATGCCTTCATGCAGATTCACCGCTTTGAACGCTGCTTCATCCATGCGGGAGAAGGTGCGTAAAGACCACACAATTTTCTGGATGCGATCGGCTCCTACCTTCATGGAAGATAACAGCTTGGGCAAATCTTCCATAATAAATTCCAGGTCGATCGTTTCGGCTTCGGCCAGAATTTCGGCATCGGGGTCAGGATAGTGCTTTTGGTAAAGCTTTAAGAGATTTAATACATCTTGAGTATATTCATTGGCGTGGTTGAGGTTGCCGTAGATAAAGTTCACTGGATTGTTGATCTCGTGGGCTACGCCTGCGACTAATTGACCCAAACTAGACATTTTTTCGCTTTGAATCATCTGGGCTTGGGTGCGCTGTAGTTCTTGGAGCGCATTTTCCAGTTGCTGGGCCTGCATTTGGGCAATTTCGGCTGTCACGCGGCTTTGTTTGTAAAGCTCAGCCTGGTCAATGGCGATCGATAAATTATCTGCAACCGATTGCAGCAACTCTACTTCGTCTGCATCCCAGGTGTGTGTGCCAACGGAATGCGTGCAGCTAACAATGCCAACTTCCTCAGATTGGGTGTGAATGGGTAAACCTAATACAGCAGTGTACCCCTGATCCAGAAAAAACTGTTGAGACGATCGCTCTGTCATGATTTGCACATCATCAATGCAGATAATGCGTCTTTTGAAGCATTGCTCGGTTAGGGGCAAAATATCGGCTGCCGGAATCTTCAGCCCTGCTCTGCTGGGCAACTCTGGCCGCTTTGCTTCTTGTACCACTTCCCAGTAAGGCTCGTCTCCATCCAGGCGATACCAAAGGAATGTACACCGATCGATTTCTAGGTGGTGGTAAATGGCTTGAACTGCGGTATTTAAAATCTGGTTGAGGTCTAGCGAACTGCGAATTTGATTGGTTAAACGATTGAGGAGCCGCTCTCGTTGGGCTTTCTCCCTCAGTTGTGATTCAGACTGCCGCAATGCTTTCTCGGTTCGTTCCCGTTCCGCTTCGCTGCGCTGTCGTTCGAGAATTTCTTGTTCTAATTGAATAACCGTTTGTTTCAGTTCGCTGGTTCGTTCTGCGACTCGTACTTCTAAGTCTTCATATGCTTGTCTTAAGGCTGCTTCTGTTTCTTTGCGATCGGTGATATTAAAAACAGTAAATCGGCTGAGTAAATAATTATCTTCAGCATCTTTTACAGCAGTTGAATTAATGAGTACCGGAATCACACTGCCGTCCGATCGAAGCATCTCAAGTTCAACATGATGCATACAGCCTTGTGGTTGGCATGGAGAGGATTGCGAGAAATGTTGTTGAAAGACTTCAATGCTGTTGGGCGTGAGTAAATCAACAAATTGCTTCTTGCCAACAAGCTCACTGCGCGTATATCCTAGCCAGTTCAGTTCAGTGTCGTTAATTTGAACAAACAGCCCATCGGCATCCAAGGAATGATAGCCGCACGGTGCATTGTGATATAGCTCGGTGACTTGCTCAGCATATCGTTTAAGAGATTGCTGACCATCAAAATGATTTTTTAACTCAGGATAAGGCTCGGACATAGGGCGAATGGTGATTGGTGTAACCAGATTGGTGTGAGCACAGAAGCCAGATATCCCTACAGGATTCCCCTGAACCTTAGCCAGCTAACCAAACCCTTCGACGAAAGTTCTAGGATGAAAAAGATAGATCTGGCGATGGCATCATGTTTTCCTCTAAATGGCTCAATCTTTTGACTGTGGTTGTGTTGTCTCTGCTGCTGGTTTTTGGCTGGCAAACTTTGTCCCCCGCTCAAAATCCATCATTTCTCACCTCGCGGGTGTCTCGTTTGGAAACGGAAAACTCATCCCTTCGATCGCGCCTTAACCGCTTAGAGAGTGATGTTTCGCGCATTAGTTCCAGTATTGGGCTGAACTATACCTATTCTTCTCCGCCGGAATCGGGCAGTGCTGCTGTGGCTCCTCCCTCCTCTGACCCCATGTTCGATCGCTTGGCCACCCTCGCCATTGAACTTAGAGAGCGAATTATTATCCTGGAGGAGCAAGTCGCAGAATTACAAAGGCAGTCTGCTGCACCCAACTAATCTGCACCGAATTAATCCAGCTTTTCTCCACTCAGCACAAAAATGGGGTCAACGGCTGCAAACACTTGACGGCTGCCCCGTGTCTCCAACCGATTAACGGCAGACTGCACCACTTCAATGTTCCGCACCTGTAGTTCTGCTAAGCCTTCTGAAATGGCATATAGGCTTTCAAAGTTGGTTGCTGTTGCCACGATGCGGCCTTGAGGCTGAAGGCGTTGCCAAACCGCTTGCAAAATTTCTTTAATGGGCTGCCCCCCTTCCACACAAACGCAGTCTGGGGCTTTAACTAGCTCATCCAAACAATCTGGGGCACTCCCTTCAACAACTTCTACATTCTTCACCCCAAACCGATCGCAGTTTCGCCGAATCAAGCTTGCCACTTCCTCATCCCGCTCGATCGCAATCACCTGCCCTTTAGGACACAGTAAGCCTGCCTCAACGGGAATGGTTCCAGTTCCGGCTCCAATATCCCACAGCACCGAGTTCGTTTTAAGTCGCAGCATGGAAAGCAGCAACCCCCGCACTTCGCGCTTACTCAAAGGGATGCCAGGGATTCGTTCAAACAGGCGATCGGGAATACCAGGAGTGATGTATGGCCAAAGAGACATAGGGAATGTGAACGCTTCACTAACATTCTCGTTGAAGCCACGATAGTTTGTTGGGTGGAGTTTGTTGAGGGTTGCTGAAGGATGGCATGAATTGTAGGAGCATGGCTGCAATGCCCCTACGACCTAATTTGGTGGATCGATTCGATTTACAAAGATGGTGAGCGGCAGCATGGGCAGTCCGGCGGCAAGGCAAATTAGCCATTGATTGAGGTTGAGCGGTGCCGTGCGGAAGAGGGCATTCATTAAATCCCACTGGCTAAACAAAATTTGCAAGACGATCGTGACTAAAATTCCCAGCCCAACGGCCGTAGCACCGCTAATGGAAACGTCTCGACCTCGTAACCGATCAACGATCGCTGCTCCCAGATGGCTAATGCTCAGGAGGTAAATGACCCGTCCGGCAACAAGGGCTTGAATGGCCATCGTCCGGGCAATGGCTAGATCTCCTCCAGTGGTTTCGCGGGCCCATTCAAAGATGCCAAAAATCAAAATCCAGTTAAATACAGAAACGGCCAGGATGCGCTTTAAGAGGTTTTTGGACAGTAAGGGCTGGCGCGGGTCAAGGGGAGGACGCTGCATCACACCCCGGCTCTTTGGCTCGAAGGAAAGCGGCACCGTCATTGCCACCGAGTTCACCATATTAAGCCACAGCACTTGCAGGGAAAGAATCGGCAAAACTCGACCCAGGATCGCGCTAATCAAAATCGTCATTGACTCGCCACCATTCACCGGGAGCAGGAAGGCGATCGCTTTTTGCAAGTTCTGGTAAACGGTGCGCCCTTCCTCAACGGCAGCTTCGATCGAGGCAAAATTATCATCCGTCAGCAACATATCTGAGGCTTCTTTGGCCACGTCGGTTCCGGCTCCCCCCATTGCAATGCCAATGTCTGCCTGCTTGAGGGCAGGGGCATCATTCACGCCATCGCCCGTCATCGCCACAATTTCGCCCTTAGATTGCAACGCTTCCACTAAACGGAGCTTTTGAGCCGGAGCGACCCTGGCAAAAACAGAGCCATCCTCGGCAATTTGCTTCAGGGTTTGGTCATCAATTTGCTCAAGCTGCTGCCCGGTAAAGGCAAGAACCTCTCGATCTCTTTGCAGCCCAATGCGTTCGGCAATGGCTTTGGCAGTGGTGATGTGATCACCCGTAATCATCTTCACCTGGATTCCGGCTGTTTGGCAGGCCCGGACGGCTCGGATGGCCTCCTCTCTGGGTGGGTCAATCATGCCTTGCAGTCCCAGGAAGATCAGCCCGGACTCGATATCTGAATGATCCAGGGTGGTTTGCTCAGGGGAGATAGGCTTTTTGGCAAAGGCCAGAACCCGTAACCCGTGCTGGGCGATCGCTTCGGCTTGCTGGTGAATGATTTCTGTATCTAACGGTACGGCTTGCCCATTTGCCATCAACATATGGGATGCTCGGCTGACGATCGCCTCGACTGAGCCTTTCACAAAAATAATGTGGCTGCCGGGTTCACCCAGTTCCAGGGTTGGGTCTTGCACTTCGTTCAGCGTTGCCATGTATTGAAAATCTGATTCAAACGGGATGCTATCAATCCGAGGCACTTTTTGAGCGAGTTCAGCCCGCACATATCCCGCTTTTTGCCCCACCGTAATCAATGCCCCTTCCGTCGGATCGCCCACCACCGTCCAGCGGCCCTCTTTCACTTCCAGATGGGAGTCATTACACAGTACCCCTGCCATCAGGCATTCTTTTAATACAGGGTTCGATCGGGGATAGTCTCTCCCTGTGTTTTCTTCCACATGACCAATTTCGCCATCCGGGTCGTAGCCTGTACCGCTGATGCTGTAATGTTCTCCGCCCGCGTAAATGACTTGAACCGTCATCTGGTTTTCGGTAAGCGTACCCGTTTTATCGGAACAAATCACCGTTGCTCCACCCAGGGCCTCGACGGCGGGAAGTTTGCGAATAATGGCGTGTCGTTTGGCCATGCGATCGACTCCAATGGCCAGCGTCACCGTCACCACTGCGGGCAGCCCTTCTGGAATCGCACTGACTGCCAACGCCACGGCCGCCTCAAACATTTCTGCCCAGGATTGCCCCCGCCCCAAGCCGACGGCAAAGGTTAAAGCTGCCAGGGATAGGATTACATAAAGTAATGTGTGGCTGAACTTGGCAAACTTCCGGGTGAGGGGCGTACTGAGGTTCGCGCGCTGCTCAATGGATTGCGAAATTTGCCCGACTTCAGTGGCTCCAGCAGTGGCAACCACAACCCCGCTTCCCTGCCCAAAGGTCACGAAACTGCCAGCGTAGGCCATGTTGACCCGTTCAGCTAGAGGGGTTCCAGCATTCAACGGAGTATAGGTTTTCTCAACCGGGACGGATTCACCCGTCAGAGCCGATTCATCAATTTGCAGGTTGCGAGCCGTCAGCAGCCGTACATCCGCAGGAACCTTATCTCCCGATGCCAACTGCACCACATCTCCTGGAACGAGTTCCCGCGACGGAATTCGCAGGGTTTTTTCATCCCGAACGACGGTTGCCTCAGTGGTAACGGCTGCTGCTAAAGAGGCGATCGCCCCTTCCGCCTTTGATTCTTGAACAAACCCAATAATGGCGTTAATGACCGTTACGCCCCAAATCACAATGGCATTTGTCCAAGATCCTAAAAATGCCTTAATCAATCCGGCAACCAGCAGGATATATAAGAGTGCCTGGTTAAACTGCGCTAGGAACCTTAACCAAGCTGGTTTAGCGGGCTTTGCTTTAAGTTCGTTGAAGCCAAAGCGATCGATCCGGCTTTTAACCTCTGGTGTGGTCAATCCTTTCTCTGGGTGGCTGCCAAGGGACTGAACAACCTCTGAGGCTGGAAGTTCATAATATGGAGGCTCCTGGCGGCGATCCGTCGCGGAGTTTTTCATGGCTATTTAACCGGGGTAAATTAGCAGGGCAATGGAATCACCTAGTTTCTATTCTGCAAGGTGAATGTGAGACTTGCTCCGAAGGCAACTTCCCACAAGGCTCCCAAAATTTTGCACGGGAATGCTGCCTCAGCTTATAAAAAGCTTGCTCAAAAATCTTCCTCCTCAGGGTTGATGAAACTACGCCTAATCCCCGCTGCTGCCTACCAAACCCACTTCATCCATGCAATTTTGCGCTACACCAATTTCGATGCATTTCTATTTATTGAAGTGTCTTGTCTAAAACATTTACATTACTAAAACTTGCTTGCATAAATGTTTATTTAATGCTCAGAAACAATTTGTTGATCTCTATGAAATAGATAAGAAATTCATAGGTGAAAAATAAGAGCGTGGTTAAAGCTTAAAAAATATTAAGTTGCTGCAAAGTCCTGTGAGATCTCGCTCCTTGGCACTTTTCTATGGAAAGCGTTGAAATGTTTCGATTTATGAATAATATTCAATAGAAGGCCAATTCTTTGCTGATGATTTGTCTGGAATCCCGGTGGATCAAGGATTTGCCAATTTGAAATATTGTTAACCTGCTTAATGAGCGTTGAAATACAGTTTTATAATGCTCGTCAGTACCTCCCCAAGCCATGAACGCTGTTTTAGCAATTTTGCCTGTTTCAGTCTATTGGCTGTTTCGGCAATGTCGCGAAATAGTGGCTTCAGGTGGTTTCCTCGGTAAAGCAAGGCGGAGTCTAGATTTTCATAGACGCTCCCATCTGGTCTTGTACGCCCCATCATGCCGATCGCCAGTCCTCTGGTGAGTTCTACGAGGAAATTGCTGTTTGGGTGGGCATTCGTTCCTTGTCTAGAGAGAGGAGAGTTCTCGAATGACAACTACCCCACGGGAGCGAGAGCAGAAGGTTAAAGTCGTGGTCGATAAAGACCCAGTTCCTACTTCTTTTGAGAAGTGGGCAAAACCCGGTCACTTCGATCGCACCCTTGCGAAGGGCCCTAAGACAACGACTTGGATTTGGAACCTTCATGCCGACGCTCACGATTTTGATAGCCATACCAGTGACCTAGAAGATATATCTCGTAAGATCTTCAGCGCCCACTTTGGTCACCTTGCCGTTGTGTTTATTTGGCTCAGTGGCATGTACTTCCATGGCGCGAAGTTCTCTAATTATTCAGCATGGCTGGCTGACCCCTTGAACATTAAGCCTAGTGCTCAGGTGGTTTGGCCGATTGTTGGTCAAGAAATTTTGAATGCAGATGTTGGCGGCGGATTCCGAGGGATTCAAATCACCTCTGGTTTCTTCCAACTGTGGCGTGCGTCTGGTATCACCAATGAGTATCAGCTTTACTGCACCGCGATCGGCGGTCTGGTCATGGCTGGCTTGATGCTATTCGCAGGCTGGTTCCACTACCACAAGCGTGCTCCAAAGCTGGAGTGGTTCCAAAACGTGGAGTCCATGATGAACCACCACCTGGCAGGTTTGCTGGGTCTGGGCTGTTTGTCTTGGGCAGGGCACCAAATCCACGTTTCACTGCCCATTAATAAGCTCTTGGATGCTGGGGTTCCTGTGAAGGATATTCCTTTACCCCATGAGTTCATCCTCAATCCTGGCTTAATGAAGGATCTTTATCCCAGTGTGGATTGGGGTATCCCCAGCGGGGTCATTCCTTTCTTCACCCTCAACTGGGGAGCTTATGCAGACTTCCTCACCTTTAAGGGTGGTTTGAACCCCGTTACAGGCGGTCTGTGGCTGTCTGATACGGCTCACCATCACTTGGCTTTGGCGGTGCTGTTCATTGTGGCGGGTCATATGTACCGCACCAACTGGGGCATTGGTCACAGCATGAAGCAGATTCTAGAGGCGCACAAAGGGCCATTTACTGGCGAAGGCCATAAGGGACTCTTTGAGAACCTCACTACCTCCTGGCATGCTCAGTTGTCGGTGAACTTGGCCATGTTGGGTTCGATCACCATCTTGGTGGCGCACCACATGTATTCCATGCCGCCCTATCCTTACCTGGCAACGGATTACCCAACTCAGTTGTCCATCTTTACGCATCACATGTGGATTGGTGGCTTCCTGATTGTGGGGGCTGGGGCACACGCGGCGATCTTCATGGTGCGGGACTACGATCCGGCAACCAACATGAATAACTTGCTCGATCGCGTGATTCGCCACCGAGATGCCATCATTTCTCACTTGAACTGGGTTTGTATTTTCCTGGGCTTCCACAGCTTTGGTCTATACATTCACAACGACACCATGCGAGCGTTGGGTCGTCCTCAGGACATGTTCTCCGACACCGCAATCCAGCTTCAGCCTGTGTTTGCCCAATGGGTGCAAAACCTGCACTTAATGGCTCCAGGTAATACGGCTCCAAATGCTTTGGCTCCCGCTAGCTTTGCCTTTGGTGGTGATGTGGTGGCAGTGGGCGGTAAGGTTGCCATGATGCCGATCGCTCTGGGCACGGCAGATTTCATGGTTCACCATATTCACGCCTTCACGATTCACGTAACGGCTCTCATCCTCTTGAAGGGTGTGCTGTATGCCCGTAGCTCGCGTTTGATTCCAGACAAGATGAACTTGGGCTTCCGCTTCCCCTGCGATGGCCCCGGTCGGGGTGGCACCTGCCAGGTTTCTGGTTGGGATCATGTTTTCCTCGGTTTGTTCTGGATGTATAACTCCCTGTCGATTGTGATTTTCCACTTTAGTTGGAAGATGCAGTCGGATGTATGGGGCACGGTTTCGCCAGATGGAACGGTGTCGCACATTACAGGCGGCAACTTTGCCCAGAGTGCGTTGACCATTAACGGTTGGCTCCGCGACTTCCTGTGGGCGCAAGCTGCTCAAGTCATCGGCTCCTACGGTTCGGCTCTGTCTGCTTATGGCTTGCTGTTCCTCGGTGCTCACTTTGTTTGGGCATTCAGCCTCATGTTCTTGTTCAGTGGTCGTGGCTATTGGCAAGAGCTAATTGAGTCGATCGTTTGGGCGCACAACAAGCTCAATGTAGCCCCTTCAATTCAGCCTCGTGCTCTGAGCATCATTCAGGGTCGCGCGGTTGGGGTGGCTCACTATCTGCTAGGTGGAATTGTTACAACTTGGGCATTCTTCCTGGCACGGATCATCTCGGTAGGCTAGTGTTCGCTGACGGTTAGATTTCTCTCTAGACTGGGTTGTTTGGGTGTAGCCTTCCTATACCTGAACCGTGGACGAAGGGCTAAGTTATCGGTGGCATTGAATTCTTCAATGAATATTTGCTGACTTTAGCCCCCAGTCCCTTTCCAAAAGTCCAGTACACTAGAGGCGAATAGCTGAAAAGCGATCGCTAATTGAGTTCATCAATTAGGACTTATGGCAACAAAATTCCCAAAATTTAGCCAAGACTTGGCCCAAGACCCGACCACCCGTCGGATTTGGTATGGGATTGCCACTGCCCATGATTTCGAGAGCCACGATGGCATGACGGAAGAAAATCTTTACCAAAAGATTTTCGCGTCCCACTTTGGTCATCTGGCAATCATCTTCCTCTGGACATCTGGCAACCTCTTCCATGTCGCCTGGCAAGGCAACTTTGAACAGTGGGTGAAAGATCCCCTGAACGTCCGTCCCATCGCCCATGCGATTTGGGATCCTCACTTCGGTCAAGCGGCGGTGGATGCCTTCACTCGTGCAGGTGCTTCCAACCCCGTTAACATTGCTTACTCTGGCGTGTATCACTGGTGGTATACGCAAGGGATGCGGACAAACGGTGACTTGTACACCGGCTCTATCTTCTTGCTGTTCTTGGCGGCAGTCTTCCTCTTTGCAGGTTGGCTCCACCTCCAGCCCAAGTTCCGTCCGTCTCTGTCCTGGTTCAAGAATGCTGAGTCTCGCCTGAATCACCACTTGGCTGGTTTGTTTGGTGTTAGCTCTTTGGCTTGGGCCGGTCACTTAATCCACGTTGCGATCCCCGAATCTCGTGGTCAGCATGTGGGTTGGGATAACTTCCTCTCTACACCGCCTCACCCCGCTGGACTGCTACCCTTCTTTACGGGTAACTGGGGTGTGTATGCGGAAAACCCAGATACGGCTGCCCATGTCTTCGGCACGTCTCAAGGTGCAGGAACGGCAATTCTCACCTTCTTAGGTGGCTTCCATCCGCAAACAGAGTCTCTCTGGCTGACGGATATGGCGCACCACCACCTGGCGATCGCTGTGATCTTCATCATTGCAGGTCACATGTATCGCACTAACTTTGGAATCGGTCACAGCATCAAAGAAATGCTGGATTCCAAGAAGGGTCTGCTCAGTCCTAAGAGTGAAGGTCAGTTCAACCTGCCTCACCAAGGGCTGTATGACACGATGAATAACTCGCTGCACTTCCAGTTGGCGTTTGCCCTGGCGGCATTGGGTGTCATCACCTCTCTGGTGGCGCAGCATATGTACTCGTTGCCTCCCTATGCCTTCATGGCACGGGATTACACAACGCAGGCAGCTCTCTATACTCACCACCAGTACATTGCTGGCTTCATCATGGTGGGTGCCTTTGCTCACGGTGCGATTTTCCTCGTCCGTGACTATGATCCGGCTCAGAACAAGGGCAATGTGCTCGATCGCGTTCTGAACCATAAGGAAGCGATTATTTCTCACTTAAGCTGGGTTTCCCTTTTCTTGGGCTTCCACACCTTAGGTTTGTACGTCCACAACGACGTAATGCAAGCTTTCGGCACTCCTGAAAAGCAAATCTTGATTGAGCCTGTGTTTGCACAGTTCATCCAGGCTTCTCACGGTAAAGTGCTGTACGGCTTTGATACGCTGCTGTCGAACCCCGACAGTATTGCAACCACCGCTTGGCCGAACCACGCTAACGTGTGGCTGGGTGGGTGGCTGGATGCCATCAACAGTGGCAGCAACTCTCTGTTCCTGACCATTGGCCCTGGCGACTTCCTGGTACACCATGCGATCGCTTTGGGTCTGCATACCACCACTTTGATTTTGGTCAAGGGTGCGTTGGATGCTCGTGGTTCTAAGCTGATGCCTGATAAGAAGGACTTCGGCTACACCTTCCCCTGCGACGGCCCCGGTCGTGGCGGTACTTGCGACATCTCCGCTTGGGATTCGTTCTACCTGGCCATGTTCTGGATGCTGAATACGATCGGTTGGGTGACGTTCTACTGGCACTGGAAGCACCTGGCGGTTTGGAGCGGTAACGTTGCTCAGTTCAACGAATCGTCTCCCACCATCATGGGCTGGCTGCGCGATTACCTCTGGCTAAACTCTGCTCAGTTGATCAATGGGTACAACCCTTACGGCATGAACAACTTGGCGGTCTGGGCTTGGATGTTCCTCTTCGGACACCTGGTTTGGGCAACTGGATTCATGTTCCTGATTAGCTGGCGTGGTTACTGGCAAGAGCTAATTGAAACGATCGTTTGGGCCCATGAGCGCACTCCTCTGGCAAACCTGGTTCGCTGGAAGGACAAGCCCGTTGCTCTCTCCATCGTTCAAGCTCGGTTAGTTGGTCTGGCTCACTTTACGGTAGGCTATGTTCTGACTTATGCCGCCTTCCTGATTGCCTCTACTGCGAGTCGATACGGTTGATAGGCGATCGAGTGTAGATAAGTAAATGAATCCCCTGCCTTCGGGTGGGGGATTTTTGTTAGGATGTATACTTACATACATCCACGGCGGTTAAGTGAGTGCGTCGGGTCGAACGAAGAGGAAATTTCTGGAAGAAAACTTAAACAGAGCGCAACAGACCTCTGTTCAATTTGAGAAAATCGCAACTAAAGGCGATCGAATGATTGCTTTTGCTGCGGGTGGTGCATTCTTAGGTGGATTAATTGCTCAGATTTCTGGTGCGATCGTAGGGGCATTGATGGGTGCTACATTCGACTGTTTTGTGAGAAACAACTGATTAATTGATAGTACGGTTGATTAAACCATCGCTTTACTTTCAGTGAGGCAATTATGAAAATTGGTAACGCTACAGTAATCAGCTTCATTAATCTCAAAGGTGGTGTAGGCAAGACTACATCTGCTGTGAATGTTGCCGCTACGTTAGCGAGAAGAAGGATTAGATCTGGTTGGAAGACAAAGCCAGCATCTGTTCTACTGATTGATTTAGATCCTCAAAGTAATGCTTCACTGACGTTGTTAAAAAAAGAGCATTACAAAGTAATAGATAATGAGGACAAGACACTATACAAACTCTTTTCAAATGAGATTTTACGGAATGATGATGAAGAGAGTATCGATATTAATGAAATTAGGGTGTCACCTATCGAGGGACTTAATTTAGATTTATTACCCTCAAGCCTTAAGCTAATTGAGATTCAAGACAAACTCGTTGAATATAGCCGATACTATTTAAGCTCGACAGATATACTTTTCAATGCCTTAAATAAATTAAAGAATCCTGAAAACAAGGCTTATACTCACATTATTTTTGATTGTCCTCCAAGTCTCGGCTTGATAACCTTAAATGGTCTTTCCCTCAGCCGCTACTTCATTGTTCCCACTCTTTTGGATGCTTATTCGTACTGGGGACTAGACAAAATTGTTGAATGTGTGGATCGTCTGAGACGGTGCAAAGCTTCTTGTCTAGTTGAGCTACTTGGAGTTCTGTACTCTAAGGTTGATACCAGGGCGACCATTGAAAATAATAAATGGGACAAAGAATTTCAAAGTTGGGAAAAAGAATTTGATGAATGGCTATCAAAAAATATTCGTAGGAGAGGAGATGAATCAATAATATTTAATAGTCGTATTAAAAGTTCAGACATTGTACGCAAAGCAGAAGCAGAAAACTGCCCATTGATTGAATATTATCCCACTGATCCTCATTTGAAGAAACAACAACAGGAGCATCAACAAGAGTGGGAAGCTCTTGTTAGTGAAATACTGGAACGAATTGATAGCAGGAATAACAAAAGAAGATCAAAGATAGATCAGACTGACCTACAGCTTTTTTGAATCAGTACAAGCAATTACGCAGCCAAGATAAATAGGTAGAGGGGAAGGGAACAAACTGATGCCTGTTCGACAACCTCGGTATAGCAAAGAAGAAATTGCTCGACGTGGTGATGAGATTTATGAATTTCAGGTGCGCTCACAGGTCGAAGCAGCGAATTATGGCAGAATTGTGGCGATCGATATCGAAACCGGAGCGTTTGAGGTTGCAGATGATATCCTTTCTGCGACAGGAAAGCTATTTGTGCGGTGCCCCGAAGCCCAGCCCTGGATTGTCCGCATTGGACATCGAGCAGTGCATCATTTCGGAGCGCGGAGCTTTAGAGAATCCGTATGATGCTGGGTGTGGTCAATGCAAATTGTGAAGCATGATGTGAAGCATGATTCTAAAACTCTCATTACAGTTCAAACTCAGGAAACAGAAGACTTTGACTTGTAAGTGATGTTTCTAAGGCAGTTACATGTTTAGAAGCTGATGATGTTCTAGAAGCTCTTCGCTTTCGAGGAATACGTTCTGATGTTCTATCAGAGAGAAGGACTAGCTGTTTGGCTTCCGATTTACGAATAATATCCTTATTGAAGATGCGGGAAGTGCAGCGTGACCGCTCTTCTCGGATAATTTCTAAATCACCATCTAGCACCATTTGATGAATCACGCCCATGTAATCTTCACGAGTTGCAGGATGTTGCTCAACAGTTCCTTCAAACAACTTACGGAATTGTAAAGCTTTCTGGGCAAACATAAATCGCTCAAGTTGCTCTCTCAGCTTCTCTTGACATGCTTGAGAGTTGCGTTGGTGAATATCTAGTAGTTGCAGGTTTTGATTTAGATCATCGAGGGTTCTATAGCCTAGTCCGAATATTCCATAATGAAACTGATAGTCTAAATTGTTATACTTCCATAACGTTCGCCTCATAACACTCACAGCTGTAGGCTTGTTGGAAAGGTGAATGAGATAGTAATAGACTGTGTTCGGATTTCGCATGAAGGCGAAAGTCCATGCGAAACGAGGTGCGCTGCACTCACGATACAAACGCAAAGCTGAATCATGTAAAAGAGCTTGCTGTTTCAAAGTGGATAACTTGTCTATTTCTTTACACCAATCGTAATGATTGGCGAAGCCGTATTTTTCTAGGAAAGTTTCTATACTGCCCCTACTCCGATGCCAGCCCATAGGTCGCATAAATCCATCATGCTGCATATGGTTAAGCAATACCTCAGATCTGCCAAGGGATAATATCGCTCTGGACATACCAGGTAGATCTGCTAGACCGAAGGGATCTAGGAAAAAGAATGAATGACCTCCCCGTTGTTTTACCCAACTCAAGCAATCTTCTAACTGATCCTCAAAATCTCCTGTCACTACTCGACACCGACCACTATCTAAAAGCTCACCGTATCCTGCTTCTCGAATTTGGTATTTCAAGCATTCGGTATGCTCCCTTTGCGCGTCTACAAAAAGATATGCAATGTTCAGATCCTGATATGGCTTCCGCTCCTTCACAGACCGCCAACCCGCTTCAACCGCTCGAATCATTCTTATTGGGGAGCCTTCCCAATAATCGTCACCATCGCGGTAGATTCCACCGCCACAAAATCCATCAACTAGAGTAACTTGACCTGTTCCGATTTTGCAGTTTCCTGTAAGGGTTTCTACCCAATCTTGTAAGTAGCTCTCTAAAAGCAGATGTTTTGTTTTTGTATGGTGATCAATATCCAGCATCAAACCATCCACAGTCCACTTAACTTCAGACTTATGACTGTATTTCTTCCATTCCACCATACTTCATCTACCTCCGGGTTTACCGCTTTGAGCCTGTGATATTTGTAACATCTGAAATGAATTATAACAAAGCGCAATATACAGTGCAAATGTTCTTCATGACCGCTATATATAGGGATTAAGATATGCTCATGTTTATTAACTTGGCATTCTGAAGGTCAATGCACATGCTTTTGCTTTGGGTTTATTATGGTCTAGTAGGATAAACGTACTATTATGCCCGCTATTTACGGAACTGAGACAATCCTAAATCCTTTGCAGGAGAGCAACCTTAGTAAGAAAGGTTTGTGTGATTATGTCATCAATGTTGCCTCAGGTTGCCTTCATGGGTGTACTTTCTGCTATGTTCCTTCTACTCCAGTCATCAGAGCTCGTCAGCCACACTTAAAAGATAAAGGTATTAAAAATCCCCAAATGGATTGGGGGGACTACCTAATAGTTCGGGAAAATCTTCCTGAGCAGCTAGAGAATCAACTCTCGCGTAAGCGGAGCTGGAAAGAAACTCCAGCAGGACAGGGGGTTGTATTGTTATGTTCTGGAACTGATCCGTATCAAAACCACCAAACTGCTGCTATTACTCGCACTGCTGTTCAAACTTTACTCAAGCACAAAAAGCGAGTTCGGATTCTAACACGCAGTCCCCTTTGGCTCCAAGATCTAAGCTTACTAAATCACCCTAATGTGACTGTGGGAATGAGCTTACCTCATTTAGAGGATAATCTTAGTCGTCAAATTGAGCCTCATGCTCCACTTCCATCTCACCGTCTCAAAGCACTTCGTCAAGGTAGAAAAGCTGGATGCAGACTCTATGTAGCAATTGCCCCCACTCATCCAAGTATGGATGTTGATACGTTGACTCGTCATTTAGAAATACTGCTAACTTTAGAGCCAGAGGTTTTGTTTTGGGAACCAATTAATGCTAGAGGTTCTAACGGAAAGCGCATGGTTGCTGCTGGACTAGAATTTGCAAATTCTGTGATGCATCATCATGATTGGGCTGCTAATTTTGTACGCCAATGGGAGGCAATTGAAATTGCTGCTGATAGGCTTGGTTGCAGGAATCGACTACATATTTGGCCTGATCCTGCATTAAAGAACTACGTTGAGAGTGAACGTTTAGAGACTTGGTGGTATCGACCAACTGTTGAGCCTTGGTCAGTTCTCCATCAAAGTGATACTGTACCTGGACAAAGTTGTATTGAGCACGACTCATCAAATCAACTGGAAGAAGTAAACGTATACAATAACCTTATCTAAGACGGCTGAGAGCAGGTTGACAAACTGATTAATTTAGCTCTATTAGAGATTTATCTCATTAGCATTGGCGATCTTAGGTGTAATATCGAGTTGCCAACTAATCTATAAAGTGTTTGTCCTAGAGCAGTTACGAGATTTGCTAGGTGGGGACATTGTGACGCTGATGATTGGGGGAATTGCTGTAATTTGGGTATCAGCTAAAGAGGTGTTGAAGATTACGATCGGAAATTGATTCCCAGATTTTATGTAGCTTTTTATTGAGTTGGTATTCATTGAATTTGTACCATGTCTACTTCCCGCAGCCTTTACGATCTTTTGCTTGATCTCGATCAGAGGAGTTACAAGGCATATAAAGACATTCAGGGGAGCTATAAGTTTCCTGACTTTTTGCTGATTATTGACCATGTGCAGGGCGATCCCTTTGCGGCTCCCAGTCGGTTGCGGGTGCAGATTCCTCAAGGCAAAGCAGGCTTTCCTAAGGAGCTTTATGCCACGCCGAGTCGGGAGATTGCCCTACGAGATTACTTGAATCGGCAGTTCGATCGCATGGCGAATAACCTCTCCGGCAAGCGGGGCAGTGGGAAGAGTGGCTTAATTGCGATCGCTCGTCCCAAACAGCAAGTCTTAGAAAGAACAGCAGTTTTGATTGACGATCGCATGGTGGAGGCACGCTTTTCGGTGGGGCTTCCGGCACGAGGACGATCGATTTTAGGACGGCAGGCGGCGGAATTGCTGTGTGAGGATTTGCTGGAAATTGTAAATCGATCGCTGAAGTTTGCCGCTCTCAATGCCGGCGCGATCCAGCAGCACATTGAAACCGTTGAAGATGCCGATTGGCTCAGAAGCCAACTCGCCGATCGCGGATTAGTAGCATTTATCCCTGATGGCGCGATTTTGCCCCGTCGCAGTGGAGTAGACGATCGCCCCTTAACCGCTCCGGTTGCCAAATCAATTCATTCACCGCAACCCACCAAGCAAGCTGCTTCACCCTTTGCCAGAGCCACTCCGGCTAAGGCACTCCAGAAACCCACTCAGGAAGCTGCTCCTGCTGAGGATACTCCTGTTCCCTTTGAATCGCCTGACTCTTTGCGGGTGGAGTTCGATCGCCCTAACCAAGGCAAAATCACAGGAATGGGCATTCCCAAAGGAGTGACGTTAATTGTGGGGGGTGGTTATCATGGTAAATCGACTTTACTCAAGGCAATTTCCCTCGGAATCTACAACCATATTCCTGGAGATGGTCGCGAGCAAATTGTCACCGATCCAGGAGCTGTCAAAATTCGGGCGGAAGACGGCCGCAGCATTGTTGGGGTGGACATTTCCCCGTTTATTAACCATTTGCCGCAAGGACGATCGACTTCCCACTTTTCCAGTGAAAATGCCAGTGGCAGCACCTCCCAGGCGGCAAACATTATGGAAGCTCTGGAAGTGGGGGCAACGGTTTTACTCGTGGATGAAGACACCTCTGCGACGAACTTCATGATCCGCGATCGGCGAATGCAGGCTTTAATTGCCAAAGATAAAGAACCCATCACTCCTTTTATTGACAAGATTCGCCAGCTTTATGATGACTGCGGTGTGTCTACCATCCTGGTGATGGGCGGCAGCGGGGATTATTTTGACGTGGCGGATACCGTAATTGCCATGACCGATTATGAACCGTCGGAAGTGACGAAACAGGCAAAGCAAATTGCCCAAATCTATGCCACCGATCGCGCTCCTGAAGGG
>PVWD01000163.1 GCA_003003615.1 filamentous cyanobacterium CCP2 | reverse complement strand
CCCCTTACTCCTCTGCCGCAACGCCTTGTGAATTTTCTTCCATTTCGCTTTTTCCTCTAGTTGCGATCGTTCGTCTTGCTTGCGTGAGAGATAAGCCAGTTCACGATTGAGCTTTTGATAGCTGAGAAATCGAGACGGGTCAAGAATTCCCTGTTCGATCGCAGTCTGCACTGCACAACCAGGTTCGCGATCGTGCTGGCAATTGCGGAAGCGGCAGTCTTGAACAAGGGATTCAATGTCAGCAAAGGTTCCTTGCAGGCTGTCTTCCCCCGCCCAAATTTGGATCTCTCGCATTCCAGGCGTGTCGATTAGCAGTCCGCCGGAGGGTAAAGGGAGCAATTCACGGTGGGTAGTGGTGTGTTTGCCCTTGCTGTCGGCTTGCCGCACGGATTGAACAGCTTGACGATCGGTGCCCAACAGTTGATTGGTTAGGGTGGATTTGCCGACTCCAGATGACCCGAGAAGGGCGATCGTTTTTCCAGGTTGGAGATAGGGGGTGAGGGCTTCCAGTCCGGTTTGCTGGGTTGCGCTGAGGCAAAGAATTGGAACGCCAAGAGCGATCGACTTAACCTCTGCAATATAAGATTCTGGCTCTTCACACAGGTCAGATTTGTTGAGCAAAATCACCGGATTAACGCCGCTCTCCCACGCCAAGAGCAAATATCGTTCAATTCGGCGCAAACTAAAATCATGATCCAGGGCTGAAACCAGAAATGCAGTATCAATATTGGCGGCAATCGGCTGGGGAGCAGTTTTGCCACCTGCGACTTTGCGTGAGAAGATGCTGAACCGTGGTAAGACGTGCTGAATCGTAGCGCGTTGTTCTTTCTCCTGACCACGAAGGACGACCCAATCCCCCACAATGGGCAAGTCTTCAGCGTCCTTCACCTGATGCCGAAATTTGCCGCTCAGGGTTGCGATCAGCTCTCCTGCTTCTGTCCAGAGATGGTAGCGATTTTGATGGGCGATCGTGACTCGTCCAACGGCATAGCCTGCCCTAGCATAGGGTGCAAAGTGTCGAGCAAAAGTATCGCTCCAACCAAGTTGTTGTAAGTTCATTGATTTCCTCAGTGTGGCTCATAAGGTGAGATTCACAGAGGAACAGAAACTTCTTTCCGTGAAAAGTGAGCGAACAGGGTTCGTCAGTTCCTCTGCTACTGGTTTTGATGGGGCGTTGCCATAGCAAACACAAGAACCGACTTAGCCATATCCTCAACCTCCAAATTCAATGCTACAAATGTAATACAAATAATTTCAGATGTCAATTCGTTTCGATCGCCCCACAGACTAAAACACCAGCGTCCAGCCTTCCCGTCTGCCTTGCTCTGCCTTGTAGGAAACTTGATCAACGATTTGTCCAGTTTCATCGCTCAGGGTAAGTGTGTCTCCCTGATTGCCAAGCTGAACTTTGGTGGAAAGCCGCACCTGTTTCACGTCTCCAGGGGAAAGGGTTCCAGTCAAAGGCTCACCTGTTCTTGCTTCACGGTCTTTAAGACTCCAACCGTCCAGGGAAATTGGCTGAGGAGAAGTGTTGAGCAAGGTGACAATTTCTTTGTCTTTGTCTACTCCGATCGGGTTCACAAGGGCTGCCATAATCCTCACGACACCTGCCTCTCGGATTTGCGGCACTGGAACGACAGGGCTTCCACCCCCAGAGAAATTGTCTGGCAGAATGATAATTTCCTCAGGCGGATAGCGCATCCAAAGCCGATCGCCCTCAACGCGAATCAAATCATGCATATTTCCCAGTTCTTGATTGGGCAACAGGATGCGATCGTCTCTGTCTTTGGGGTCGGCTCTTAACCAGGTATCGAAGTTTGATAGGTGAGTGTTTCCACCGGCAAAATAGCTAGCGAGCCGACGGAAAAGTTTTGGCCAGATGACGAGCGTTTCTAAGGTGGCTAAGTTGTCAATTTTGGCTGGAAGTGCATCAGTCGCGGTGGCAGATGGCCATAATCCGAGGCTCTGCGTTCTTGCTTGTACCGTCAATTCGGCTAGCTTATCCTTTAGCTCAATGGGAAGTGTGGAATAGAACGCTGGGTAAACCAATCCCTCGGCCAGCAGTTGGGCGTTCACACTCATTTCCAAGGTAGGCACATCCAGCCAAACGTCCAACCCATCTGCTAATGGCGTGGTTCCTGGATAAACAAAGGCAATTATTCTGCCATGCCCATCGAGTGTGTTTGCCAAAATATAACCTGGCAGAGGGTGGGGCTGAACGGACTGAACTTTGTTGGGCGAGTTTTCCCAAAATTGGACATTTGTAAAGCCACTCTTTTGCAGAACTGCATCACGGGCTGCGATCGCCCATGTTAGATTTTGATGGGTTCCCCGAAAGTGGGTTTCTAGGGCATCAATCCCTTCAAAACGCAAGTTGATCATTCCCCGATTATTAAAATCAGGGCTAGATGTACCTGGATTTTCCCGGTGTAGCTGTTCCACCAGTCTTGGGTTAGCAGGCAAGAACTTCAGAGTATCACCGTCAGGTTCTGGTCCTGACCGAGGCAAATCAGGATAGAAAATGTGAAATTCGCCTTTGATGAGTTTGTAGGGCATTGTGGCTTTACCTTCCCTGGCAATGAAGTGGAGTCGAGCGAAATCCAGTCAATTGCCTTCAAGCTAACTGAGGGATGGATGGGTTGAAATTCCCCTTGAGGGTACTTGTTTCTGGTTTGCGATAGTTTGGTGAATATGGTTTGGTGAATGCAGTTGGGCAAGGCAAACCCGTTTAGAATTGCCAAGAAATTCTCCCCCCAATTTTTGATGAATTCATTACACTTTGTTCAGAGGTAGATACAGTAGTCGTGGGGAGAATCCTGATGGCAGTTCGGAAAGACACAATTTTTGAACAGTTTTTAGCTCCCATTTTCAGCAACTTTCTAATGGATCGGGAAGCTCTGCTTCGATATCGCAACAGTAAGGATTGGGAGCAAGAGGGCGATCGGTTTCGGCAACCAAATTTTGTTTATCCGGAATACTACCGTTCTCAGCATTTTCATGGCATTGAAAAGGGCTATTTATGCGCTGATGCGGCTGTAACCTACGATCCGGTGACAAAGTACGTTTTACCGCCCAATGAGGAATGGATACGCCAAGAATTAGTCGATCGGATTCGGTGTCAGCCTCGCCGGATTTTAGATTTAGGCTGCGGAACGGGTTCCACAACGCTGCTGTTGAAAAAAGCTTTTCCAGAAGCTGAAGTGATTGGCATTGATCTTTCGCCTTATATGTTGATCGTGGCGGACGACAAGGCTAAAGAAGCTGGGTTAAATATTCAGTTTTGCCAGGGCAATGCTGAGCAAACCGGGTTTCCAGAAGCCAGTTTTGATCTGGTTACAGCTTCTCTCCTCTTTCATGAAACGCCGCCAGAGGTATCCTGTACCATTTTGCAGGAATGTTTCCGGCTGCTGAAGGTGGGGGGAGAGGTTTTGATTTTGGATGGAAACCAATCCGGCTTACGGTGGGCAGATTGGCTCACAGAAATTTTTGAGGAGCCGTATATCAAGGCCTATGCTGCGGGCAGTGTGGATGCTTGGATGGGAGCGGCAGGCTTTGGGGATGTTCGCACCGAAGAAGTTTGGTGGCTGAATCAGGTGACGCGCGGTGTCAAGCCAATTCCCTATCAGCGAGTTGAGTTCAGCCCCAATGAAGAGGCGATCGGGCAGGGAGAATGGGCGATGGGATAAGGACAGGCAAAATGCTCATTCTGTAGAACATTACCCAACGATCTTCTTGGCTTCCCTGAGAGATGAAGTCTCCGATAAGGGAGCTTTAGGTGAGCGAGTGGTGGAGAGCCGCTTGAGGAGCGTTTGAGCAGCCAGTGCGGATTGATGGGCAGCAAAAAATGCACCAATGAAAAACGCTTCGGAATACAGCGTAATGGTTTCCTCAATGACTTTCAGTGTCCAACGCAGGTTGGTGTTGGTGGATGTGGGGAAGAGCGTTGCTAGAAATGGAATTTCGCGTTTGTTGCCGAGGGTATCGACAATAATCATGACAAATAGAAGCGCGAACCCAATGATTAAATGCTGATTGGTTTTTCGATCGCGTCTAATTTCTGGTGAGTAGAGCCAAAGAATGCCGATTCCCACCAAACCATACAGCAACATGATGAAATCATTGATCCGAACAGTAAGGAAATTTCGTTTCAGATCAAATGCTGTGAAGATCGCTCTTTGCAACAGTTTTTCGTGAATTTCAAACCCTTCATCAACCGCTAAAAAGGCAAAACCGATCGCAACAATCAGCCAAAACGTCGAAGGCGATCGCCAGTTTTTAAAGCTAAATGTTCCACTTCTGATACAAAATGTTGCCCAGGCAATCACCGATGCAGTCAGAAGCTGAATAAATGACAAACGAGTAATAATCCCGTTTTCGTGAAAATGCATCACGATCGGTCTTGATAGGTGTAAAGCTTGCCCAACGGCAAACGCCACAATCATTGTGTCAATGAAAATGACGAGTAAGGTAGCCCCGTTGGGAACCGGGGAACGCTTCAATGTCATGAATCGATCACGTTAAAGTCCGGTTAATCTTACATTAAAACTGAAAAATTGAAATTAAAGAACTTTCATTAAAAAGCTTTCATGGTTTTGAATTTTCAGCATCAAAAAAGGCAGGTGGTATTCCTGCCTCGATCGAAGTTTAGTTCTGAATCGAACAAGCTTTTAGGCTAGGCAATGCCCATTCCTAAGAGAATAAATCGGAAGGTGAAAATGGCTGCCAAAATCCAAATTCCCACGCCCACCTCATGCAGTTTGCCTTGGAATGTTTTGATCAGGGGATAGGTGATGAACCCAGCCGCCAAACCTTCTGCGATCGAAAAAGTCAGAGGCATCAGCAAAATGGTGAGGAAGCAAGGAATGGACTCAGCCGGATCTTTCCAGTTGATGCCCAACACATTGCCCGCCATCAAAACCCCTACAATGACCAGCGTTGCGGCTGTGGCAAAGGCAGGAATCGCAGAGATAAGCGGAATAAAGAAAATGGAAAGGGCAAAGCAAATCGCAGTGACAATCGCCGTGAAGCCCGATCGCCCCCCTTCGGAAACTCCAGCCGCAGACTCAATATAGCTAGTGACAGTCGAAGTTCCCAGAATCGCTCCAGCCGTTGTGCCAACCGCATCTGCCATGAATGCCTGATTTGCTTTTGGCAATTCACCTTGCTCGTTGATCATGTCGGCTTGGACACCAATTCCAGTGAGCGTACCTACCGTGTCAAACATATCAACGAACAAAAAGACAAACGTGATCGCAATAAAGTTGGCAAAGTTGTTGGCGTTGAGTTGACCCAGCCCGATGAATGCCTGTCCAAACAGATCAACGGGAAGTTGGGGTAAGCCCAGCAGCCCTTCGGGAGGGGGTGAAATGCCTAAAATCCAGCCTAATACTGCTGTTGCCAAAATGCCCCAGAGCAGGGCCCCCTTAATCCGACGGGCCACAAAGGCAGAGGTGATGAGCAGCCCGACGATCGCCATCAGCGTCACCGGATTGCCTATATCACCCAACGATGTCAGAGTGGCTTCATCTGCAACCACGATCCCCGCCCCATAGCCCGGAGGCTCTGGATTTCCTGATAGCCCAATGTAGGCAATAAAAAGCCCAATTCCAACGGCGGTAGCACGTTTCAAACATTCTGGAATCGCTGTAATAATCAGCCCTCGAATGTTGAAAAACGTCATTAGGATAAAAATAATCCCTTCGACCAGCACTGCTCCTAATGCCAACCGCCAGTCAATGCCCAGGCCCAGA
Source organism: filamentous cyanobacterium CCP2 (assembly GCA_003003615.1). GTDB lineage: Bacteria > Cyanobacteriota > Cyanobacteriia > Elainellales > Elainellaceae > Egbenema. Next base: position 8,144 of record PVWD01000163.1, on the reverse strand, counting down.
ACCACCGAGAAGGCAAAGAAGGCATTTAACCCCATTCCTGGAGCCAGGGCAAAGGGATAGTTGGCAAACAGCCCCATGACAACAGTCGCAATGACGGCAGAAAGGGCCGTTGCAATGACCAATTCGCCAAACAGGTCGCCAGATTCTTGCAGGAAAATCGCATTTGACAAAATCGCGGGATTCACCACCAGGATGTATGCCATTGTGACAAACGTCGTGATCCCAGCAACGATTTCTGTCCGCAGACTTGTGCCCAGTTCAGCAAACTTGAAAAAACGGGCGATCGGGCTGTCTGGGGGTGGGGGAGGCGTATTCGGCGGTAATTCTCTAACTTCAGTGGAACCACTCATGCACCACTCTACCTTTCGTCAAAACAAGAGTGTCTAATGGTACTACGTTTAATCAGGCAAAGAGATGTGGCTGATGATACAAAATGTTCATGAATTCGGAGATTCTTCTGCATTTTGAGCATCTGCGGGTTGCACGGTGCAGTCTTGAGTTTGGCAATTGTTGATGTAAAGCTGCTCAATATAAGGCTGTTGCCAACTCAACGGAATTTCCAACAAATCTCTTGCCCCAGTGAACCCTTGCCCCACAAATAACAACAGAGCAACGCAGTTCAAAACAATATGGGTATTGCGCCAACGGTTAGAGCGGTCTTTGTAAATATCAGGAAAAATGGCAAGGGAAAAAATCATTAACAGGGCGGCGGTGATGCCGTAGTAGTAGTGCGATACGTACCACTCAAAGCCCCGACGAAAAATTTCGGGTTGGCTGCCTAAAATGACTAAACCTGCTCCTGTTAAAGTGGCAAAAACGCCCCGCCACAGAGGGGTTCTGGCTTTATTGAGAAACACCAAAGAGGCGATCGTTGCAGCAAAAATCAGGGTAATAAACCAGGCGCGAAACGTATCTTCAGCCCAAACGATTTTGGTGTAAATCGGGTAAGCCAGCCCAATCAAGGCCAGCAAAACAACGCCATTTCCTAACCATCGCCCTAAGCGCAAATGCTCTGTTCCAACGTTAGCCGGAATTTTGCTTTTGCCCTCCTTTGCAGCCAGACGACGCTGACGGGTTTGCAGGGAAAAATAACTTACGAGTCCAATGAGCGGAAAGATGAATGCGACCGCCAAAAAAGGATGAATCAGCCCCAAAAAATCCTTGAGTTCTACCATACTCAACCTCAACAGGTTCTACAAAATATCAGGCTTTTAGGCATCGATCGCCTACCATCATTCGTGAGCCAATATTAGATAAAAACAGCCATTAGATAAAAATAGCCAGTTGATCAGAACAGCTAGTTAAAAACCGATCGCACCAGTCGATCGTATTTATCTTGGCACCACGCTCTAGTATCACAGCTTTGCCGGAATGAAGCTACCCGCAGCCATTCCCCCATGACCCTATCGCATGTCGCCATTGAAAAAATGATTTTTTCCTGAGAAGCCCCTAGGAGGATGAAATGAATTATTCAGACGCTTTTTAGGCTGCCTTCAGCTTTTTCAAAAAATTTCTCAAGATAAGATTGATGGAATTCCCATCGCACTGGATGAGAATGGTGAAGATAAATTTTGCGTTCCCAGGCTTTTGGCCAACCTGTTTGCTGATTCGGCTTCACAAATGACGAATTGCAACCAATGAATCAATCCTTGGTTATCGTTAGTGTCAGTACTGTTCTGTTTGCCCTGTGTATCATGTCTAATGGTGACAGCAGTAATCGCGTCAGTAACGACATATCGGCAATATCAGCACGCTGTGTAGAGGATCTGTGATGACCCCCAGTTCACCGTCACTTAATACCCAAGGCGTTCCACGCTCCCCCCAAAATTCCCTTTCTCGCCCTCAAGTCGCTACGTTAATTATGGTCGGCGTTGTGGTCGCAGCAGGAGCGATCGTGGCTGCCTGGTTCTCTGGGCAAGGAACCATTAGTCGAATTTTTAACCAACTTCGGCTGTTGCAGGAAACCCCGCCGCTCTGGTTAGAAGTGCCCCAAGTGGCAGGAGCTTATTTGCTTGTGCCAACGGTGATGCTGTTTGTCATTGTCTTGGGAGTGATGAAGGTTTCACCGCAGCCTCGTGCTTGGTCGCGGTTTGTAGTGATTGGCATTTTGCTGGCACTCACGTTTCGTTACTTGGCATGGCGATCGCACCTCACCCTAAACCTCAGCACCCCTCTGGATGGCGTTTTTAGCCTGGGGCTATTTTTTCTGGAATTACTCCTTATCCTCAGCAGCATTATTCAACTGTTTTTGATGTTGCGGGTGCGCGATCGGCGACGAGAAGCGGACTGGCTGGCAATGGACGTGGTGGAAGGCCGGTTTTTGCCCAGCGTGGATGTGATGATCCCCACTTACAATGAGCCAGTTTTTATCCTGCGGCGCACGGTGATCGGCTGTCAGGCAATGGATTATCTCAACAAAACGGTATATTTGCTGGATGATACCCGCCGCCCAGAGGTAGAAGCCCTCGCTGCGGAGTTGGGCTGTCAATATGTGACTCGTCCTGACAATTCCTTTGCCAAAGCCGGAAATCTAAACCATGCTATTGCCCACACCACAGGCGAACTCATTGCCGTTTTTGATGCCGATTTTGTCCCCACACGCAACTTCCTGACGCGCACGACCGGCTTTTTTCAGGATGCTCAGGTTGCCCTGGTGCAAACGCCGCAAACCTTTTACAACTCTGACCCGATCGCCCGTAATCTCGGTTTAGAAGATGTTTTAACCCCCGAAGAAGAAGTTTTCTATCGCCAGATTCAGCCCATTCGCGATGGAGCCGGAAGCGTCATTTGTTCAGGAACCTCCTTTGTGGTGCGGCGCAGTGCCCTTCAGGAAACCGGCGGATTTGTAACGGATTCCCTCAGTGAGGACTACTTCACGGGCATTCGGCTTTCGGCCCAGGGCTATCGCTTGGTTTACCTGGATGAAAAACTCAGTGCAGGTTTAGCGGCTGAAAACATTGCAGCTCATGCGCTTCAACGGTTGCGGTGGGCACGGGGCACGCTCCAGGCATTTTTCATTAAGGCAAACCCACTCACCATTCCCGGACTCAATCTGCTCCAACGGTTGGCCCATTTGGAGGGGTTGCTGCACTGGTTTACCAGCATTTCCAAGGTGGGCTTCCTGCTGATGCCTTTAGCCTATTCCTTTCTGGGAGTGATCCCCATCCGAGCCAGAGCCGAGGAGTTGCTGTATTACTTTTTGCCTTACTATTTGGTGCAGCTAGCCGTCTTTTCGTGGCTCAACTACCGATCGCGCTCTGCCTTACTTTCAGACATTTACTCCCTGGTGTTGGCTATTCCCCTGGCCCTGACGGTGGTTCAGGTGATGCTAAATCCTTTTTCCAAGGGCTTCAAAGTCACCCCCAAAGGAACAGCGAGCGATCGATATTCGTTTAACTGGAACCTAGCCTGGCCCCTGTTGATCCTGTTTGGGCTGACGGCCATCAGCCTATGGGTAAACTTTGGCAACTGCATGATTAAGGGAGCCTGGATGGAAACAGTGCCGCCGGATGTGGCAGAACAGGCAAAGGGGATTGGCTTGGGTTGGATCTGGAGTGGCTATAACCTGATCATGATTGGGATCGCGCTCTTGATTCTGCTGGATGTGCCGCGCCCTAGTCCGTTTGAGTGGTTTAACTTGCGGCGAATTGTCCGGCTTGTGGTCACTTCCAATGGAGCCGAGCATACCCTATGGGGAACCACTACCATGTTGTCGGAGGTTGGGGCGGAAGTGGCCCTCACTCAGGCTGGCTTCCCGCCTTTGGCTCCTGAGGAAACCCTACCGTTACGGCTAGAGTTTCAGGAAAACGGGCTGGTTTTATATGGTGAAGCCACTCGGATAGGGTTTGATGGTGAGTTTCCAACGGTTCGCCTTACCTTTGCCCAACCCCACTTAGGGCAACACCGTCAACTTGTAGAAATGCTATTCTGCCGTCCTGGACAGTGGAAAAGCCGCTACACGCCCAATGAATTTCAGTCTTTGTGGCTGCTGTTCCGCATTTTGCTCAGACCTCGCGTATTGTTCGATCGCAATGTCGAGGTGAGTGCGGTATCCGTATCGCAGGTGTAATAAATCGCAGGTGTAATGGGCTGATCCCGGACTTCTTGACAGGCGTGAAACGCGCCTATTTTTGTCTAATCCGTCAACCGTTCCAAATACCGTTCAATTAACAAAATCGCCACAATATCGTCAATGGGGCGGCGAATGCGACGGAGCGATTGGGGGATCAATTGGGCCAAGCCTGTCGGGGGAAACATTTGCCAATAGCGATCGCGGGCTTCCAGGGTACTATACCGCTCGTCCACCAAAACAATTCGTAAAGGGTCGGGCGATTCATCCGTTAGCTTTTGTTTCCACTGACTGGAACTCGTCTGATTTCCCATCACCATTAGCGAGATAGGAAATTGTTGTCTTAAGGTTTGAATGGTGTTAATTGTATCTTGAGCTGGAATGACTTGATGGTAAAGTAATTTGCGATCTAAGCCCATTACAGCCAAGCCACACTTCTGGCGACCTGGATCGAAGCCTAAAATCACTGGCTGGTTAGGAGGGCTAGGTGGCGTTTGCATGGGGTCAAATAAGGTCTACAAGCCTGACTTAGACTGTATGTATGGATTGTAAATGGTCTGGTGAGTTCCAGGTGTTTCACCGATCACCCGAACAACCCCTTGACGAGCAGTATATAATTGGCACGTCTTTTGCAAAAATTAACCTAAATTAGGGTTGGTTTACCAAAGGCTTTACATGATGTCGCAAAGCAGAAGTTCCTCGGTAGTTGCTCTCGCGTTACTTTTCACCCTTGTTGCCGCCCCAAAACCAACGGCAGCATTCCGTTCACCTGACCCTATTTTGGCGCAGTCTGGTGTTCCTGAGTTTCCCTTTCCTGATTCCATTCCCACTGGAACCACCGTCCGCATTGATGGCTCAAATAGCATGGCAGCCGTCAACCAGGCTCTTAAGCAACGATTTGAAGCGGACTATTCCGGTACAGATGTAGCTCTAAGTTATAGTACTGTTCCCGATGCGCTCCAAGCTTTACTGGATGGCGAAATTGATTTAGCTGCGATCGGTCGTCCTTTGACTGAGGAGGAACGATCACAGGGGTTTAATGAGTCCCTTGTGGGGCGACATAAAATTGCGATTATTGTTGGCGAAGAAAATCCGTTTAACGAAAATCTTACATTTGAACAGTTTGCCCAAATCTTTCGCGGTGAAATTACCGACTGGTCAGAGGTAGGTGGCGAACCGGGGCCAATTCGCTTTGTTGATCATCCAGACAGCAGCGATACCCGTCAAACGCTGGCCCAGTACGATGTTTTCCAAGGAGTCCCCTTTGAAAGCGGGGCAACCGCAGACCTAGTAGGTGATGATTCTGTTGAAACGATTACCGAGGCCCTGGGTGCAGACGGCATCAGCTACGTCACGGCAGATCAGGTATTCGATCGCCCTGGTGTCCGGATCATTTCAATGCACAACACGCTCCCCGATGATCCGCGCTACCCCTATTCCCAGCCGATGGTGTATGTTTATCGCGATGAAGCAAACCCAGCCGTTGCCTCGTTTTTAGGCTTTGCCACTGCTGCCCCCGGATTGTCCGCTATCCAAGAAGCAGGACTGCTTGCAGCCCAACCCATAACTGACTCTGCAATTGAACCAGAAGCTGCTGGTGCGGCTGGTGCTGCGGCTGAAGCTGGTGATGCTGCAACTGGTGATGTTGAAACTGGTGATGCCCTACCCCCAGCAGTTGCACAACAACCTGATCCGAGTCCTGAAGCTCCGCCAACGGTTGCTGACCCTGCTCCTGAAACCGCCCAAGAAGACGATCGGGCTGGGGTTGGTTGGCTATGGTGGTTGATTCCCCTATTGATTGGCATTCCTTTACTGGGGTGGCTCCTAAAAGGCCGTCGGACTGAGCAACCTCCAGCGGCTGTTCCTCCTGCAACGGCTGTTCCTCCTGCAACGGCTGTTCCTCCGGTGGTAACACCTCCCGCCGAACCACCATCTGGAACATTAGCCGAACGAACTGGAACGGTTGTTTCTGCCGATCGCACCTCCATTGCAGAGACACCCCCCGCTCAGGCAAATGGTAGTCCTGCTGCAAGTGCTGCTGCCGTTGGAGGGGCTGCCCTCCTAGGAGCAGGAGCGATCGCGGCTGGAATGGCTGCTGGCAAAGCAACCCAACCTAACCGAATTGTTTTAGTGCCACGCACTTCAGACCAGGCCTATGCCTATTGGGAAACCCCAGAAGAGAACCGGGCAGCTTTAAAGGAACAGGGTGGTCAACGGTATGCTTTGCGAATTTATGATGTAACCGGGCTTGCCGTTGAACAGCTTGCTGCTGACAGCCTTCAAGCTCCTTTCCAGGAGTACCAATGTGATGAAGCGGCTCAGGATCGCCATGTGCCCATTGCTCAGCCCGATCGCGATTATCTGGCAGAGATTGGCTACTTAACGAATGAGAATAACTGGTTGCTGTTGGCTCGTTCTAACTCTATTAAAGTTCCTGCTCCTGCGGCTAGCGTTCCCACTGCCATCCAAACTCAAACTGCGATCCAGCCTCCTCCCCCTTCTGTGGCCACCGCAGCCGGGATTGCAGCCACTGCAGCCGCAGCCGTCATTCCACCCAAAGAACCGAAGCCAAACCAAATTGTTTTAGTGCCGCGCACTCCAGCCCAGGCCTATGCCTATTGGGAAACCCCAGAGGAAAACAAGGTGGCCCTGAAGGAACAGGGTGGACGGCAATACACGCTTCGCATCTGTGATGTGACGGGAATTGATCTGGAGCGGCAGGCTCCGCACCTGATCCAGCAGTATGCCTGTGACGAAACGGCAACCGATCGCCATGTCACCATTCCTCAACCCGATCGAGAGTACATTGCGGAAATTGGCTACCAAACCGACACAAAAGACTGGCTGCTGTTAGCTCGTTCTAGCCCGGTTTATGTCCCAGATGTGAGCCGAGACACCATCATTCAAGACACACCTCCCGTAGTGGTTACACCAAATGGGGATCAAGAAGTCGTTGAAGCTGCAAAATTTAATGTGGGGCAATCTAATCTACAAGGGGAGGAGCTGGCTGACGTGGATGCTTGCTTACCAGAATTGCCAGATGGCTACGGTGAAAGCCAAATTGTGCTGCTGCCCCGTGATCCTCATTGGGCATACACTTATTGGGATATTCCGCTTGAACACAGGGAAGCAGCCCGACAGCAGGGCGGAACTCGTTTGGCACTGCGATTTTATGATGTGACCTCGGTAAACCTGGATTATCAGAATCCGCACAGCTTGCAGCAATATGACTGTGAAGAGTTTGCACGAGACTGGTATTTGCCTGTTCCAGTCAGCGATCGAGATTACATTGTTGAAATTGGTTACTTAACCAATGAAGGTCAGTGGCTCATGTTGGCGCGATCGGTTCCTGTAAGGATTCCACCTGTGTATCCGTCGGACTGGTTGGAAGAAAAGTTTTTGAATGTAGATTGGGATGATAATCTTCAAGAAAAAGACGTTCACAAACTTGTTCCACCTGATCAACGCACATCATTTGATAACCCAATCTACGATCGGATTTTTAGCATGGCTCAATCTGCCGAAGCTCAACGGCTTGCAGGCTCTCTCTATGGTTCCATGCAGCAGGTTCCCCAACAGGCAGTCAGTTCTTATGCTTTCCCTTCAGGCGTAGGCATGTCCGGTGTGGGAATGTCCGGTGTCGGAATGTCTGGTATTGGTATGATGAGCGTTCCTACGATGTCCGGTGTGGGCATGTCCGGTGTCGGAATGTACAGCATGTCGGGTGTGGGAATGTCCGGTGTCGGAATGGGTGTTCCTACGATGTCCGGTGTGGGTATGTACAGCATGTCTGGTGTCGGAATGTCAGGTATTGGCATGATGGGTGTTCCTACCATGTCGGGAGTCGGCATGTCGGGTGTGGGTATGTACAGTATGTCTGGTGTGGGCATGTCCGGTGTCGGAATGGGTGTTCCTACGATGTCGGGTATTGGCATGATGTCCGGTGTGGGAATGTACAGCATGTCGGGCGTGGGCATGTCGGGTATTGGCATGATGTCGGGTATTGGCATGATGGGTGTTCCTACCATGTCGGGTATTGGCATGATGTCCGGTGTCGGAATGAGCGTTCCTACCA
>PVWD01000162.1 GCA_003003615.1 filamentous cyanobacterium CCP2 | reverse complement strand
GTATACAACATATCGCCGCCAGTCGAATCCAACTAAACGGGATGTTGCGCTTTGATGAATCTGGTTAAATTGCATCGTAGAATCCCTAACTGTATTAGTTTGTAATGGCTGCCTGCACCTCCGCAGGTGGATTTTGGCGATATACGGTCTTCCAGGCATCAAGCACATTCTGCTGCGTAACTGGCAAGCCGTCGAAAATCACATCTGCTGGTGCAGGTTCATTCAGCAGCGCGTAGCCCGCCAAGATTGCTTCTGTCACGCCATGATCATAGGGACGTTGGGCACTTATCCCTTTGACAACGCCACCGCACGCGAGTTCCACTGCGACCCGTTTGCCCAAATCGATCGTGGTGACAATGACATCTGTTCGCCCTGCCTTTTGGATGGCGGTGATTACTCCTTCCGCAGGAATATCCCAAACAGCCCAGATACCCTTTAGCTCTGGGTGATTTTCCAGCAGGATGCCTGCTGCTTGCTCTGCCTCGATAGCAAAATTCGGGCCATGGATTCCCTGTTCCTCCACAACTTGGATATGAGGATAATTTTCTTGAATCGCTCGCTTGAAAGCATCGTAGCGTTGGCGTGTGACCTGGTAATTGGTAGCGTGATAGAGGAGGGCGATCGCGCCTTGTTCCTTTAGATGTTCTGCCATCAGGTGGGCGGAGGTGATGCCATGCCCGTAGTTATCCGAGGAAACGACGCTGATATAATCACTGCCCTGGATCAGCCCCTGAGGTACGTTGTCCATGAAAATCAGTTTGATGCCCTGGGCAGCTGCCTTTTTGTAGACATCGATCGTTGCAACGGGGTCAGTTGGCACTGAGACAATGATGTTGGGCTGTTGGGCTAGTACTGATTCCAGGTTAGCAACCTGCTTTTGCGGATCGAAGTTGGCATCATTGATAGCAATCACTTCAATGCCCATTTTGGCAAACTGCTCCTGCAAGCCTGCAACCTGGGCAGCTGACCAGTCATCACCGCTGTAGTGTAAGTCGATCGCCGCTGTAGCATTCATTGCCCGAATTTGCTCCAGTTGGGATGGGGAAAGCTGAACTTCTTTGGCAGAAGTGCGTTGGACTGCCTGTTCCAGGGATTCTTCATTTTCAATGTTGTGGCGATCGAGTTCCTGTGTCACCATGCCGCTACGGATGATTAAGACGCGATCGGCTAATGCCAGCAGTTCAGTAAACTCAGATGAGACAACGATTACTCCTTTCCCTTCATCGGCTAAACGGCGAATCACATCCCGAATTTCCGTTTTCGCGCCAATATCCACCCCTGCCGTGGGTTCATCCATGAGTAGAATAACTGGCTGAGAAGCGAGCCATTTGGCAATGACCACCTTTTGCTGATTACCACCAGATAACAAGCGAATCACTTTATGAATAGAATCGGTTTTGATCTGCAAGCTCTCCACATAAGACTCGACTAACTGATTGCCTTCTCGATCGTTGATAATACCGTTTCGCTGAATCCGGTTTAACAAAGGCAACAGCGTATTGTCCTTCACGGTATGGCTGAGGACAAGTCCCTGAGCGCGCCGATCTTCGGGAACGAGACACATTCCAACTTTCAGGGCATCTTCAGGACTGTGGATGGTGACGGATTTGCCACGCACAGCAATTTGCCCCGACCGAATTCGATCGATGCCAAACAATGCCCGGACTAGTTCCGTTCGTCCGCTGCCCATGAGTCCGGCTAACCCCAAAATTTCCCCGGCATACAGTTGAAAGCTAACATTCTGAACGCGCGGCCCTGCATTAAGGCGGTGAACTTCAAGTAAGGGGGTGCCACTGCGATCGATCGGGCGTTCCTCCCAGGTAAAGGACTGTTCCATCTTGCGTCCTACAATCAGTTCAACCAATTCGGCCATGGTTAGCTCCGCCGTTGAAGCCGTGACTACCCGATGTCCATCTCGCATTACAGTGACGCGATCGGCAATTTGAAAAATCTCCTCCATTCGGTGGGAAATGTAGATCATGGAGATGCCCTGCGCTTTGAGCGTGCGAATCAGATGGAACAGGGCTTGCGTTTCGGATGCCGCTAGGGCTGCGGTTGGCTCATCCAGAATCAAAACACGAACATTCTGTGATAACGCTTTGGCGATCTCGGTGAGTTGCCAATAGCCTGTACTCAAGCGGGACACCCTGGCACGCGGATCAATATCCACATTCATTTCATTGAATAAAGCCCGCGCCCGCTGTTCCGCTTCCCGATCGTTCAGTAACCCCATCCCTCCACGCGGCTCATGCGCCAGGAAAATGTTTTGAGCCACGCTCAGGGTCGGAATTAAACTGAATTCCTGAAACACCATGCCAATTCCAGTAGCTTTAGCATCCTGCGGCGATCGAATCACGACTGGCTCACCATTGATCCGAATTTCACCACGATCGGCTGTATAAACTCCCTGGAGGATTTTCATTAACGTGGATTTGCCCGCACCGTTGCCGCCCATCAGCGCATGAACTTCCCCTGGGCGCAATTCAAAATCAACACCTTGCAAAACCGGATTACCATTAAAGCTTTTGAAGATGCCCTTCATTTCAACGGCTGCAAGTTGGACATCGGTTGCGATCATGATTGGTTCCTCCAAGGAGTAGTGTTGGGAGGTGAAGGGTAAACGAGGGGTGAGAAATGAGGGGTGAGGAGTCTTCGCGGAGCATGGATGTGGCTTGTAGGACGGTAGCTTGCTGTTGGCGGAGCATTAGTGCGAACTTTTCGCGTACGTTGGGCAATGCTCACCCTACAATGACTACAATGACTTCCCCACTCCTTACTCCTCACCTACTACTGCCGCGCGATCTCATTCGGCGGATCTTGGTGATACACCGTTGTCCATGCTTCCTCAATGTTTTCTTGAGTAACAGGTAACGCATTAAGGGCAACGTAGGGGGGGGCTTCTTTGCCTAATAAGGCATAGCCTGCCAGCATAGCCTCGGTTACACCTTGATCAAAGGGACGCTGGGCACCGATGCCCCGGATGATTCCACCCTGAGCCAAATCGATCGCGACGGTTCTGCCTAAATCGATTGTCGTCACAATTACATCATCCCGTCCTGCTGTACGAACCGCAGACATGACTCCTTCTGCGGGAACATCCCAGACCGCCCAAATCCCATTTAAGTTGGGGTTTCGGGTGAGCATAGCAGAGGCAACGCGATCGGCTTCTCCTGAGAAATCTGGGCCGCCAATCCCGTGTTCTTCAACGATTTGCATGTTGGGATAATTTTCTTCGATCGTTGTCCTAAAGGCATCGTAACGCTGCTGTGTCACAAAGAAATCTGCTGCATGGTACACCACGCCAATATTCCCTTGTCCACCTAATTCTTGGGCCATAAGGTGGGCTGAAACCACGCCATTGCCGTAGTTATCGGCTGAAACCACGCTGACATAGTCTTCGCCCGGTTGGAATCCCTGAGGTACGTTGTCCATAAAAATGAGATGGACTCCTTGAGCGGCGGCCCGTCTAAAGCCATCGGCTGTGGCAGAGGGATCGGTGGGTAGGGAAATGATAATATCTGGATTTTGGGCAAGAACCGTTTCAATGTTTGCCACCTGCGTTTCTGGTCTGAAGTTGGCATCGGTGGTGGCAATAATATTAATGCCCATTCTGTCAAATTGCTCCCGGAGTCCAGCAAGCTGTGCCACTGCCCAATCGTTTCCGCCATAGTGCAATAGGATGGCTGCTGTTGCATTCATCTCCCGAATTTGTTCGATTTCTTCATCGGTCAAAGTAATTTCGCTTGCAGGGGTTGCTTCTTCACCGTTGGGCCCCCGGCTTAAAACAGTGTCTTGCAACTCGGCAAGGGCTTCAGCAGCTTCACCGGAGGCAGGTACATCAGCGGCTGGAGTATCGGTGGGGCGATCGGTTTCTGTCGTTGTTGGGGTTTCCGTCCTTTGAGTTGGAGCTTGACAGCTAATCAACATCAAGTTGACTGCGATGAGGACAGATGCCGTCATCATGAATAGTCTTGTTTGTCGTTTTCTCATTATTTTTCACCAGATTTAAAAGCTGAGTGAAACGATTGGTTTTAAAAAGTTGTGAACCTAATTGTGAACGATTTAGCTAAGTGATTAAACCATTCACAAGGCAAATGACTAAACCGTTGCGAATGACTTAGTTAACGATCCAGGGAATGGATCAGCAATGAGTTTACCCTGTTCAACTAACTCTCGAATCGTTGCTCCTTTATCCTGGCTGGAGATAAAGTTTCTCGCGCTATCCAGATCGGTAAAGAGTCCGATCGAACAGGCTGGATACTTACGGTTCACCCATTCCACAACTTCTTTAGCAATCATTTCACGCCCTTGATTCATCCTCAATTCAGATGGATCAACGGTTGTAATCACATTCACCCGGCGATCGGCATCAAAGTGCAGCACCAGCGTTGCCCACAGGGTTTCCCCCTCAAAAATGCCAAAGACGACAGTGGAATCAGGTTCGACATAGTGATTCACTGCTGCTTTGATCTCATCATAAGTCGCACCGACGCGCCACTGGAGTCCTAGAGTTTCCCGTGCCGGACGGGGGTAAGTGACAATGCCATCAGGAAACTCATCCATCAGGGCGTACTGGCGATGCACGAACTCGTCTAAATCTTCCTCTGCCTTCCACGTATCCTGGAACTGAGCGGTATAGCGATCGACAGCATTGCGCTCAAACACTACGACAAAATCTGCTTTATCTTGGTTATTTTGGTAAAGCTTTTGCGCTACTTCATGGGGATTCTCTACCCGAGCAACTGTGCGATTAATTGCTTCCCGTCCAGAGTGAACGAGTTTGAGGATCTCACTATTCTCATGAATCAGGATAATGCGGCGTTTTCCCTTTGCCGACTCCAGCAGCAACGATTGGAGATTTCGCCAGTGATTGACATCAATATCAACCATCCACGGATATGCGTGTAACATGTTTTTCTCCCTTCACTACAATGCACATTCATAAATCTGAATCGTGTACGCAGACAATGACTCATTCAGAGTTTGACCATTCGTTTGGACATCGCGGTCTTCCCAAATTTCTCGAACGGATTTTAGCTCAACACCCAGATTAATTTCTGCGTTAATCTGTTCACCTGTGGGATTAGCGACAAACACAATGAGTTGTCCAGAATCATGCCCAGAATCATTACTAGCCCGGTGAATGGCAACATCGAGCCGAGTGTCATTGCGGCTGAACCGGATCAGATCAAGTCCTTCTAGAGCCGTTGTAAATGCCTGATTTGCATTAGACAAATCCCTGAGATGCACAATCCGTCCTTCTCCAACCATGTACACAGTTTCACTATTGGCTTGCGCCTCGCCGTTTTGCAGGGCAGATGCCAGCGTATTGTCCGACTGCATGTGTTCATTCAGGTGAGGAATCTGTGGCCCCAGAATCACAATGCCACCCGATCGCGCAAATTCCAGCAAATTCTGCTGCAATGCCGTGTTCATATACTCAAATGAACCGACAACGATCGCCTTAAATTGCTGCCAGCGATTGGGGGCAAGGGCTGTATCAGACAGCAGAAATCCATATCCTGCTTCAGTCAGTCCCTTATAGCAGCGAGTGAACCAGTTTACTTTCGCTAACTGAATCGGCTCTTCAAAGCCCAATGGTTGCTCTGAGGTGGTCATGAAGGTGGGGTATTCAGAGAAGCCCGTTGGGGTTTCCAGGAAATCACCAGGGAAGGAAATTAGGACGCTGGCTGCTTCCAGGCGATCGTATTCCCGGTTTGCCATGAGTAGGACATCTGACTGCCGTCGCAAATCGACAAACTTGTGCTGCGTCATGATCTTGTTAACCTGACCAAACATGGCAGCATGATCTTCCCGTACCCGTCCATCGCGCCGAATTGGAGAATCTAGCCAACGATCGCGTTCCACCAGCATATAGCGGCTAAATCCCTTAATGCCGTGCATTAACGCTGCTTTCGTGACAAACTCTTCGTCATACAGTTCACCTGGATTCAGATACCACGGCCAGACTCCAGCGATGAACTCTGGAATGTATGGATAGCGACTCGTCCCCACCACGTAAGAAACAACCGTTTTTACATGGTCATATAACTCTTTGCGGGAATAAATATCGAACCCAACAAAATCCACCACCTCTTCCAATCCCATCAGGTGAAACGGGGTGGTAAAGCCGCTGACTGCACCGCCTGGGCCCAGAGGATGGGGATAGTTATGGAACAGGGCAATATCTTGCAATCCGCGCGCTCGCATCATTTTTGCCAAGCGATCGATGCAGTTGATCAGATACATTTCCCGGTATTCAATCCAGTCAACATACCAGGGAATCTCTTCTTTGCGGGTTGCTGCAAACCGTCGTGGGGCATCAATTTCATCGAACGATTGATAATTTTGCCCATAAACTTCCGAGAGTTGCTCGATCGAGCCATATTTGTCTTGCAGGAAGGATTGATAATTGCGAATCGAAGCGGGATGGAAGTCACAGGCATAGGCGTTGACGTGGAAGAAGAACGCCATCTCGTTATCTACCTGGGCAGCCACCAGGCGACCGTTAGGATAGACGTGTTTCACCAGAATGGGGCAAATGGCATCGTACCAGAGAGTCGTCTCTTCAAAGAACTTGTCCTCTGCATAGCTGAGTGCCGGAATGGGACGAGGAACCTGAGTCAAGACCGCCTTTGTGCCTTGGGCATTCAACGCTTGCAGATCTGGATCATTGAGAATTCGCCCTGGATAGCCGAACCAGGTTAATTCAGAGTTAATTTGAGGCCCCGGACGCACAACAATATTCATTCCTTTTTCTTCAATCATCGTCAGGAATGCGTCAATATCATTGCTGGGATTAATCTCTCCAAAGTCAAATCGTCCTCGCTCAATCTCATGAACCTCCCAAGGAATATAGATTGAGATAGTGGTAAATCCCATGTCTTTGACTTTGTTGAGGATGTCATCCCACTTATCCCGCTCCAGCCTCCAATAATGAACTGCTCCACCGTAAACTTCTGCTGCCTGATTCTCAATGCAAAATTGATGATCGTTGACCACGATCGTCTGTGTGGGTCGTTCTTTATTCGCAATCATAATTTTCCTCTGTGCTTATTCATTCCCCACTTTTATTCACATGGGCAGTTCAAAAAAACTCAGTTGCTGTGTTCGTAACCTTTATTAAAGAACTCATGCAAAAAACTCTCCTGCTTTCGCGGAGTTAAACAAAATTGAGCGTTAAAACCAATAAACTAGCCCATGCAGAAACTTAATAGGGTTGTTTTATTTGACTTAGAATCTCACAGCGATGTGTTTCTAACTGTGATAAAGGTGAATGAATAAAAAAGATAAACGATTGTTTCTAAAACATCGTCTCTAAAGCAATACGATCGGTGAACATAGACAAGTCTTAAGAGAGCATTGGCGATCGTATGAAGTGACCTATCTTTTTAGACTTTTATAGCTCTCAGATCGTTATGCAGCGTTACAAATTCCCAAGCTCAGACCAATGATGAAAAGGGCAATTCACGTTTTGATTGCCTCACATCATTTTTATCAATTAACTAGATCATATTGCGTCGTTACATTGTATCTAGCGTCGCCTTTCACAACTCTCTCGCAGACCTTTCACAACTCTCTCGCAGAATTGAGGGACAAGCTAGTTCAGTGCTGATACGCCTTCCTTTCCCCCTTTCTCCATATACTCTTGTATGGTAAGACAGCTTTTGTGAGGCTGCCATACACCTCCTGGTAGAGTACATAAATCGAATACGTCAACCACATAGTATGCATACATAAACAAAATATTCCGAGAATTAGCCGCTAAAGTTGGTTAGTGATCGGACTGTAAATGCTGATTGAAACCGGGATTGAGGCAGTTAAAGTTGAATTTTTTTGAAGCAACTCAATGTAACATGAGGTAGTTTTTATTAGCACTTTAAGAATCAAGATGATGGGATTGAAGCAATTCTTTGGGCGTGGAAAGTTTATAAAACTCAAAATATTATTGAGTAGGTTGAAGCAGCTACTCATGATCCAAGCACTAACTTATTCAAAGTATTTAAAATTGTTGCTGAAGATGACGATCGCCTAGGGCAGGTTGGACAAATATAGTCCATAGAAGATTAGCAAGTCCCCACTGCGATCGTAGAAGTTTATGAATGGCAGATAAACTACGCTCAAAGCTTATTTTATCAATTTAGTTTTTCTAAGACAGATGCAAGAATTCGCGCTCACATTGCCTATTTAGTAAAACTAAGCTGGGCTGCGATGCCACTACTCAATTGTCCAATAGAACGCTTAAAAGAAATGCAACTTGTCCATGCAATTTTGACTCAGCACGCTCAATCAATGGAAATTTAAAGTAAACCTGCTTTTAGTCTCAATCTTGATACCGTGCGTGTGGACTGAACCCTGAAGGAGCGGTTTTTTCAAGTGGCTGCTCCAAACGGTATTGTGATCCAGCTGGTTCAGTGGCTGATTGATAGGGACATTTGAGCCGTAAAGACGACAGTCTGTGGATTGTGACTAAATAGAACATTTGTATTGACAAATTGAGTAGTCTTTTTTATATTTAACCTTAAGGTTAAATACTTGAAAAACTCATTCAGCGGGTCTTTGCGGCATTTTCTGACTCGGCTGGTATGAGACTAATGGTATGAGACTAAAGTTCTAGAAAAAGCTACAGGGGAAAGGAAAAATGAACATGCTACACAACGAAATCGCGCATCCTGAAATCGTTGGGCGAAACGAGTGGCTTACCGCTCGTAAAACACTCCTTGAACACGAAAAAGAGTACACCCAGCAGCGCGATCGCCTCAACGCCGAGCGACGCAGACTACCAATGGTCAAACTTGAGAAAGAATACACCTTTGAAGGCTCGAATGGCTCTGTCAAACTGTTAGATTTATTTGCTGGACGTATCCAACTCATCATCTACCATTTCATGTTTGATCCGATTTGGGAGAACGGCTGCATGGGCTGTACGGATTATGTCAATGCCTTGGGTGACTTATCCATGCTGGGCGATCGCAACACAACATTTGTGCTTGTTTCTCGTGCCCCGCTGCCTAAACTTGAAGCCTACAAAGCTCTTAAGAAATGGACGATTCCCTGGTATTCCTCCTACGGCAGCGATTTTAACTATGACTTCCACGTCACCCTTGACGAGAACATCGCGCCCATTGAATATAATTATCGAGACAAGACCGAGTTAGAGAAACGAAACGGGCCCAATGTGATGCAGGGCGAGAGCCACGGTCTCAGCGTCTTCTTCCGCATCGGCAATGACGTTTTTCACACCTACTCGACCTATGCCCGTGGTGTTGAATCCCTCACAGATACTTACAGCCTGCTTGATATGACTCCCTACGGGCGGCAAGAAGATTTTGAAGATTCACCTCCAGGCTGGCCCCAGCAGCCAACCTATGGATAGCCGACCTATGGATAAAAGATGATGAACTTGCGCCCTGCCACCTCTGCTGATTTGGAACTTCTGAAACACTGGGATGAGCAACCGCATGTGATTGCCTCAGACCCAAACGATGATTGGCACTGGGAGGTGGAACTCGATCGCACTCCTGATTGGCGAGAGTATCTCATTGCTGAGATGGAGGGCCGTCCGATCGGATTTATTCAGATCATTGATCCTGCCCGTGAGGAGAGCCACTATTGGGGAGATGTTGCTGAGAATCTTCGCGCCATTGATATCTGGATTGGTGAAGCCACCGACTTAGGGAAGGGCTATGGGACGAAAATGATGCAGCTTGCCCTGCTCCGATGTTTCGCTAATCCAGATGTGATAGCTGTTCTCGTTGATCCATTAGTCAGTAACACTCGCGCTCACCGCTTCTATGAACGCCTTGGCTTTCAATGTGTTGATCGCCGGCAATTTGGTGAGGATGATTGTTTCGTCTACCGTTTGAATCGAGAAGATTGGCACTCTGAAAACGCTGAATGATATCGCACAAATTAAGGCGATCGTTTGGACTCAATCTCTTCAGTACTCAGAAAGCGACTGTTGGAAGATGAGGGCAATCCAACGTGCGATCGCCCACTCTTCGTCATCCTGCTTACTCTAAAGCAGCTCTGGCTCTATCCAGGTACTCCATCACAGCCGCATCGATCGCCCCTCGACTGGCAACATCAGGCGGCTCTTGCTGATACATCTGGTTTAAGGATTGCTCAATTTCAGGATCGCCCCCTGTGAACGCTTGAATTAACTCCAGTGAGCGTCGAGCCAGAGCTTTGACGGGTGCACTGGTTGGATCAGTTCCCTTCGCCATTTCAGTTCGTGCTTGCTCAATGAGCATTTGCCAATCTGCTTGTGCTTGCTGAATTTGCTCCTCGCCTAACACTTCCTGGCGTTGCTTGAGCGTTTCTAACTGTTCGGGAGTATAGTATTTTTCCAGCATGATCATGACCTCAATGGTTTCAATTAACGCTTCGACAGATACGGTTTCCATCGAACTCATTGTTTGAGCGATCGTCTCCAGGCGATAGAGCAATTTTTGAGAGAGTTGAATTTGCTCACGCAAGCGGGTGGAATGGAGTTGAATAATATGCTCTACGGAAAAACTGCGTTGCTCCAGGCACTCACGAATTTCTTCCAGAGAAAAGCCGATTTGCCGCAGTGACACAATTTGCTGCAAGCGGATGATGTCACTCTCGTCATACAGCCGATAGCCTGCTTCAGTCCGATGAGAGGGTGAAAGTAAGTTGATCTCATCGTAATAATGCAACGTTCGCACCGAGACTCCGGTTTGTTTGGCAAGCTCTCCAACTTTCAATGTGATTGCACCCATCCTTCCTCCTTTCTACTTAGAGACAATCCTCATTGGTGAATGGATCTATGGTAAGAGCCTCACGCTACGTCAGAGTCAAGAGGTCGATGCATCGGCAGGATGATCTGGAAGATGGTTGCTAGGAATTGGATGGCGGAACATCAGTCTTTTGAACCATTCTGACCATGCCTCTCAGATCAAGAAATTTGGGTGATGAGAGGAAGCAATCGATAATTTAAAATAGCAGTTTTCTTAACCTTGGCTTTTAACATCAGGTACCCCAAAGTTATCACTAGAGGTGGATGGTTTCTTTCTTCAAATTGGAACAAGCTGATAAAGAAAGTTACGATTGCAATTCACTTCAATTGCTCACTCAAATTTATGATTTGAGAAATACGATTTGAGAATAGAAATATGGCTCAGATTCTGGTTGAAAAAAGCAGAGCGAATTGATGAGGGAATTAGCTAATCTATTGACTTCTAAAAACTTCAATTAGCATGGAGTATTGTTATGGGAGCGCGCTACTTTGCCTTGATTAGCGGCATTTTGTACATTGTAATTGGGTTAGCAGGTTTTGTGCCTGGTATGGTGGCAACACCTGGAACGGGTGGGCCAGAGGTCATTCTTAATGAGGGATATGGTTACTTGTTAGGAACTTTCCCGGTCAACATTCTCCATAATATTGTGCATCTTGCTGTTGGAATTTGGGGATTAATATCCTATCGCAGCTACATTGGAGCAAGAAATTATAGTCGGGGTTTAGCCATATTTTACGGAGTGCTAGCCATCATGGGATTATTCCCAGTTCTAAATACAACATTTGGCTTAATTCCAATCTTTGGAAGCAACGTTTGGCTCCATGCACTAACTGCATTCATCGCTGCATTCTTTGGCTTCAAAACACCCAGCCCATCTGAGTTGCGAAACTATGAACGTGAAGTGGTCACTGGGCGCACCCGCGATCGTTACTAATCGTTACTGCTGCTGTTACGCCGCAGAAAGCCAGACCTTCAACAGAGACCCGATCGCCAATTTGATCTACCGTTTGGTTTCAAATGTCTTGATTGACAATATCCTCAACGCAAGCAATCCCACACGGTAATCTCTTTAGGTGATTGGGTTAATAGTACTCTCTTTTCACATTTCTTTCGCTCCGCAGTCATCCCTGCAACTCCGCCAGAGTTCGTGTGGCGATCGGGGATGTTTTGCTATGTCGAAGCGTACCGTAAAGAAGCAACATCACAACTTTGAAGAGCGAAGGGTTGGCTCAACACAATTATTTACTCAACCCTTGAAGTAGCTAACGATACAATTCAGGTACCTTGCGCTCAAACACCGAAAAATTAGTGGGAACTTCCTGTTGTCTGCAAAATCCCTGTATTTATCAACATTACTTTTAAGTGGGAGAAGGTGATATGGTAGCTGATTATTCAAAGGCAGCAAGATGTGCAGTTTATTGTAAGGATGTTTATAAAAAATTTTCCGACAACCTCCAATTTAGTGGGCTGACCCAAAAACCTGTCCTCATTAACCGGCAAGAGACAGATACTCAGTGCGCGATTTTGCCAGATGGTGCAGGAATTACGATCGTGTTTCGGGGTAGTGAATCTTCCTTTGATTGGGACACGAATCTTGCCACTCGACAAGAACGAGCAGAGTTTGATCAAAAAATCATTCAAGGCGAAATCGTTGATGTGGAAGATAAGGAAAAGGTTTACCCTTATCAGAATGGAAGCAGCTCCAACGCTTTGATGCACCAGGGTTTCGTCAAGGCATACTTCTCAGTTCGGAATGAAATTCATGACTATGTTAAGAACCGCCCCATCTCTACGGTGATTGCTACAGGACATAGTTTGGGAGGGGCACTGGCAACCCTTTGTGCTGTCGATGTTCAATACAATTTTCCAGATAAGGTAAAAACGATTGAAGCTTACACCTTTGGTTCCCCCAAAGTGGGCAATAATGGATTTCGGGACTCATTCAACCGTCGCATTCCCAACAGCTACCGCTTTGTCCATGGGATGGATATTGTTGCTGAGTTGCCCCGATGGTGGCAGGGAGGCTATCACCATGTAGATAAGGAAGTCCGAATTGGTAGGCGATTCAGCCTTAATATTCTCTCTGACCGATTCAAAGATCATGCGATCGATCGCTACATTGAAGTTTTGAGATCGATGCCCCGCTAACATTCGTAATCATGCTCGGTTGTGCAATGCTTTATACTTTGCCTAAATCCGCACAAGTGTTGCCCTTATAGTAGTCTCGCGACATCCTCGTTGGATAATTATCTCGCCGTAGATTCAAAACCCATAACATAAAAGCCTCCTCAATTAAGAGAAGGCCTTTATGTAAAAATACCCTGGCATCGAGCTATTTTTGCGGGACGCTGCCGTCCAACTATCTTTGCCGCGGGTGCGTTTCACAACTCAGTTCGAGATGGATAAGCGTGGTTCCACACCGCCATAGACACCAGGAGAGATGGAGTTAGATAGAGTACAATTCAAAGCCAAGAAGGCTGCATAGCGAGTCAGGTAGAGAGTACAGATGGTTCATCAACTTCAACTAGAGGTCAAGCCCTCGGTCTGTTAGTACGTCTCAGCTTCACATGTTGCCACGCTTCCACTTAACGCCTATCAACGGGTGTTCTGCCCGTGACCTTACTGGCTTGGTGCCATGGGAACACTCATCTTGAGGTGGGCTTCCCACTTAGATGCTTTCAGCGGTTATCCGCTCCGCACTTGGCTACCCTGCGTTTACCGTTGGCACGATAACAGGTACACCAGCGGTGCGTTCTTCCCGGTCCTCTCGTACTAAGGAAGACTCCTCTCAATGTTCCTACGCCTGCACCGGATATGGACCGAACTGTCTCACGACGTTCTGAACCCAGCTCACGTACCGCTTTAATGGGCGAACAGCCCAACCCTTGGGACGTACTACCGCCCCAGGTTGCGATGAGCCGACATCGAGGTGCCAAACCTCCGCGTCGATGTGAACTCTTGGCGGAGATCAGCCTGTTATCCCTAGAGTAACTTTTATCCGTTGAGCGACGGCACTTCCACTCATAGCCGTCGGATCACTAAGGCCGTGTTTCCACCCTGCTCGAGTTGTCACTCTCACAGTCAAGCTCCCTTATGCCTTTACACTCTGCGGCTGATTTCCAACCAGCCTGAGGGAACCTTTGCGCGCCTCCGTTACCTTTTAGGAGGCGACCGCCCCAGTCAAAC
>PVWD01000486.1 GCA_003003615.1 filamentous cyanobacterium CCP2 | reverse complement strand
AGATGTGTATAAGAGACAGCCCCACTCCCCGTCCTCTTCTCCAATACACGCCTGCTGCGGCATCCATCTATTCTGCTCAGCCCTACGATCAAGACAATTCCTTCCTGATTATTGGGGAACGGCTCAATGCTAGCGGTTCCAAGAAGTGCCGTGAAATGCTGAATGCAGAAGATTGGGATGGGCTAGTGTCTTTAGCTCGATCGCAGGTGAAAGAAGGAGCACATATTCTGGATGTGAACGTGGATTACGTGGGGCGCGATGGCGTGAAGGATATGCATGAATTGGTGTCGCGTTTGGTGACGAACGTGAATTTACCTTTGATGCTAGACTCCACGGAATGGCAAAAGATGGAAGCCGGATTGAAAGTGGCAGGAGGGAAGTGTATCCTGAACTCCACCAACTATGAGGATGGAGATGAACGCTTCTTTAAAGTAGTAGAACTGGCAAAACAGTACGGTGCAGGAATTGTCGTGGGAACGATCGACGAAGATGGGATGGCGCGATCGGCAGAACAAAAATTTGCCATTGCTCAGCGAGCCTATCGAGATATTTTGGAATATGGAATTCCGGCCCATGAGATTTTTTATGACCCCCTGGCATTACCGATTTCTACCGGAATTGAAGAAGACCGAGTGAATGGGAAAGAGACGATCGAGGCAATTCGGTTAATTCGGGAAAACTTACCTGGCGTTCATATTCTGCTAGGGGTTTCCAATATTTCCTTTGGGTTGAGTCCGGCGGCGCGGATTGTCCTCAACTCGATGTTTTTGCATGAAGCGACATCAGTGGGTTTAGATGCGGCGATCGTGAGTGCTGCCAAGATTCTGCCGATCGCCAAAATTGAACCTCAACACCAGGACGTGTGCCGCCAGTTGATCTACGATCAGCGTCGGTTTGAGGGGGATGTTTGCGTTTATGATCCGCTAACTGAGCTAACAACCTTATTTGAAGGGGTTTCTGCAAAAGAAGCGCGAGGTTCGAGGGATTCTCTGAAAGATCTGCCGATTGAGGAGCGTCTGAAGCGGCATATCATTGATGGTGAACGAATTGGGTTGAACGAGGCATTAACTGAAGCCCTGACGCAGTACGCCCCATTGGATATTATCAATACCTTTTTGCTGGACGGCATGAAGGTGGTGGGTGAGCTATTTGGCTCAGGGCAAATGCAGCTTCCCTTTGTGTTGCAGTCTGCTGAAACGATGAAGGCGGCTGTTGCCCATTTGGAACCCTTCATGGAAAAAGAGGATTCCAGTCAGGCAAAGGGAATTGTGGTAATTGCCACGGTGAAAGGAGATGTTCACGATATTGGTAAAAACCTGGTGGATATCATCCTTACTAACAACGGCTATCGCGTCATCAACCTTGGCATCAAACAACCCGTTGATAACATCATTGATGCCTATTTTGAACATCAGGCAGACTGCATTGCTATGAGCGGTTTGCTCGTCAAGTCTACTGCCTTCATGAAGGAAAACCTGGAGGTGTTCAATGATCGCGGCATCACGGTTCCCGTTATTTTGGGAGGAGCCGCCCTCACGCCAAAGTTTGTTTATGAGGATTGCCAAAACGCTTATAAAGGCAAGGTGATCTACGGCAAAGATGCCTTCTCTGATTTGCACTTTATGGATAAGCTGATGCCTGCCAAGGCGGCGGAAAACTGGGATGATCTCAAGGGCTTTTTGGATGAGCAACCCGTGGCAACGGATGCTGAAGTGATCGCTGGCTCAGATGGGATTAAAGAAATAGAGATGGGGGGGAATGCTGGCGATCGTTCGGCTGGAACAACTGTAGTGGCTACGCTTGATTCTCCAGCTAATGATGAACGCTCCGAAGCGGTGGCTGTGGATGTCGATCGCCCCACACCGCCTTTCTGGGGAACGAAGATTCTAAACCCAGAGGATATTCCGTTGGAAGAAGTGTTGTGGTATTTGGATTTGCAGGCACTCATTGCCGGACAGTGGCAATTCCGTAAGCCCAAGGAGCAATCGCGGGAAGACTATGATGCCTTCTTGCAAGAGAAAGTCTATCCCGTATTGGAGCAGTGGAAGCAGCGAGTCATAGAGGAAAATCTGCTGCATCCGCAGGTGGTGTATGGCTATTACCCTTGCTTATCCGGGGGAAATACGCTGCATTTATATGACCCTGGGGCGGTTAGGGAAGGTCAGACCCCAACAGAACCGATCGCCACCTTCCAGTTTCCCCGCCAGAAGTCGCTCCGTCGCCTTTGCATTGCTGACTTTTTCCAGCCCAAGTCTGATTTTCAAACTTCCTATGATGTCTTCCCGATGCAGGCAGTGACAGTGGGTGAAGTTGCCACAACCTTTGCTAAGCAACTCTTTGAATCGGATCAATACACTGACTATCTCTACTATCACGGTTTAGCGGTTCAGGTGGCTGAAGCCCTCGCCGAGTGGACGCACGCCCGGATTCGACGAGAACTGGGGTTTGGCACGAATGATCCAAGCAATATTCGGGATATATTGGCTCAACGCTATCAGGGTTCTCGCTATAGCTTTGGCTATCCGGCTTGTCCTAATATTCAAGACCAATACACTCTGCTGGATTTACTCCACGCGGAACGGATTGGGCTACACATGGATGAAAGTGAACAACTGTATCCAGAACAGTCTACAACGGCGATCGTGGCTTACCATCCCACAGCAAAATACTTCAGTGCGTAGGGGCAATCGTATCAATTGTGACTTATGTGACTTGATTTAGAAAATCATTGGTGGTAGGCTCAGCAACAGTCATCTTTTCGGT
>PVWD01000161.1 GCA_003003615.1 filamentous cyanobacterium CCP2 | reverse complement strand
ATTGCTTTATCATGAATAGAAATGCAATATTCTGCAAATACCGTACAAAACTTCTATGAACGCTCCCATAGTTTATGGTTGACAAAGATCTGATTGACACGATCGTGGCTGAAATTGGTGCCATTACTGTAGAAAATGACCAGTTTCGGCGAGAGATGAGTTTACTCCGAAAGGAAATTGACTTGTTAAAGGATCGGGCTGCTGCTGCTGACCTAAATTTTGATGCGCTCAAGCAGGATGCTGAAAAGCTCAGAGGAGCCTTGAGGGAGCTACGCACTAACGCTGCTCAGTTAAGAGCGAATGCAGCACAGTTGAGAGCCGATAAAGTGCAAGTTTTGGCTGATGAAAAGCAGGAAGCGGCAGATCGCATCTTACAGCAGGAAGGTGCTTCAGAAATTGCGGTTTCTGCTCAAACTGAAGCAGACAGAGTTCAGGATTGGGCAAATCGTGAGCAGACTCAAGCTGATACGGCGCAGAAGCAAGTAGATGAGTCACATCATTGAAATCAGGACTTACGCACTTCGCACTCGGAAATCAATTTTCGGCTAAAAGCTCAAGTCAGTTCAAACTGGCTCAAACCGCTCAAGTAACCCATTGATGGAAGTTAAGAAAATAGTAGGGTTATTGTCTTGTGGGATGGGCATCTTGCCTGCCCAGTCAACCGAGCAGAACGATCGCGCCAATTAATTGAATCCGAAGCCTTAAGTATCCAAAATTCCTAACTTCCCGTAAGGACATCGCTGCCGCTACCAAGGTGGCGTAAATTTTGTTTGAATATTCGCGTTAAATATCCGCGTTAAATATTTGTGTTAAATATCCCTGATGTAAGGAGCGATACCTTGCAGGAAGTAGAATCCCTCTTTAGATAGTTGACGAGTATTGACAACTTACTCTCCAGCCAGTTACCATTCTTGATTACTTGTTTAGGATTGCCAGTGGTCATTCGTCGTGGTGGATTCGTTAGGGTCAATCATTTGAGCGGCAATGGTTTGGAGAATGTCCCTGGTAGACACTTGTAAACCCATTTGGATTAACGTCCCTCAGCAGGAAATTTATGTCGAAGTCATCGGATATTTTGTGGTTAAATGTTAATCCAAGTTTCAAGGGTTTCGATCGCCCGTTGCTGCAATACCTGAACCCACACCAGCAGATTGCTCAATGGAACTATTGCCCCTCCCTTGATGAACCAAATTCATTCGAGGTGGCATTGTCTTTGCTGCATGAGCACGTTCAGGGCTATGGTTCCCCGATTCATCTTGTTGGTCATGGAACCAGTGGGCTACTCGGTTTACTCTATGCTCAACGCTATCCTGAACAGGTGCGATCGTTGACCTTGTTTTCAGTCGGAGTTGAGGCAGCGATCGATTGGAAAACGCATTACTACAAATATCGCCATCAGTCTCCCTATCCGCGTCAGCAGGTTTTGCAGCAGATGATTGATGATTTGTTTGGCGATACACCAGAAACGATCGCCGAAGAACTGACTCACCTCCTGGAACAGGATATCAATCAATCCCTGTCATTGCATCATTTATTTCGACAAGTGAATTTACCCCGAATTCACGTTACTGTACCATTACTGGTTTGCAGCAGCGTTGATGATGTCATTCTCAATCCTAATCACCTGCGAGACTGGCAAACCCACTTCAGCGATCCAAATTCTCGTCTGTGGATCTGTCCAGGAGGTCGTCATTTCTTTCACTACTTTTATCCTCAACAGGTCGGTGAAGAAATGCTCTCTTTTTGGCGATCGGTGTCCCATGCAGCCAACCTCTACCCGATTCCAGACCTGCTGAAAGCCAGTGCCTAGAAGGGCTGTTCTAGATCACAAGGCTGTTCTAGATCACAAGGCTGTTCCAGATTAGAAAGGCTGTTCCAGACTAAAATGGGGCAAAAGGTCGATCGGCAGGACATTGCAGAAAAATGGCTACCACCACCAAACGATTCACCCTGGCAGAGTATCTTGCCTACAACGATGGCACAGACAAGCACCACGAATTGGTCAATGGAGAGCTGGTAGAAATGCCTCCCGAATGGGATTTTAATAGCCAAATTGCCTCTTACTTATTTGCAGCGTTCTTAAAGGTGATTTCGAGCCGCTTCATTCGCTGCAAAGGTACTGAAATTGTGGTAGGTGGTGTCCAAGCAACGGCTAGAGTCCCGGACTTGATGGTGTTAACTGAAGCAGCACTACTGGCATTAAGGCAAACCAAACGAGGAACCATCACGCTGGATATGCCCCCCCCAGCATTAGTGGTAGAAGTCGTATCACCAGGGAAAGAGAACGAAGATCGAGACTATCGCTACAAGCGATCGGAGTATGCCGCACGGGGAATTGCAGAATATTGGATTGTAGACCCGGAGCGTGCTCAAGTCATGGTGCTTACCCTGGTGGATGGGCTGTATGAAGAAGCCGTTTTTCGAGGAGACGATCGCCTGGTTTCCTCAACCTTTCCCGCATTAGAGTTAACCACCCATCAAGTTCTCCAAGCTGGAGAAACCTGACCCGATCGGTTTAGAACTGTTGAATTCAATCACCTGTGCGATCGTTCTGTTCGTCAGTGACTTCTTGTGCGATCGCAATCAGGGCAGGATTAACTGAGAAGCCGCGAAGAGAATCAGTCTGAAGTGTATCTTCATGCCCAGAATTATTCTTGCCTTGTACTAGTGAATGCGTCATTGAACTATTCTCAATGAAATACTGATTTGTAATTGACTAAATCAATACCCAGGAGTTCAGTTGTTGGCAGGGTAACTGCATTACCTGTAACTTTGTAGTTACTTGAATGTCCAGCATCAGTCTTTGAGGAATAACAACAGATCGGCGTTGAGTTGATCTTTGTGGGTGTCGGTTAGTCCATGAGGTGCGCCAGGATAAATTTTTAGGGTGGAATTTTTCACCAATCTTGCAGCGGCGATCGCAGCGGCACCGATCGGCACAATCTGGTCGTCATCCCCATGAATGATGAGTGTGGGGACATCAAACTTTTTGAGGTCTTCAGTGAAGTCAGTTTCAGAGAAGGCTTTGATGCAGTCGAAGGTGTTTTTGTGTCCGGCTTGCATTCCCTGCAACCAGAACCAGTCAATCCTGCCCTGGGAGACTTTAGCACCCGGACGGTTAAAACCAAAGAAGGGGCCGCTAGCGAGATCTTGATAGAGTTGCGATCGATCATTAATAGAGCCAGCACGAAGCCCGTCGAAGACCTCAATCGGCAGTCCATCAGGGTTATTCTCTGTCTTCAGCATCAGTGGGGGCACCGCAGAAATTAAGCCTGCCTTGGCAATCCGCGTAGTGCCATGCCGACCAATGTAGCGGGCGACTTCACCGCCACCCGTTGAGAAGCCAAACAATGCCGCATCGTGTAAGTCCAGATGTTCAATGAGTGCTGCCAAGTCATCGGCATAGGTATCCATCTCGTTGCCGCTCCAGGGCTGGCTCGATCGCCCATGTCCTCGACGATCGTGAGCGATTACTCGAAATCCGTGATCTGCCAGAAACAGCATTTGGGCTTCCCAGCTATCAGAATTCAGAGGCCAGCCATGACTGAAGACAACAGGCTGTCCTGAACCCCAGTCTTTGTAATAGATCTGTGTGCCGTCTTGAGTTGTGAACGTGCTCATGGCAAAACTCCTGTAGTCATTAAGGGAATGAAGGTTGAGTGTTCATTCTTGTTCTCATTGTTCAACCTGAATCCAATTCAGAACACCTAAGTTCTCTGAGTTAAGCTGTGAGATAACTTTTCTATGTCTAAAGGTAGATCTTTGAGTAGAGTTGCCTTAAACTACAAGCCAGATCCTTAAAGCCTGCTACTTTTTGAGGAAAATAGCAAGTTTTAAGGGGGCTTTCTCCTTTTTCTACTTCTTGCTGATTTTAGAATGGATGCCAATACCAAAAAATCCAGAAGTGGTAGAGTTACTTCTGGGCGAGCGAGGGGAGTTGTGCTATCGCCTCAGGGATGGCAACGGTTTCAAGCAGCAAAACAGCAGGCAGAATCAGAGAACAACTGGAATAAGCGGTTCACTCAGGAAGATCTGAATGAACGGACGGGATTATCCCTGGCTACTCTTGCCCGAATTTTGAAGCGCGAACTGGGGGTCGATCGCCAGTCGTTAGAGATTCTCTTTCAATCCTTTGGGTTGGAATTAACGAACACTGATTATGTCTCTCCGATCGCCTCAGGGACGGCATTGTCCAGCCAGCGAGACAACCCTTGTCAGGATTGGGATAACGCGGTTGATGTCACGGTGTTTTATGGGCGTGAAGCTGAATTAGCGCACCTGTGGCAATGGATAGTGACCGATCGCTGCCGAGTCGTTGGACTGCTGGGAATTGGGGGAATTGGCAAAAGTACGATCGCGGTCAAAGCGGCATTGCAAATGCAGTCTGAGTTTGAGGTGGTCGTGTGGCGATCGCTTGCCAACGCACCCTCATTGGATGACCTCCTGACCAGCCTGCTGAAATTTCTGATGCCACTTCAGGGAGATGATCCGGTTATTCCAGCAACACTGGATGAAAAGCTGTCGAAGGCGATGCAGTATTTGCGATTGCAGCGATGTCTGTTGATTTTGGATAACGCTGAAACCATTTTGCAGAGTGAACAGGTGGGTCAGTGGCGATCGGGTTATGAAGCCTACGGGCAATTTTTGAGAATGCTGGGTGAAACGCCTCACCAAAGCTGTCTATTGCTCACTAGCCGCGAGAAACCCCGCGAGATGGCGTTGATGGAAGGAGAACAAAGCCTGGTTAAAACGTTGCCGCTCAGTGGCCTAACGCCTGACGATGGACGCGCTATCTTCGGACAAAAAGGCATCTTTACAGGGTCAGAAGCCGAATGGCAGACTCTAGTAAATCACTATGGCGGCAATCCCCTGGCGCTCAAGATGGTTGCAGCCGCTACTCAGGATTTATTCAACAACAGCATTTGTGAGTTTTTAGAGTACCTCAGGCAAAGAATTTTTGTCTTTGAAGATATCCGCGATTTACTCGATCGCCAGTTCAATCGTTTATCCGAAGCCGAACAAAAAACATTATTCTGGTTTGCCATTCACCGTGAACCGCTAACCATCACAGACATTCAAAATAGTGTGATCGGATCAGTACAGCAGCAAAGTATTCCTCAACACATCAATTCGCTGTTCCGGCGATCGCTGCTTGAGAAAAAAGATAGAGCCTTCTCGCTCCAACCTGTGGTCATGGAATATGTCACAGAACGATTCATTCAACGGATTTATACAGAATTTACAACCCGACAGTTGGATGTATGGCAAAGTCATTCCTTGATTCGCGTTCACGCAAAAGATTATGTTCGAGAGATTCAGTTGCGGCTGATCATGCAGCCTGTGATCGAGTGGCTGTTATCCTCCTACCCGAACGTGTCAGCGGTGGAAGAAAGAGCCAGGTTACTCCTCACCCAACAACATCCATCCATTTCCAGAGCCGGATATGCTGCTGGCAATCTGATCAATCTGCTCGTACAGCTTCAGGTCGATTTGCGTAGCTCTGACTTTTCTGGACTGGTGGTGCAGCAAGCCGACTTGCGACAGGTCAACTTAGCCGGGGTTAACTTTAGAAATGCAGATTTGACCCAATCCATTTTTTCAGAGTGTTTGAATAGCGCCATGTCGATCGACCTGAGTCCCGACGGGCAGATAGTGGCAGTGGGGGATTCTACCGGGCTGATCTATCTCTGGCAGATCGCCACCACTCAACTCCTGGCAACGTTTGCCGGACATACGAGCTGGGTCTGGTGTGTTGCCTTCAGTCCCGATGGTCGCCAGTTAGCCAGTAGCGGGAGTGACATGTCGGTGCGCTTATGGGATGTGCAGAGCAGTCAATGTTTATGGGTAGCCGCAGAGCATACAGGCTGCGTTTGGTCGGTGGCTTTTAGCCCGGATGGGCACCACTTAGCCAGCGGCAGTGATGACCAAACGGTGAGAGTGTGGAATTTCAAGGGGGACTGCCTCCAGGTTCTGCAAGGGCATACCCAAAACGTTTATTCGGTTCACTTCTCACCCGATAACCAAACCTTAGCCAGCGGCAGTAAAGACAAATCGGTACGGATTTGGAACGTGATCAGTGGAACCTGCACGAAGGTGTTAGAGGGGCACAGTGCGGGAGTTCACTGCGTGCGTTACAGCCCCAATGGTCAACTACTAGCCATTGGTAGTATTGATGGGTCGATTCGACTTTGGCATGGGCAGCCGGTCACGAGTCGTCATGCATCCAGGGTGAGTTCAACGGTGTTGTCTGGTCATACCAGTTGTGTTTGGGGAATGGCGTTTAGCTCAGATGGTGGCATTCTGGCGACGGGAAGTGATGATGGAACACTGCGCCTTTGGGATGTTCAATCAGAGCAATGCATTAATATCTTGGATGGTCATACGGATGATGTGCTGGCGATCGCCCTTCAAGGTCAACTTCTGGTCAGTGCGAGCCAGGATCAAACCGTGCGGCTGTGGAATTTGCAGGGACAAAGCCTCAAAACCTGGCGGGGTTGCACCAGCGGTATCCGGTCTCTCAGCCTCAGTCCGAATGGAACCACTGTGGCAAGTCGGGGTTTAGATGAAGCCGTGTATCTGTGGCAGTTGCGGTTTGACTCCAAACTCTCTCCCTCACGCCCCGACAAAATTTTGCAGAGACGAACGGGTTTAACATCTCCGTTAACCAGTTGGGCTTCTTCCTTAAGCTTTAGCCCAGATGGTCAAACGGTCGCAACCAATGGACAGGACGGTTCACTGCTGTTGTGGAATGTGTCAATGGGTTTGCTGCATCAGTGGTCTGGTCATGGTGTGCCTGTGTGGACGGTCGCTTTTGATGCAACCGGGAACGTTCTGGCAAGCGGTAGCAAAGACGAATCGGTGCGGCTATGGGATGTCCAAACGCAGCGATGCTTGCAAGTGCTGGAGGGGCACAAAAACGATGTGCGATCGCTTGCATTTAGTGGAGACAATCAACACCTGGCGAGTGGCAGTTCTGACCAAACGATTCGACTGTGGGATGTCGAAACTGGGGTGTGTCGGCATATATTGCAGGGGCACACAGGAGGCGTTTTCACCCTGGCATTTGCAGCCCACGATCAGCAGCTCATCAGCGGCAGTTTTGACCAAACCATCCGAGTCTGGAATCTCCAAACTGGCGAAAGTATGCGAGTCTTGCGGGGGCATACGGGTGGGATCTGGTCGGTTGCTGTCTGCCCTGATAATCAACTGTTGGCGAGTGGCAGTGGTGATCAGACGATTCGGCTCTGGAATCTGAAAACTGGATCTTGTTTAAACGTCTTGCACGAACACACCAGTTGGGTCACGTCAGTCAGCTTTAGCCCAGATGGTCAGTTTTTAATCAGTGGCAGTGACGATCGCACCCTTAAGGTATGGAATATCGCTACCGGATTTTGCATTCAGACATTGATGGTCGATCGACTGTATGAAGGCATGGCTATTCAAGGTGCAACGGGATTGACGCACGCTCAAGCAGCAACGTTGAAAGCATTAGGAGCAATTTCATAAGGAAGCGAATACCCTTTGGGCACACGACGCGATCGCCTTAACTTTGTGCTTAACTCACGGATCTTAAGTGGTGAAATTGGGAGCCGTCTTGCAAACTCAGTTCATGGCGCGATCGCTTACGCCATCAACCCTTGAGGGTAAACAGACGTTTCACTTAAAAGCACAAGCAGAGATGTTTAGCTTTTGATTTCGTTCCGCAATTCCTCATTCACCAATCGCCCAAATAGGAGAGTTCAATGTCTAAAAATCAAAAAATCGGTCTAGAAGGACTGCTTCGTCCAGAAGATAGCATCCTGGTACTAATTGACCACCAGCCCTATCAGTTCACCAACTTGAACAGCCATGAACCTACGATGATCATTAACAATGTGATTGGTCTTGCCAAATCGGCAAAGGTGTTCAATGTACCCACAATCCTGACCACAGTCATTGAAGAGAGAGGGGGTTACATCATTAAGGGACTACAGGATGTTTTTCCCGATCAAAAACCGATCAACCGCACTTTCATAAATACCTGGGAAGATCCAAACGTGACAGAGGTCGTGAAGAAAAGTGGCCGCAAGCAACTGATACTCGCTGCGCTTTGGACTGAGATCTGTCTCGCAATGCCAGCAATCCAGGCGCTGGGTGAAGGTTATGACGTATTCATCGTTACCGATGCTTCGGGCGGTGTTACTGCGGAAGCTCATGACATGGCGGTTCGCCGTATGGTTCAGGCGGGTGCAGTTCCAATCAACTGGATGGCTGTACTTTCTGAATGGCAACGTGACTGGGCACGCACAGAAACAGCTGCGGATGTATCAGAGATTATTCTTGAGCATGGCGGTGCCAGTGCAGTGGCCCTAGCATGGGAACTTCAACTCCTTGCAACAACCCTTCCAGCAGACGACAAACCTGTCCAGGTCAGCAATTCCTCCATTGGTCAATTGGTTTAGCGTTGTGGGTGAATTGCATCGTGATTGGCGTAACGATATTGAAGGGCTAGGTAATCGCCATTACAGCAGCACTGGATAATTTCGTGCATAGAATAGGGGCGATCGCTCATTAACCATCATCACATTCCTTGCAGCTAGAGTTTTTGAGGTCATGGGTAATGCTAGATCCACTGGTAGTAGATACAGATGCAGAAACTCACCAGGTAACTGCCATCATTTCTCACTTCATTCGACCTGGGCGTGAGCAAGGGTATGAGGAATGGTTGCATGGAATTGCGACGGCTGCCCATCAATTTAAGGGACATTTAGGGGTGAGTGTGATCCGACCCTATGATCACGCTCATCCTGAGTATGTGGCAATCGTCAGATTTGACCGTTACGACAACCTCAAAACCTGGCTGGAATCCAGCGTGCGGCAGGACTGGCTGGAGCGGTTGCAGCCCTTAATTGAAAAGCCTGAAACCATTCAAACCCTGACGGGTCTGGAAACCTGGTTTACGCTGCCCAACAAACCGATGAAGGCTCCACCTCCGCGCTACAAAATGGCGATCGTGACATGGCTGGGAGTGTTT
The DNA here is from genome assembly GCA_003003615.1 of filamentous cyanobacterium CCP2. Classification (GTDB taxonomy): domain Bacteria; phylum Cyanobacteriota; class Cyanobacteriia; order Elainellales; family Elainellaceae; genus Egbenema. Next base: position 4,961 of record PVWD01000161.1, on the reverse strand, counting down.
TTTACGATATCTATTCTCAATCGTTTGCTAGTACCGCTCCTGGTTGGGCTGCCGGTATTGCTCAGAACCTTGTTGGTTACAGGTCTAACGGTTGCCCTGCTAACCTATGTAATTATGCCGCGCCTGACTCAACTCTTTGGCAAATGGCTGTATCCCACTTGATCAAGTCCATATCTTGCACATTCACAGGAATCTTCCATGTCTTGTCAACACCTGAACGAACTGACGCTAGAGACTATGATTTCAAAAGCCAATTACCCGGTATTCCGCTGTGAGGAATGCCTGCGAGTTGGCGATCGCTGGGTACATTTAAGAATCTGTCAGACCTGCGGCAAAATGTTGTGCTGCGACTCGTCTAAAAATCAACATGCTCGTCGTCATTACGAAGAGAGTGGACACGCGGTAATCAGTTCAGCCGAATTAGGAGAAGAATGGCTGTGGTGTTTTGTGGATGAACAGAAGAAGAACTATTGATCACGCGCCCCTTTTCTACTCGCGAGAAAATCATGATGTCAAATCAGCCTGCCCCAAGTTCAACCGATATTTGGCCGAGTTTACCCCTGGACGCATGGCAGGAGACCTATACCACCTTGCACATGTGGACTCAAATCATCGGCAAAATCCGATTTGCCCAAACTCCGTGGATTAATCATTCCTGGCACATTCCCCTCTATTTAACCGTTCGGGGACTGACCACTTCCACGATTCCCTATGGCAGCCGCATCTTTCAAATCGACTTTGATTTCATTGATCATGAGCTGCTGATTCAAACCAGCGAAGGGGCAAGACGGGCGATCGCCCTCTACCCTCGCTCGGTTGCTGATTTTTATCAAACCGTGATGGAAACGCTGAGAGAACTAGATCTCCACATCACCATTAACACCAAACCAAATGAAGTCCCTGACCCAATTCGATTTGAGCAGGATGAAACCCATGCTGCTTATGATGCGGACTATGCCAATCGATTCTGGCGAGTGCTGCTACAGTCCGATCGAGTCTTTCGAGAATTTCGTTCACATTTTTCCGGCAAGGTTAGTCCCGTTCATTTTTTCTGGGGAAGTTTTGATTTAGCAGTGACTCGCTTTTCGGGGCGATCGGCCCCTGAGCATCCGGGAGGGGTGCCAAATTTACCAGATGCAGTGGCAAAGGAAGCCTATTCCCAGGAAGTCAGTAGTGCCGGATTTTGGCCCGGAGCTGGATTATCATACCCAGCGTTTTTTTCCTATGCGTACCCAGAACCCGATGGGTTTAAGCAGGCTGAGGTTCGTCCTGATGCGGCCTTTTACAGTAAAGAGTTGGGTGAATTTATTTTGCCCTATGATGCTGTCCGTGAGGCAGAATCACCGGATCAGATGTTGTTAGAGTTCTTGCAAAGCACCTACGAAGCTGCCGCCCGGTTAGGCAACTGGAATCAAAAGGAACTTCAGCAGTTGACGTTTAAGGCGCAACTGCATGCCTAAATCGGCGTTTAACTCTCGACACTTTCCTCAATACCGAACACTTTGCCCTGAGTGCGGAGATGCGATCGCTCAGTAAAACCCGTGAACCCATCGTATAAGGGTGATTGCACTTGTTGCTGCGCCTGCTCTAGTTGCTTCAGCCGCTTGCCCTATGCGATCGGCACGTGGGTTGGAAACGTTGTGATGTAGGGTATCCACTAGGTGCGATCGCCATTAGTTGTGTGGGTATCCCGATAACCATCGGTATCTGAAATGTGAATTTCCAATATCCGAATTTTGTTCTGATAGAAGTTGCGTGACTTTATCCTCGAAAGTCCTGTCCAATCAACGCATGGTATGTCAGCAGAGCGATTCCAAGGCTAATGGATTGGGTCAAGATTAAAAGACTGAATCAAAATGGGTTGTTTTGGGTTTAGCCAGCTTTTGCAGATGAAGGAATTTGATTACTCACTCGATTTCAAAGCGATCGATTTTCGCCAGCATCCAGAACTGTACCGGATCGGTCGAGGCGAGCAGGGTGTTTTGCTAGTTGAACCTTACAAGAGCGAGATTTTGCCCGACTGGAAATTCAAAACACCAGACATTGCCCGTCAGTCTGCTGACAAAATCTACAGTCTGTTTCTTCAATACAAAGCCGAAGGCGATTTTGTGGGGATGGACATGGCACGAAAGTTTTTGCAGATGGGCTACACTCGCTCTCGTCGCTATGCCAATCACAAGTCAGGACGCAAGTATGCAGCAGGCTCCAAAACAGTTCTACCCCGTGAAGAAGATCCAACCAAAGCTCAATCTGCCAGGATTTTTTATGAACAGTGGCAATTGGCAAAGACTGACTCTGAATATATGCGATTAGCTGCACGTCACCGCGATCAGTATGAAGGCTCTGAACCCGCTGCCAAAAGTCCAGGTTCTCGACAGGAGTAGAGGTGTGAAGTTCTCAGACTTAAAAGGCGTTTTTGCTCAAGAACAAACAAGCCGAGGGCTACTGGTCATTGGTTTGGATGCAGAAGGGCGACAAGTGGAAGTTCTCTTTCACATGACCAATGAACCAAAAGTCAACTGGGAAGCTGTGAATGTGAGATACCTGTAATCGGATTGCTCCACCAACCAGAACGGTTGCAAACTACATCATTTGCCCCAGTTCCTTTCCCTAAATACACGCTCTTCAGCCCTTTTGTTCCTTTCTTAGTCACACCCCAGTAACGTAAGTACGATACGATCCATAGGTTTTCCCGGTCTTCGTATCTGGAATCATTTTCAACTCAATGTGCCCTCGACCACCGTGTCTTCCCAATGGAGATCCATCCTCCCGCCGCTCTTGAGACGCATCAACGGCTTCCTGCTGTCGGGACTCCAACAGTCCTGTAATCATGGCAGCAAGTTCTGCCAGTCCTCATCCTGCCATACTTGGAGTTCTTGAATGAAACGTTCCGATCGGCTTCGGGGTGCCATCCTTGTTACTCTGGATTGCGATTTAGGGAATAAATTGTCCCCATAGAAGCATAAGTATTTCCTAAGTCGATAAATTGCAGAATATACAACTGTTTTAGTCTGGCTGATTGGCATTTGCTTAGGGAATAGTAATCATCTTTTTCGCATAATCTTTTCCCTAAGTAACGATCGCCTGAAGCAAGCGGTCGGAAACGCTGGAAAAACCAACGGGCAGTGTAGCTAAAATGGGCACTGTTAGAATGAAAAGCAACCACCTGACTCGCCTGGTCTCTTGCCATGACCGCAGAACGGTTAGCCAAAATTCCGCCTCTTGAAAGCGGCGATCGCCTCAGCCGTGCCGAATTTGAGCGTCGTTATCACGCGATGCCTCACATTAAGAAGGCGGAACTGATCGAAGGAGTTGTTTACGTGGCATCCCCGTTACGCGCCCAGGCTCATGGTAGCCCTCACGCTCACATTATTACTTGGCTAGGAGTCTATGAATCTGCTACTCCCGGCGTGAAGTGCTACGACAATCCAACGGTGCGCTTAGATGGGGATAACGAACCCCAGCCGGATGCTGTATTACGACTCGAACAAAATGGGCGATCGTCCATTAGTGAAGACGATTACATCGAAGGTTCTCCCGAACTGATCGTTGAAGTGGCTGCGAGTAGTGCGTCCTACGCCCTGCATGACAAACTTCGGGTTTACAGGCGTAACGGAGTCCAGGAGTACGTGGTTTGGCGCACCTATAGCCAGCAGATTGATTGGTTTTACCTCCAAGATGGGGAGTATCAATCTCTAACGGCTGATGAGCAGGGCATTTTTCGCAGTCGGCAATTCCCAGGGCTATGGCTGGCGAGCGAAGCCCTCCTGTCTGGCAATTTGGGGGAGGTACTTCGTGTGCTTGGGCAAGGGATTGATAGTCCAGAGCATGGAAGATTTATGGCTTCTCTCTAACCCATCATCCTCAGCGTGTTTGAAAAACTTGGCAAATTTCAAGGTATTCACCGTGTAACGTTGGTACTTCCGGTGTTGGCGGAGCCTCTCCAGGGGAGAATCGCTATCCTGAATCGAGTGACTCGTCTAATCGAAGGCTATGAGAGTCCTTATAGTTTAGAGGTGCTGGCGATCGCCCACTGGGTGATGCAGGCAGATCCGCAGGCAGCGGTGAGTGTCGAACGGGCGATTCCTGCGGAGGGCTTCCCAACGCTGCGGTTGAAGAGTGGGAATTAGGGCAACGAAAATCTTTTAAGCCACAACACGTCGAGCAAGCGTGGTAGCGGTTGCACGAGCAACGGTGGCTTTTGACGGCAGAACCTGCCTGAGGAACGTTGTTCTTTGGTTGCCTGATTCAGAAATACAGCTTTGATCCATCAACTGCCGATACTAATTCCCATCGACTACCTTACGGAGATGTAGATTTCCTCAACCAACCTGCGATCGCCGTATCAAGGGAGAATAAACCACCCCCATTGGTCAAGAAGAAGCCAAACCACAGGGCATACAGGGAAGCCGTTTCCAACGGGGGAATATGCAAACCGTCTTTCTTGAGATGAAAGAATATCGCGATCAGCATGGTAAATAGCAGGATTGAGGCGTTGAGCCGAGAGAATAATCCAACTACCAGCAGAATCGAACTCACAATTTCAGCGTAAGCAGCACAATAGGTGAAGAACACTGGGTAAGGCAAGCCAATAAAACTTACAACTCCGTCTGCAAACCCCTGCACATCCGCCAGTTTGCTAAATCCGTTATGAATCATCAGTAAGCCTACCGCCACTCGACAGATTACCCAAGCAATCTGGGCAGGGCGGTTCTCGATCACGGTAGATTGCAGAGTTGCACTGAGTAAAGTTGGTTTTGGTTGAATTGCAGTCATTACTCGGAAGGGTTCCAGTGAGGTTTTATTGATTTTCACCCATACTGCCTAGCTAGTGCTATTGTCCCAAGGGTCTTAGCGATCGTTCACTATGGGAAAGAGCAGGTAATACCAATTCCTTAAAGACCGGCTACAGATAATGCCTCAAGAATGGAGGCTCTACCGACGATTGAACGAATCACTGC
>PVWD01000485.1 GCA_003003615.1 filamentous cyanobacterium CCP2 | reverse complement strand
CCCCCTACCACCCCCAAATTTCCCCTTCCCTGCAAGCCCTCACCCAACAAATCAAAACCAAAACTTAACCCCACTCCCCACTCCCCCCTCCCCACCCTCCATCCCCCTCGCCTATGCTCCACATCGCCCTTTTTGGAACCAGTGCCGATCCGCCCACCGCCGGACACCAAGCCATCCTAAAGTGGTTGGCAGATCATTACGATCGCGTGGCCGTTTGGGCTTCAGATAATCCATTCAAAACGCATCAAACCCCCCTGCAACATCGGGCAACCATGCTGCAACTGTTGATTGATGATATCTATCCGCCCCGACGCAATATTCAGCTCCATCTGGAACTGAGCAATCCCAGAGCACTCATTACCGTTGAGCAAGCACGGCGACAGTGGCAGGATGCTGAGTTTACCCTGGTGATTGGGGCTGATTTGGTTCACCAACTTCCCCGCTGGTATCGGGTAGAGGAGTTGCTGCGACAGGTTAAACTATTGGTCGTTCCACGATCGGGCTATTCTGTCACCGAAGCCGATGTCCGATCGCTACGACAAATGGGGGCGGATGTCTCGATCGCAGACCTGACTGTGCCTGGGGTTTCCTCCACAGCCTATCGTGAAGAATGCGATTCAGAGATTGTGACTCCTCCCATTGAGGCTTACATTCATCGGGAGCAACTGTACGAATGCCAGGACGCACCCAAAAACCTGTTGATTCATCCGCAAAACGCATCCTAGCAGACTTTAAGGTGGGCGTAGATAACGTGATTTTTTCAGTGGATACGGCCCAAAATCGGCTGATGGTGCTGTTGGTGATGCGCCATGAAGAACCCTTTATCGGCCATTGGAGTTTGCCAGGAACGCTGGTACGGCAAGGAGAATCCTTAGAAGATGCTGCTTACCGAGTGCTTTCAGAAAAAATTCGGGTGGAAAATCTTTACTTAGAGCAGCTTTATACGTTCGGGGGGCCAAACCGCGACCCACGAGAAGCCGCCACCAGTTATGGAACGCGCTATTTGTCGGTGAGCTATTTTGCTTTGGTGCGCTACGCTGAAGCCGAATTGATTGCCGATGGCGTGACGGGGATTGCTTGGTATCCCATGAATGATTTGCCCAAACTTGCCTTTGACCATGAACAAATTTTGGAATATGGCTATCGTCGCCTCCGCAATAAACTGGAGTACAGCCCGGTGGCCTTCGAGGTTTTGCCTGAACATTTTACGCTAAACGATTTGTACCAGCTTTACGCCACAATCCTGGGAGAAAACTTCTCTGATTATTCCAACTTTCGATCGCGCCTGCTGAAGCTTGGTTTTTTGACCGATACCGGAGCCAAAGTTTCCCGTGGAGCCGGACGACCTGCCAGTTTATATCGCTTTGATGCCGAGGCCTTTGCGCCATTTAAAAACAAGCCGCTGGTCTTTATCTGAAAGCCGATCGTTCTCTAGAAGATGACTCCGCAGGATTTAGACCCATTACCTAAGAAGTAGTAAAGATTAAGTATGAAACTTGCGATCGCCCAACTCAATCCTACGATCGGTGACTTAACTGGTAATGCTCAGCAAATTCTTAATGCTGCTAACCAAGCTGCGGCTGCGGGTGTCCGCCTCTTGCTCACCCCGGAGCTTTCGCTGTGTGGCTATCCACCTCGTGATTTGCTGATGCAGCAGGCTTTTGTGGATGAGATGGCCAAGGTTTTGGGGAAATTGGCGATCGATCTTCCCTCTGATATTGCTGTTCTCGTTGGCATTGCCACCCCCAACCCAACGGCATTTCAGGCAGGCGGCAAACCGTTGTTTAACAGCAGTGCCCTCCTGGAAGGTGGTACAGTTCAGCAAATTTTTCATAAGCGGTTGTTGCCCACCTACGATGTATTTGATGAAGATCGGTATTTTGAACCGGGAGCCTGCAAACGCCCTCTGGTTTTGGATGGAGTGCGGATTGGTGTCACCATTTGTGAGGACTTGTGGAACGATGAAAACTTTTGGGGGAAGCGTACCTATGCCATTAATCCGATCGCAGAATTAGTCGAGTCAGGCGTTGATCTAATTGTTAACTTGTCGGCTTCTCCCTACAGCGTGGGCAAACAAAAACTGCGGGAAGCGATGCTGCGCCATGCTGCCCAAACCTACGGAACAGCCATTCTTTATGCCAATCAAGTGGGCGGCAATGATGATCTGATTTTTGATGGCAACAGTGTCGGGTTCGATCGTCAGGGCAAGATGGTGTGCCGGGGGCAGGCATTTGCAACCGATTTGGTGCAGGTGGAATTTGATCCCGATCGCCAAGATTTACGAATTCACCCAGAAACGATCGCCCCACAACCTGAAAATGATGATGCCGAGATCTGGCAGGCTTTAGTACTGGGGGTGCAGGATTATGTCTTTAAATGCGGCTTTTCTAAAGTTGTTCTCGGTTTAAGTGGCGGCATTGACTCCTCCCTGGTTGCTGCCATTGCGGCGGCGGCTTTGGGGCCTGAAAACGTCCTGGGAATTTTGATGCCGTCTCCCTACAGTTCAGATCATTCCGTCAAAGATGCCCTGGATCTGGCCAAAAATTTGGGCATTCCAACTGAAACTTTGCCCATTGGTGAATTGATGCAAGCCTACGATCGCACCTTTGCTGACCTGTTTGCCAACACTGAATTTGGCATTGCTGAAGAAAACATCCAATCCCGAATTCGCGGCAACTTACTCATGGCCGTCTCCAACAAATTTGGCCATCTCCTCCTTTCCACTGGCAATAAATCTGAAATGGCAGTGGGCTACTGCACCCTCTATGGCGACATGAACGGCGGCCTCGCAGTCATTGCCGATGTCCCTAAAACGCGGGTGTATGCC
>PVWD01000160.1 GCA_003003615.1 filamentous cyanobacterium CCP2 | reverse complement strand
TGTCATTTTTGAGTCTGCTACAAACCTGCATAACTCCTCAGGTTGAGTCATTGTCTCGGAGCAGTTTCTTAGGAGACGGAATTTTTCCGCATAAGATCCCAAAATGAGTGGATAGGCAGAATGATTCAGTCTAAGATCCCAAATCATTACTTGTGCCGATTATTTCTGCATAATACGCCATTTGATCTAATTAGCCAGAATCTTTCCGCATCATTTCAGATTCCTTACGGAGACGATCGAATGTGCTATTAGATACGCAACATATCCACTTGTCTTGATGCAACCACCTCCTAAAAAATTGCTGGAGCAGGTGCGAGATGCAATTCGTCTCAAACACAACGATCGCCCCTCCTCCCTCTATTCCCGATTACCCATTACCCATTACCCATTACCCATTACCCATTACCCAAAAAACGATCGCCCTTGAGAACATGGGTAGGATGATTTGAGGATTGTTTATTGAATGATTAATGGATAAGTTGGAGGAATGGGCGGGCAAGACTTCGGCTTGAGCTCAGTCGAAACGCTGCCCACCCCACAAGAGAGATAGAGGCTACACTGCTGTATGTCCTGACTTAGAGGGTCATCGATCGCACATAGATTCGCATGATTTCACCCGGTTCTTTGGTGGTGGCTTGCTGAATTTGGGAGAAGGGTAAGGGTTTTGACCAATCCTCCACTCGGCAGAAGTTACATTGATACAGACGAGCGATCGTGATTTCCACATCTTCGGGTTGTCCGATCATCAGGATTTTGACGGAACGACGGGCAGGTGAAATGAGTCGATCGCCTTTGGGAGGCAGACCGATAAATTCTTGGGACATATTGAATCAATCTCCTTTGTTCCAGGGTTTAAGGAAACCCTAGAGACTCGCTCTCAGCTTCAGACATGACGAGCTAAGAGCATCGGGCGATATAATCACCCTAGCCTTGGACTAGTCTGTTTAGTCTGAGGTCAGGAGGTTGAGCGTGAGCTTGGTGGGCAACGCTTGACCTCCGCTAGAGAATTCGTCTCTAGGTGTCCAGCCATTTTTCAAGTTTGTGCAACTCAGAAAACAGCTATAGCAAACGAGCGTAGCACCAAACGATCGGCACAGCAAGTCAAAATCGCTACCAAAAACCGGGGAACTCAACCGAGAAATCAAGCTGAAAATTCGATCGTCCTGTCTCAAATCAGCCAGAACGCGACAAGACTCGATACGATAAAGAGTGAACGCTGACTGTTGGTTGATGATTGGAGAGATTTCGCATGGATTTGGTTGCCCTTCAGAACTGGCTAGATAATGTCTCATTTGCCGTTCTGTTTCTTACCATGCTGCTGTACTGGACAAGTGCTGCCTTCCCGAAAATTCCCTATTTGCAAATTCTTGGGTCTACGGGCATGGGAGTTGCAAACCTCTGCATTGCTGCCCTATTGGGGGCACGGTGGATTGAAGCAGGCTATTTTCCCCTCAGCAACTTGTATGAATCCTTATTCTTTATTGCCTGGGGAATTACGGCAGTGCATTTCCTGGCGGAGAATATGAGCCGCAGTCCGTTGGTTGGGGTAGTGACGGCACCCGTGGCAATGGCAATTACGGCGTTTGCTGCCCTATCCTTGCCCGCACAAATGCAAGTCTCAGAACCCCTCGTTCCGGCCCTCAAGTCCAACTGGCTGATGATGCATGTCAGTGTCATGTTACTGAGCTATGCCGCGTTGATGGTGGGGGCGTTGGTGGCGATCGCTTTTCTGGTCATTACTCGTGGGCAAGAAATCGAACTCAAGGGCAGTTCCGTTGGGACTGGAGCCTATCGCACGGCAAAATACCGCCTTCGCAAATCGGAAGAGGCTTCCACCCACTCTGCAACTCACTCTGGGGCAATGGCATCCCCTTCGATCGCTCCACCAACCGCGTCAGTCAGCAATGGTGCAGGCGGAACGGCCGTTCTAAACTCAGTGAGCGACACCGCAACAGCCAAACCCAGCGTTCCCCTCTCTCCTCAACGCCTTAGCCTTGCCGATACTTTGGACAACATCAGCTACCGCATTATTGGCTTAGGTTTTCCTCTACTGACGATCGGCATTATTGCAGGAGCAGTTTGGGCAAACGAAGCCTGGGGTTCTTACTGGAGTTGGGATCCAAAAGAAACCTGGGCCCTCATTACGTGGCTCGTTTTTGCTGCATATCTCCACGCCCGCATCACTCGCGGATGGCAGGGCCGTCGTCCGGCTATCCTGGCGGCATCTGGCTTTTTGGTCGTTTGGATTTGCTACCTGGGCGTTAACCTTTTGGGCAAAGGACTGCACAGCTACGGCTGGTTTTTCTAGCGAGTTCTTTGATTCAAGGAAGCGCAATCACCAAAAGCTGGCTCAGTACACAATCAATTTGGGATAGTCAAACAGGATAGTCAAAATGGATAATGACTTTGGAATGCTCAATGATGATGAAGTCGTGTTTGTGCGCGGCGATCGGGTGCTGATGGCAAACCCCACCTTTAAGGTGATTGAGTTTTTAGATGCACTGGCGCAATTAGTCAGCGAGCAAGAGCAAGACTGGACAGAAGATCAAGAAGGCTGGTTTACCGATCGGGGTGCCCAATGTGAGGTTTTACGATTTGGCAACCAGGGCTGGCAGCGGGGCAGAATCCGTGTGCGTTTAGAGTTTTGCCCTGATCCACCGCCAAAATTACTGCGGGAAAGCCGATCGACTAGAGAAGATTCCTATTCCCAGGACAACCCCTATGCAGGAAATGCTTATCCAGGTGATGCCTTCCGCGAAGATCGTCCCCCCTTACGAAGACGAAAGCGGGAAGATGTCTATCGCCCAGACCCGAACCAGTGGAGTAGTGAACCTCCAATTTATCCTGAAATTGACGAGAGTTATTAACCTAACGCGATGTGCAACTTAAAGCCTGAAATTTCTGATTTTCCGTAGCGCAGGCATCTTGCCTGCTGAGTCTGGACGGGCAAGATTCCCATTCCACAAGAGATTGGAACCAAGTTGCACATTGGGTTAGTTTAGAACGGATGCCCTTCATCCCAGGAAATAATGGAGGTTGAGAATTGAATTGGGCAATTGCCTTATGGGGTGGGCATCTTATCCGCCGTCTTGTAGCAAAGCTGCCCGCCTGCCCCCATGAATGCTCCCCATTGGACACTGCTCCACGCCCATCTGCACCGCACCCTCCGGCAACGGCAACTCTTACCCAAGGAAAGCCGATCGCTCGTTGCTGTTTCTGGTGGGCAAGATTCCCTTTGCCTGATGCGGCTATTGTTGGATCTGCAACCCAAGTGGCAGTGGAAATTGGCGATCGTTCATTGCGATCACCGCTGGCGAGACGATTCCACAGCAAATGCCGAATATGTAGAGCAGTTGGCCTCCAGTTGGCAAATTCCTTACTTTGGGGCAGTGGCAGATGATGCACCCAGCAGTGAAGCTGCTGCCCGGCAATGGCGGTATCAGGTGATGGCTGAGATTGCCCGTGAGCATGAATATCATTACGTCGTAACAGGGCACACAGCAAGCGATCGGGCGGAAACGCTGTTGTATAACTTACTGCGGGGGAGTGGGGCAGATGGACTGCAAGCCCTCACCTGGCAACGGGAACTGATTCCAGGGGTGATGCTCGTTCGCCCTTTGCTGGAAGTTTCTCGGACTGAAACCGGAGAATTTTGTCAAACGGCAAACCTGAAGATCTGGGAAGATTCTACGAATCAGGATTGGCACTATGCCCGTAACCGCATTCGCCAGGAGTTAATCCCCTATTTGCAAACTCACTTCAACCCACAGGTTGAGCAGACCCTAAACCAAACGGCTGAACTCCTCCGGGCAGAGGTGGAATACTTGGAAGCAACCGCGATCGACCTCCTACACCAGTGCTGCGCTGAATCTTCCTCCTCTCCCCAACTGGATCGATCGGTTCTGCAGTCAGTTCCTCTAGCTCTACAGCGTCGCGTTGTCCGCCAATTTCTGCAAAGGCACCTGCCGATCGCCCCAACCTTTGAACAGATTGAAAAATGCGTGGCGTTAATTTATGCGCCAAACCGAAGCCAAACTGACCCCTTTCCAGGCGGTATGATGGCGCGAGTAGACGATCGGTGGATTGTGCTCCTCCTTTAAACCATGCTCATAGACATCAACTCATCCGCCATTTCAAAGTTTGCCGTCACGTTTTGCACATCGTCTAACTCTTCTAGCGCATCCATTAACTTCAACACCGATCGCGCTTGATCAGGATCAGTCACTTCAAGGCTGTTGTTGGGAATCCAGCGCAGTTCCGACTGGACGATCGCATAGCCTGCCTTCTTGAGGGCTTGAGCCAGGGCTTCCAGGGTAGCGGGGTCAGTGAATACCTCGGCTCCGGGGGTGTCTTCATCCACTTCGGTTAGCTCGTAGGTTTCGGCCCCACCTTCCAGCGAAGCCTCCAGCATTTCATCTTCATCTAGCTAAAAAATCTCCCGCTTCCCCTGAAGTTTAGTTTTCCCCTTCACCGCCACAACCCCCTTTTGGTCAAACATCCAGCCGACACAGCCCGTTTCCCCCAGGTTGCCCCCATTTTTGCCAAAAGCGGCTCTGAGGTCGGCAGCCGTGCGGTTGCGGTTGTCGGTGAGAGCTTCAATTAAAATTGCCACTCCACCGGGGCCGTAGCCCTCATAACGAATTTCCTCCAGGCTGTTGTCGTCGGCTCCGAAGGTTCCTGATCCTTTGGCAATTGCCCGATCGATATTGTCATTTGGAATTCCCGATGCCTTGGCTTTGTCGATCGCCGTTCGCAGTTGAAAGTTTGCGTTGGGATCAGCCCCTCCGGTGCGGGCCGCCACAATAATTGCCCTTGACATTTTGGCAAATGTTTTTCCTTTTACGGCATCTACTCGCGCCTTTTGCCGTTTGATATTCGCCCACTTACTATGTCCTGCCATGTGTCGAATCGATCGTATAAATCATCCTTCAAAACTAGGATAGTCAAAGATTAGGCGTTTGTTGAAGGATTTGTTGAAGCAATCCTATCTATCTCTTCCGCCAGAGCGCACGCATCAATAGGTTACTGCTCAAGGTCGATTCGGATTGAGTTGAATTTGAATACTTTAATAAATAAGAGCAAATTACTCGCTCACAGTGTTAGCTGCATTGTTAGCTGCATTGTTAGCTGCATTTGATTGAAAAATTAAAATGTGCAGGTTTTCTAGCAGATATTCAAATGGAGAAAATACAAATGAAAAGTTCAAAGTTGGCAAAAGTTATCGGCGTTAGTGCGTTGTCCATTGGGTTAACAGTGCTGCCCTTTACATCTCCTATTTCCGCCCAGGAAGCTCCTGAGGCTGAAAATAATCCTGTGACTGCCATCACGGAAGGCGATTTTGATTGGGGGCTGCTTGGTTTATTAGGACTATTAGGCTTATTTGGTCTGGCTGGTAGAAACCAAAATCACCGCAACCATGAGCCGGTTCGTTATCGCGATCCGAACGCCACAACGTCCTACACAAGCTACCGTGATCAGTAAGTTATTTTTTCTAATTTCTTGTATTAGAAACAGGCGCGTGTGAGTAATTTTTGCTCAACTAGTGTATTTGGAGGTTTACTGTTATGGCTCTCCTAAAAATCAAGGATTTTGATCCAAACTACAAGGAGACATTTGGTGGTTACGACATCAAAGGGCTGAGTGTTTATTCTGAAGTCAACAATGAAAAGATTGGCACAGTAAATGACTTGCTCATTGATGAACAGGGGAGATTTCGCTACTTCATTGTGGATTTAGGATTTTGGGGCTTTGGTAAGAAAGTATTGTTGCCGATCGGCCGATCGCAAATTGACAGCGAAGGGAAGCACATTTATGCCCTAGGTTTCACCAAAGACCAAGCCGAGAACTTACCTGAATTCAACGAAAGCCTGCGGATCGATAACGACTATGAGGAACGGGTGCGTGGAGCATATCAACCTCAAGCCCACGATCGCCCTCAAACTTACGATCGTCCTCAGCCCCATACCAGCATACCTTCTGCACCCCCAGTACCGCCCGTGCCGCCTGCTGGTGCCCCTGAAAGCCTCTCCACCGCTGGACAGGTTCCTCCTCCTGGTATGGCGGGCGGTTATGCTGCTCCCAGCCAACCCAGTCAACCTGCTCCCAGCCAGGTAAACTATCCCCAGGATTACCCGCGCTACGAGACGCAACCAGAGCGTCCACCCATGCCAAGTTCGCAACCGCTGGTTCAGCTGGTTCAGCCCGTTCAGCCCGTTCAGCCCGTTCAGCCGGTTCAGCCCGTTCAACGATCGGTTGAGCAGCCTCGCACAGAATACTATTACGCTGAGCCGCCCCAACCCCGATCGCAGTTCCAGTCCCAGCCGCAAGTCCAGCCGCAAGTCCAACCGGAACCTCGTCCGCAATCTCATTACGTTGAGCAACAAAGCTTTCAGCAGCCAGTCAGCCACTCTGCAACAAACGATCCGACTCCGTCCTACGACTATCAACGAGATCCAGGAATGTATGATACGGACGAGCAACGCCACTCAATTTTGCATCGGTTTGAGCAACGCTTACGGGAAAAGCGGATGTCTGAGCGTCGTTAAGCGGCTTTGCTTCCGCTAGATCTGCTGTCTATACACAAAACCTAAATAGCGATAGCTAACATTTTTTCGGGGCGATTTGCGAATTGCCCCGTTTGTTGGATTGAATTCAATTCATCACTGTTGTAGTCAGCGGCACAGGAAAAAGTTACAGTTTTCGATCGCTTTAGACCCTGTTGATATGCAGCAGGTTCGGTGAAAGCACTGCAACCCATGACTCCACCAAGCGTACGTTATTGAGTCAGAGAAGGTGTAAGTCCTGAAGATTTTAGAGAGAAATATCGATCGAGGATGTCTTGGGGGTAGCTTAGAACTATAATCATGAGCAACAAAATACAAAGGGCTAGGTCATGCTCTGCGTAGGTCACGAGAACCAGGTTTAGAAAACCGTGGAAACTGGCGAGAATCCGGTAATATATATGTCTACTCAAGAACGTGTCCCTTATTCCGATCGAATCGCGGCATTGACTCATGCTTCGATCGCCCCAACGAGCGAATTGACTCGCCTCCCATCCACTTCTTTTTTCCGTTCTGCTAGTGCTAAAGAGTCAAGCTCAAATCGGGTAGGGCGTACCCTGGCAACTGCTCGTTCACTGGGGCTTTTTCCTGGGCGGCGCAACGTTCGGAATCAAGTAGGGCGGAAGGTTACTAATTTCTACCGATTTACACTCAACGAGTTGAGCAACGTTCGTTTATCATTCCAAAATCGTTCGCAGTCTAGTATTGTTGGCAGGCTTTTGAATGAGCAAGGGCAAGTTGTTTCTTTGGGGCGTAATCGCTTGTCTGAGCGCGTTCGTGCTGGGGAAATGGTCAGACGCTCTTTTGAAGCAATTCCATCAGGAACCTATTATTTGAAAGTCAGCAGTCGCGGGGCAGGAAAAAATGCTTATCGGCTAACGTTAGCTGCATCGAATACAGTGCCTTTGCCGTGTGGTTGTGGACAATCATCCTGATTTTTTATTTAAAGCTTGATTAAAGGAGCAAAAAAGTCCCCGGAGGGGCACTGAAATTGACTGAATTGGCTTGGTAAACACCCGGCACTTAACAACTTAATAGATTTAAAGATTTGGTAAAGTTTGTCAAACTAATCTTTATCAAAGGCTTAGAGCTTCAAAGTTTGTAATGTTGTGCCACTTCTCTAGGGTCGCTTAGCAGTGTACAATAAGCCGCTCTAGCTACGATAAGATGCCAGTCCTAATGATTGATGGAGGGATGAATTTGATTCACTGCATGACTCGCTGAATATAAGCTTTTCGTTGATAAAAGCCATCCTTCCTATCGGGCTTTTGCCGCACCCATTTGTTGAAGCTATGGCAGAAATTTCGTCCACTTCTCAATCGGAACTTGCAAATCGGCGGCAACAGTTGCGTCGTCAGCGTCGTTGGCGCACCGTTCAAAGTGCTTGGCAACTGATTGCGGTAGGTGGCTTGGCGAGTGGTTTGATTTTGGGGATCGCTCGATCAGATTGGATGTTACGAAGTCCCAGGCAGATCAAGATAGAAGGAAACCAGTTTCTTTCGACTGAAAATATTCGCTCTATCCTGCCCATTCGCTATCCCCAGTCGATTTTGGTGATTCAACCCCAAACGATCGCTCAGCATTTGGAGATGGAAGCTCCCATTGCCAATGCTACCGTGGTACGCCAGCTCTTTCCCCCTGGGTTAACGGTGCGGATTCAGGAACGATATCCAGTGGCGATCGCCTACTTTGCCACTCCTGTTAGAGCTACATCTACCCCGCAACCCCCGCAACCCCAGCCTCAACCAGCTCAACCCGACCCAAACCAGCAAGTTGCCCTACTGGATGAAGAAGGAGCCTTAATTCCCTTTGATGTGTATCTGGCTTTAAATTCTTCCCAGGGTTTACCCAATCTGAAAATAACTGGAATGCGTGAAGAATATCGATCGCAATGGGCAAATCTTTACCAACAGGTGAGCCGTAGTCCTGTCAAAATTTCGGAAATTGATTGGCGTAATCCAAGTAACCTGGTTTTGCAGACTGAACTGGGAATGGTTCATATTGGGGCTTACAGTTCTCGCCTCGCAGATCAATTACAAGTTCTTGATCAGATGCGGCGATTACCGGAGCAGGTTCCTCTTGATCAAGTTGCTTACATTGATTTAAGAAATCCTGACCTTCCATTAATTGAAATGACTGAATCAGGAGCAATCTCTCCGTCGATTGATGACGCTTCTGGAGGGGACGATTTACTCTGGTAAATTAACGAATTTTCAGAATGACAAACGGGTACGAATTTATGCGTTAATATTTGATTCAATTCAACGGAGGGTGCAAGGGCGATCGTCTATTGTCAACCTTTATTTTTCATAAAAATCTACGATGTTCAATTCATTTTCCCTGAAATTGAAGCGTTAAGCAGGATGCGACATTTGTTTGGTTTTTCAAGCAATTTAGCCTATAGTTGACTAGAGTTACTCGATGTTGAAAAGTCTTTGTATCAGTGGTTTCTAAATTCCAATGACGTTTAATAGTAGATTAGTATCTACCTACACAAATTCTCCAGATGGAGAGTCAATTAATCTCTCGCCACCGATGAACACTACGAATCCTTTTACAAATTCTGGCATACACTTGGGTCAGCCTCGTGATGCGAAAGGGGCACTGGCAGAGGAAACCAGGAGTGACGATATTGTGCCAAGTAATGTAGCCAAGATTAAAGTTATTGGAGTCGGTGGTGGCGGCTGCAATGCCGTTAATCGAATGATTGCCAGCGATTTGGCTGGGGTAGAGTTCTGGTCAATCAATACAGATTCTCAAGCTCTTGACCATGCCTCCACACACAACCGCTTGCAAATTGGGCAGAAATTAACCAGAGGGCTGGGAGCAGGCGGCAACCCGGCGATCGGGCAAAAAGCGGCTGAAGAGTCTCGTGATGAAGTGGCTGCCTCATTGGAGCAGTCTGACCTAGTTTTTATCACCGCAGGTATGGGTGGCGGCACGGGTACAGGGGCCGCTCCGATCGTGGCTGAAGTTGCCAAAGAAGCAGGTGCCTTAACCGTTGGCGTAGTAACCCGTCCCTTTACCTTTGAAGGCAAACGGCGGATGAGCCAGGCCGATGAAGGCATTGCTGCCCTCCAGAGCCGCGTCGATACTCTCATCATCATTCCAAATGACAAGCTGCTCTCAGTCATTTCAGAGCAAACTCCCGTTCAAGAAGCGTTCCGGGTTGCAGATGACATTCTGCGCCAAGGGGTACAGGGCATTTCAGATATCATCACCATTCCAGGATTGGTTAACGTTGATTTTGCCGATGTCCGTGCGGTGATGGCAGATGCTGGGTCAGCACTAATGGGCATTGGGGTTGGTTCAGGCAAGTCCAGGGCCAGGGAAGCAGCAACGGCTGCCATTTCCTCTCCTTTGCTGGAATCATCGATCGACGGGGCAAGAGGCGTTGTATTCAACATTACTGGGGGTTACGACCTGACGCTACATGAGGTCAATGCAGCAGCCGAAATCATCTATGAAGCCGTTGATCCCAACGCTAACATCATCTTTGGAGCCGTTTTAGATGAACGTCTGCAAGGAGAAATCCGAATTACAGTGATTGCGACTGGGTTTACGGCACAAGCTGAACCACCAGCGGCTCAGACCACAAGAGTATCTCCCATGAAGCGGACACCTCCCACCATGCCACCTTCTCAGCCTGCTTCACCACCGCCCAGCCCATCGCCCGAACCCCGCAGCAAACCTGCTCTGGATATTCCCGATTTCCTACAACGGCGCAGACCACCACCGCGATAGGAAGTATTTCGGGCGGAGCAAGATACAGAATTTCTAGCAGGCAAGCTCTCCTTGCCTGAATTTTCCTATTAGCTTTGAGCCGTTAGTGCCGTCTTCGCCTGACTTTGAAGCATTAACCCATATTCCAACCCTTCCACCACAGCCTGATAGGATGCTTCAATAATGTTTTCAGATACGCCAACCGTCGTCCATCGTTGATGGCCATTGCTGGATTCCACTAGTACGCGCGTTTTTGCGGAAGTGCCTGCCGCACCGTCTAAAATCCGTACTTTGTAGTCGGTTAAGTGGAAAGAGGCAATCTCTGGGTAAAAGTTCATCAGCCCCTTACGGAGGGCAGCATCCAACGCTGAAACCGGGCCGTTTCCTTCGGCCGCTTCTAGAATATCCTGTCCATTGACAGCAACTTTGATAGTAGCCAGTGATTGGCTCCGCCAGACATCAGAATCGCGAATCAAGTCACAGTGAATGTGGAAGTCTTTGATAGTGAAAAATTCGGGTCGTCGTCCCAGGGCTTTTCGCATGAGCAGTTCAAAACTGGCTTCGGCCGCCTCAAACTGATATCCCTGGTTTTCCAAAGTCTTCAAATGTTGCAAAATTTGACGGCAGGTTGGGTCTTGCTTATCTAAATCAATCCCAAAGCTGCGGGCTTTTGCCAAAACGTTACTTAAACCAGACTGGTCAGAAATCACAATTCGGCGACGATTGCCAATCTGTTCTGGTTGAATGTGTTCATAGGTGAGGGGATTGCGCTCCACCGCGCTAACGTGAATCCCTCCCTTGTGGGCAAAGGCAGAAAGCCCGACATAGGGAGCGTGATCATCTGGAGCCAAATTGACAACTTCGCTGATCAGGCGGCTGATTTCACTGAGTTGGGTGAGTTGCTGCGGCTGAACGCACTCATAGCCTAGCTTTAGCTGCAAATTTGGCATGAGCGTACAAAGGTTGGCATTCCCGCACCGCTCACCGTAGCCGTTCATCGTTCCCTGCACCATCCTGGCTCCTTCTATGACGGCTGCCAGGGCATTAGCAACGGCTGTACCAGAGTCATTGTGGGTGTGGATGCCGATTTTTGGGGCGTGGAGCGTGGGGCGTGAGGCATGAAATGCGGTGACAAATTTTGCAACCTGCTGAGTGATTGCCCCAATTTCGTGGGGAAGGGTGCCGCCGTTGGTATCACACAGCACGAGCCACTCAGCACCGCCTACGATCGCCGCTTCCAGGGTTTTTAGAGCATAGTCTGGGTTTTGCTTGTAGCCATCAAACCAGTGTTCAGCATCATAAATCACCCGACGATCCTGGCTGCGAAAAAATTCGATCGTCTCTTGAATCATTGCCAGGTTCTCATCCAGGGTGGTTTGCAGCCCTTCTGTGACGTGCAAATCCCACGATTTACCAAATAAAGTGATCCACCGGGTTCCTGCTGCTAAAACAGCTTGCAGCATCGGATCATCATCAGCCGACTTTCCTGGACGACGGGTTGAGCAAAATGCTACGACCTCTGCCTGAGTGAGAGGTTCTTCCTTAATTTGCCAAAAAAACTGGACATCCTTGGGATTTGCCCCTGGCCACCCTCCTTCAATGAAAGGAATGCCCAAACGATCTAGCTCACGTGCAATTCGCAGCTTATCTTCAATGGAAAGCGATAGCCCTTCCCGCTGGGCACCATCTCGCAGTGTTGTATCGTAAATCCAGATCGTCTGAGTAGCCATTAATGCGTCTAAAGAAGTAGAGAACTAGAAGGAATAGAGAAAGGATGGCAACGGATAGTTAGATTAGGACAGTGCAGTTACTGAGTCCGATGAACGGATAAGTTTGTAAATCAAGAGACTGTCCGACCCCTCCTGTTTATTGCTATAGAAAAGTATAGGAGAGTGAGACAATGAACTAAAGCAAAAGCAGGATTTAACCTGATCGCCTGACCATCTCAGGGCAGGATAGGCACGAAAGGGTGGCGTGAGCTTGAGGGAAGAAAGTTGAACAAGAAACCCATTAGAACTATCGTACAGAATTACGATCGACCCTTTCACAAATCTTGAAGCTTAAACGATCATGCCCACCATCACCGCCCAAGGCAAAACATTTTTGGGAAGGAGAGGCGATCGGTTGGACTCCCAAAGGTTAACCGCCTCCTAATCTCCTAGAATTAATTCATACCAACAGTGGAAAAGCAGGTGAGCGGACTTCTTGGCTTTTTGTTGACAAGTGCAGTTTTGGCGGCAATTGGAACGGCGGTGCGGGGGTTGCTGCGGCCAGTTTCGTGGGCACTCTTGGCTCTGGCTTTGTCGTTGTTCGCATCAGATCAACTCTTGCGTTCCCGCGCTGAAATTTCTGACCCTTCTTTGGCTCAATCCTCTCCCCTTGAGGATTCACCAATTGTCACTGATGATCCCTCCCTTGCCAGAGAAGGATTGCAGGATGCCGCAGAAGACTTACAACCTACAATCGATCGCGCTTTTCCGCCCATAGGCACTTCTCCCACTCCACCTCTGAGCAACGGAAATGCCAACCAATCTCAGCAGCAGCCCCCTCAGCAGACTGTCCCTTCTCCCACCCAGTCCCCCAACACCATCCAGGGGTTATGGTAGTCGCAGCATTTAATTAGAGTAGTTGGGTAAATAATCATATTGCCAATTTCGATCGCGCTTTCAGCCCCGATTTGCCGCAAATTCGCTAGATTGCTTTGGCAGAGTTCAAGACCTGAGCGATGATGGTAGTAGTGGGCATTAGGGAGGCTGGGTCATGCCGGAGTGGTTTGTGATCCTCTTGGCGGTTCTTGGAATTATTTTCATTGGGCTATTTTTCACGGCCCTTAGTTTAGTTAAAAACTTTGCCAGATTGCTGTTTCTGGGAGTTTTGGGGTTTTTGCTACTTGTCTTAGCCGGGCGGTCATGTGCCCCCGTCGTCACTCGCACTGATCCGACTTTTCCTCCCAGTCAAGATTCTCCCTTTCCACCCAGAGCAGCCGATCGTGAATTTAACCTGCCAGAGTCCCTAAGAGATTTAGGCCGACGAATTGATGACTTTGTGTTTGGTACGGAAGACCAGCTTGGGCAGCAACCTTCAGACCCTACATTGGATGATCCTTTCCGGAGTCCTCCTCTGACCCAAGGTGAAGAATTAATTTATACGCTTCCAGAGGGCTTTCCTGACCCCATCACTGGGCAAGCCCAACGCATCACTCCCCAAGCTCCCGCTCAGTCTGCTAATACCTCCGGACGTAGGCCCGTTTCAGCAATGTGGTGATGTCCGAATTGAAGATTCTGAACGAAACGAGCAATACTGAAGATCAGTCGATCAAGTCTTACGGATCAGATTGATTCCATTGGCTTGAGTTTCTGTTGAGTGATGAGTACGCTGAGTCCCCTCCATGAACCAGACAAAAGATGTTGTAATTGTTGGCGGTGGCATTGTTGGATTGTCGATCGCCGTTGAGTTAAAGCTGAGGGGAGCCACTGTCACTGTCCTCAGCCGAGATGCTCAGCAAGCCGCTGCCTATGCTGCTGCCGGAATGCTTGCCCCTGCCGCCGAAAATATTTCCTCTAGCCCCATGCTAGACCTCTGCCTTAAGAGCCAAGCCCGCTATCCAGATTGGGTCGGTAAGCTAGAAGATCTGAGCGGTTCATCGGTGGGGTACTGGGCCTGTGGCAGCCTCGCTCCAATCTTAGAACCTTCCCCACTCCCTACTCCCCACTCCCCACTCC
>PVWD01000159.1 GCA_003003615.1 filamentous cyanobacterium CCP2 | reverse complement strand
CCCCCCACCCTCCTATACTACCGCCACTGCTCCGCCTCGCCGCCGATCGCCTGCTCCGTCCAGTTCTCCGGTTTCGCTGCGGGTAACGGCATGGACTCCGCCAAAAAACATATTTTGGTCTGCCCACAGTTCCAGGGTTTCGTTGAAGGGAAAGGTAGTGCGATCGATCGTGTGAACATCCAGATTGTCAAAGCCGGGTTCCAGGTTGAATGTGCCATTTTCCCAGTGAACGCGAGGGTGGCTCACGGCTGATTCAACGGGCATTTTGAAGTCAAGTAGGTTAGAAATGACCTGAAGGATGGCAGTCCGAATCCGGTTGGAACCCCCTGAACCTAAAACCATTTCGGGGATATGGTGAGCATCCAAAATCATAGTGGGAGCCATCATCGAGGAAATCCGCACATTTTCTTGCCACGCATGAAAACCACCCGGATGCAAATCCGCCTCTCCCAGCATGTTGTTCATCATGATGCCCGTCCCTGGAATTACGTAGGACGACCCCTCACCGTTGGAGGTGGTGGCACTGGCGGCATTTCCTTCACTGTCGATTGCGCTAACGTGGGTGGTGCTGCCCCACTTGTTGGTCATCGATTCTAGTTGATGCCAGTATTGAGCCAGATGATCGGGGCTAAGGAACCGATCGGCCACATTCGGTTCATACAGCCGAGCATCATATCCATCAATGCGGGCCAGGTTGGTCAGGCGCATCACTGCCGCCAGAATGCGGATATGTTCCGGGCTGCCAAAGGCGATCGATGCCAGCTCAGTTTGGGCGAGCAGGGCCAGCGCAAAGGCAATTAATGTTCCGCCAGAACTGGGAGGTGGATTCGTGAGAAAAGCATTGCCCCGGTAGGAAGTCATGAGCGGTTGGCGTTCCAGCACTTGATAAGATGCTAGATCTTCCAAAGTCAGGTAGCCGCCTTGCTCCTGACAGTCTTTTGCGATGCATTGGGCAATGTCGCCCTGGTAAAAGCCTTTGGCTCCTTCTTTTGCTAGGTAAATCAGGGTGTTTGCCAAGTCTGTAAGTTTAAGCTGCTCTCCGGTTAAGGGAACGGCTCCTGCGGGGGCATAAATGCGGCGAGATTCTTCTGAAGCCAGCACGATCGGACTCAAAATTTTTAGAGAATAGGCTTGAAACTCTGTGACTTCTACCCCCGTCCTGGCATAGTGAATTGCAGGTTCAAACACTACCGATCGCGGCAATTTTCCTAACTTTTCGTGAACGTGGAGCAGCCCACCGATTATTCCTGGAACCGCGATTGACCCTAAGCCAATATGAAACTGTTGAATCACAGAGCCGAAGTTTACATCCACAGGGTAAAAATCAACTTCGCTTAAAGCTCGCTTGTGGTGCGGCGTTTGGGTGAAGAAGTCAAACAAAATATTGCGATCGTTCTGAGTATGGGCCAGCAAAAATCCACCCCCTGCCACTGAAGTTAACATGGGTTCTGCCACAAACGATGCTAGAACGGACGCCACGACTGCATCAAAGGCATTCCCCCCCAGCCGAAACATTTCAATACCTGCTTCAACGGTTTTGGGGTGTCCGGCAGCGATCGCGCCATGGGTCTTACAGTGCATAGGGGAAACGAAAAGATAATTCGATTTAACTAATTTACGACTTCTTATCCCTCTCTCCGCAAAGGACGCACCATTTCCTTAGGCTGTTTTTGGGAATTGAGGGCGATCATAGCGATCGGTTGTCTCCATTACGCGGCTTTCTTTGCTATGATGTATAACTGCTACACTTGCGGATGTGGCGGAATTGGTAGACGCGCTAGATTTAGGTTCTAGTTTCTTCGGAAGTGAAGGTTCAAGTCCTTTCATCCGCATTAACACTCATGTCTCCAGGTGGTTTCACTTGTGTGACTGTAACCATAAGTTGTCCGGTTTGGACAGTTTATGGTTACAAAAATGTTTGGACAACTTATGGTTACAATTTTGCTTTAACAACTAATCCAAGCCTAATTCCTGCCGGATGCTATCTAGCGCAGCAGTAACGCTTGGGTCTCGAAAGTATGCTGGTTTTTTGAGGTATTGGGTGACATTACTGCGAGTTGGCTCAATTCCTTGCTTGCAGAGCATGGTTGCAGCCTGCCGTACTTCCTGGCAGTACTGTTCGACTTTTGCCATGCGAGTTTTCTTCTGGTGGCTTAAGTAGCGTGCTGAAATAGCAGAGCAGATTGCAGGAAAACGTCGTCGGATCGATCTCGCACTGTATCCCTCCAACCTTTGCAGCTTTCAGCCGTCCGTTTGCTTGTGCAAGTCGCCCCTCAAAATCCATTTGACTAAATCTTGTCTAAAAAATGGCGGTTGTTTAGGGATGGTTAGGGAGTATTGAGAATGGTTAACAAAAGTCAAATTCCCCAGAATCCCTGTCAAATCTGGATCTGAGGATTAAGTTTAGATTAAAGAAATGGCTCAGGCGGGATTTGAACCTGCGACCTTGGGCTTATGAGTCCCCGGAGAGGTGTTGAGTTTTCAAGGGGTTCAGGCTTTTGCCCGCTATTGTACACCACCTGTACACCACTTCGGTAGGTTTTTGCGAGCACTTATCTATCACTGGTATATTGTTCACCTTGTGAGCTACCAAATCCTTTTGTCAAAAGGCGAGCATGACAAATCCTCAAGCCGATTACGATAATCCGTGGAAGGAAGCCCTGGAACAATACTTTGAGGCGTTCCTCGCTTTTTTCTTTCCCCAAGCTCATGCTGAAATTGATTGGCAACGACAGTATGAGTCTCTGGATCAGGAACTGCGGCAAGTCGTGAGAGAGGCAGAAGTCGGCAAACGATTTGTGGACAAGCTGGTAAAGGTTTGGCAGCGAAGTGGTGAAGAAGCGTGGGTCTTGATCCACGTCGAGGTTCAAAGTCAAGAAGATGCAAGCTTTGCTAAACGGATGTACACCTACCACTACCGGATTTTAGATCGCTACAGCCAACAGGTCGTAAGTCTGGCTATTTTAGGTGATGAGAATCCAACCTGGCGACCCCAGGAGTATGGCTATGAGCTATGGGGATGCCAGGTCAGTCTCCAGTTTCCAATCATTAAACTGTTAGACTACGAAGCCCAGTGGTCAACCTTGGAGGCGAGTGACAACCCATTCGCCCTCTTGGTCATGGCCCATCTGCGAACCCAAGCAACTCGTCAAAACCTTGAAGATCGCTTGGGGTGGAAGCTCCGCCTCGTTACGGGTCTGCTGGAGGCAGGGTATAGTGAAGACAAGGTGCTTGAGCTAAGGCGGCTCATCGACTGGATGATGGCATTGCCGAAGGAGCTAGAGCTGGTGTTCAACAGTGAAATTCAGCGGTATCAGGAGCAGAGAGCTATGCCCTACGTCACCTCATTTGAACGCTTTGCCATTGCTAAGACGCAACGGGAAAATATCATCGAAATCTTAGAAACCCGATTTAGAGTCGTACCACCTGCATTGGTTGAAGATTTGAACCAGATCTACAACATCGAGATCTTGAAACGGTTGTTCAAACAGGTTATTACTGTCGAATCGATTGGGGCATTTCAGCAAGCGGTGGCACAAGGTAAAGCAGAAGATGCCGAGGAGGAATTCAGGGAGTCCTACTGATGGCTTGGGATACTCAGCTAGGGGTGCGAGTATTGGAGGGAGTAGAAGCAAAGTTCTACCTCAATGCCATGCGATTTGTGGTGGAGTATCTTGAGGAAGTAGAGGAACTGGGAGATGAATTAGATGTCGAGACGGGGGATTCTCGTACCGAGAGGCTAACGCCAACGGATCTTCGACGGAGCCAGTTTTGATCAGAAAATCGCTCTTTTGCATGATTGCCTATCTGCTTTACTTCAACCTGAAGTCTTTCCTCCGAAACTGACAAACGTTACAGAGGCTGCTGCTTTTCTGCCGTTTGCCTTCCTCAAGATGAAAGTAGACGAAGAGATTGAAGACGAGATGGTTTGGGTTGAGGATGAAACGACTGAAAATACTGACCATGACCTCATCTACTTCTATCGACGATTCATTTAGGATGCCTACAAAGCACTAACCTTAGAAGAACGTCAAAGCCGGAAGGCTGAGTTAGACGATGAAGACGAGGAGACGTTGCTAGACTATCACTCAAGAGACAGGGGGGATTGGGTGAATAGAATAGATGAGTTAGCCAGTCGCATCTTTTATGACCGAGACTGGAAAATAACATCTTTCCATCCCCAGCTTTTGGATGGACTAAGTGAGAGCTTTAGCGAACAAACTGGAATTGACGAAGAGTACGTTACTAACCGGCTGCCAAAGGTTACTACGGAGCAAACTGTAATGGCATTGTCAGCTATCAAGAGCTGGAAGCATTATGGATAAAATTGGTTAGCATAAACCTGTAAATCCTGTATACCTGATTTAGAGCAACCATTGCAGCCATTGCATTTATTCTGAACATGTTCGCACGTTCTCCAAAGATTAACCCTTGACGAATTGACGGCATTTTAATAACTTTGTTATTATCCTTATATGACCATTTCAATCAATTTGAAACCAATTTTTGCCAACTTCTTAAAGAAAAGATGCTCTTGAGAGTACGGAATGTTCCTGCATTAAAAGATGGGAGAGAGCAGGGGCTACCCATCAGGCGGATGTCAAAGAATTAATCGGGTTGCATTTTATCAATTCACATCAAGGCAACAGAGGTAAATCGTTCAGTCTCAGTGTTTAGGACTGCTCGGGGCTAGTTGCAAGCTCTTTGAATCCATTAGGCTTCTGCTGCTTTTGACTAACGAGAATTAAGCAACTTCATGGAGGCTCTATGAGTCCATCTGATCGCGCGGCAAGCATATCGCTGCAAACCCATGAGCCATTTCGCTTTGTCAAGAAGCGGGAAATCTCAAAATTGACGGGTCTCTCTGGCGATACCCTCAAGAAGTATCGTCTCTCAGGATTGTTGTGTGAAGATATTCACTGGATTCGCATCAATTCCAAAGTCGTTCTCTATAATCTGCCACTGATGCTCGATTGGCTGCAAAATATTCATGATCCACAGGCACATCAACGTGCCATTGAAACTTACATGACATCACTGCTCTCTAACCAAAAGAAACGGCAGCGGTAGCTTGGCTGGAATTGGCAAGGCATAGAGCATGTGATGCAGCTTCAGCGTTTGGCAGGAATACAATCTAGAAGTTACTGAGGCGCAACGATCGCTCTGATGGGTGAGGTACAGAACGATCGCCCTTCACTGAAGTAATCGTGCGGCTCAGGCTCAAACGTTCATAAATCCACCATCCACAACAAGATCGGTTGCTGTCATGTACGATGACTCATCACTGGCAAGGAAAACGACCCCAGCCGCAATCTCCTCCGGTTTTCCGAATCGCCCTAATGGAGCAGATTGCTTAACATAGTCACCAAAGCGGTTGAGGGCTTCTGGTGGTAGGTTGCTCTGAAAATTCGTAGGCACAAGGCCGGGCCTGATTGCATTGACTCGGATTTGACGGGAGGCTAGTTCGGCTGCCAACGATCGCGCCAACGATCGCACCGCCGCTTTTGTGGCAAAGTACACACTGCCCATTGCCGCCCCCTTTTCATGGACGGCTGATGCGTTCAAGATGACGCTTGCCCCTTCATTTAGGAGTTCAGCCAGTTTCTGCACCGTGAAGAAGACACCTTTGACGTTGATATTAAACTGGTCATCATAGAATGCTTCATCGATCGCCTGGAGGGGTGCAAACAGCCCGATGCCAGCATTGGCAAACAGAATGTCCAGTCCACCCAATTCTGCTTTGACCCGTGCTGTCAGCGATTCCAGGTCAAGCAAGGAGCGAACGTCAGCTCGAACTGGAATCACCGCTTCACCCAGTTCCTTCACAGCAGCTTGCAAACGATCGTCATTTTGTCCGGTAATGATGACCCGTGCCCCTTCTGCAACAAACTGTTGGGCTGTTTCAAATCCAATTCCACTTGTGCCTCCGGTGATAACGGCTGTTTTGTTCGCTAATCGTGCCATTGTGATTCCTCGCTGGTTAGGGGTGATTGATGCACTTAGACTGATTGGTCTAAGTTAAAGCAAAAAAATTAAAGTTAGACGGTTTTGAGTAGTGCCAGTGTTGCCTCTACGGTGCTGCGTAAAAGCACTTCATCTTCCAAGACTCGACCAATTAATGCCATGCCTTGGGTGGTACACAGCAGTAGACGCGCCAAGTTGCGGGAACTAACCGCCGTGTTGATCTCGCCTGCTTTTTGAGCACGGTCGATCGCGATGCAAAAGGCATCTTCCATTGCCTGGAGGTGGTAACGCAAAATGGATGCAACTTCCACCTCCTCTGTATCAAAATCAGCAATGTTTGTGCCTAACATACAGCCTTGACTTCCGGGCAACGAATGTCGTTGCTGCAAGTGTTTCAGAACTTGCTCCAGGTTTTCCAAGGGCGAACCCGGAGCTAAAAGCTTATCTCGAATGGACTTCACCTCTGTCTGAGCATAGTGGTCTAACGCCTTGAGGAAGAGTAATCGCTTGTTGCCAAACGTATCGTAGAGACTCTTTTTGCCGATTCCCATGTGTTCAAGCAGTTCAGCGAGGCTGGCTGCCTCATATCCTCGTGCCCAAAACACTTCCATTGCCTTTGCCAGGGCAACTTCAGGATCGAATTGTTTTTCAGGTCCTCTGCTCATGGTGGTATCGTAACATTACCCACACCAAATGGTCAAAGTTTTTGAGGACAGCGTATGACCAACCTTGAAATCATTCAGGAATTTTATCCAGCTTTCCGTGAGAAGGACTATGAGGTCTTTCTACGAATCTGCACGCCTGATCTTGAATGGATTCTATAGAGGCAGTTAGTTAAGTCCAAATCGACGAATGAAAAAGCGATCGGGAATGTTGCCTGCTTCTTCGGGGATGAGACGATGACGAATCTGGGATTCTGTCACCCAAATTTCTGTCCCAACCAGCGTCAGATTGACGGGTGATTGATTGATGCATAGAAGCTGACCCTTGCCGCTGGTCATTCCGATCGCCGCGCAATGCCACCCAGTCCAATCCGATCGTCTCGAAATCGGTCATCGGCTCACGTACTATCACAAGATATTGTATTCAACTCAATCGGGAAACGCTGTACTCTTAATGCATTGAACCTAAATTCTGGAATATACTCTTTCGGCGGGTTGTGCCAAAATCCTCAGTTTAGGAACTTTGGAAAAGTAATGAAGATCATGTGTTTGAATGGATGGGGAGGAACGTTACACGAACATCTAATCCCTTATGTTTACGATACGTCGCCTGATATATTGTGTCTGCAAGAAGTGGTTCATACGCCTACCAGTCACAAGGACTGGCTGACTTATCGCGATGGCGATCATATCCTGTCTCAACGGGCGAACTTTTTTCATGACGTGTCCGAGGCGTTGCCAGATCACGTTGCTACATTTTGCCCCGCAGCGCAGGGCGTTTTGTGGGACGGGGAGCAAGAGATACCCTCACAGTGGGGGCTTGCCACATTCACCCGCAAGAGTTTTCCAATCATCGGGCAGATTCAGGGGTTTGTACACAAGTCCTTTGAAACAAAGGGTTATGGTGAGCATCCTCGGTCTCGAAGTGCCCATGCCATTCGGGTCTTTGACTTTGAGAAAGATAGTCCAGTCAGCATTGTTCATATGCACGGCTTAAGAGACCTGAACGGCAAAATGGATACGCCAGAGCGGGTGGCGCAGGCGCACAGGCTGTTAGCACTGGCACAAGCCGTTATGGAAGAAAATGATCCTCTCGTGGTCTGTGGCGACTTCAATGTCGAGCCGGACAGTGAAACGTTTGATGTCCTCAAAAAGCTCGAATTAACAGATCTAGTAACCTCGCGCGAATTTACCGATACTCGGACTTCTCACTACCAAAAGCCCGGACGGTTTGCCGATTACATGCTCGTCAATCCATCTGTTGAAGTGATTAGCTTTCAGGTCGTAGAGCAGCCTGAGGTATCAGATCATCGACCACTGATTCTCGAAATCTGAACCCGTCTTTTTGGTAATGTTCTAGACCTGTCAATTGGAAGGATAAACTCTGAGAATCCAGTGGCTCATACCGCTATGGTGCTAGAACTTATCCGACGACTGGTGAACTAAAATTCAGCCGTAATTAAAGCCGCACCGATCAAGACCAGCAAAATCCACTATTTTCGATCGAGCACCAATCGGGAGACAGGATGCAAACTCAAATCCAACGTTTCATTTGCCCCACCTAGAAACAGGTTTTGCAATCGACGCAGAAACTTCAAAGCAAAGCCTGGATCAACGTCGCTAGCGGCATTGAGACGAGTTAATTGTTCCTCGCTCAATGTGATATTCAAGCAGTTAAGATTATCTTTGAGATGCGCTAGGGTTCTCGCTCCGATGATGGGGATATGCCGAGGTGATTGCTGCCGAATCCAGGCGAGGGCAACCTGGGCGGCACTACAACCGATCTCATGGGCAACCTCAACCACCATTTGAGCAATTTGCATGGCGCGATCGACTTTGTAGTGTTGAAAGTATTCTGCTTTGTTGAGCCGATCTTGGTCAGAATCCTGGTGCAAATATTTTCCCGTTAGCACACCGCCCCCTAACGGCGACCAATCCAGAATGCTCAAATTCAAGTCTTCTGCCATTGGCAGCAAATCTCGCTCGACCGTGCGCTCCACCAAATTATATTCAAGCTGAATTGCTGCAAATGGGGTCATGTTTTTCAATTCAGCGATCGTCTGAGCACGGCTGACAATCCAAGCAGGGGCATCGGAGATTCCAACATACATCACTTTACCCGATCGCACCACATCATCGAGTGCCCGCATCATCTCTTCTACAGGTGTAACCGTATCCCACATGTGAACCCAATAGAGATCGATATAATCAGTATTTAACCGCTTCAGACTCGCATCGAGCGATCGCATCAGATTCTTGCGCTGATTGCCGCTGGAGTTGGGATCAGTGGGATTCATCATCACGGTGTACTTGGTCGCAATCACGAAGCGATCGCGTTCTGTACTGACAAATTCACCCAGAAGTTTCTCACTGGTTCCATTGGTGTAAACATTAGCGGTATCGATGAAATTCCCGCCCGCTTCTGCAAAAGCGTCAAAGATGGCTTGGCTGGTTTCTCGATTTGCACCCCAGTCCCAATCTTCGCCAAAGGTCATCGCGCCCAAACAGAGTTCAGACACTCTCAATCCGGTGTTGCCTAAAAGTTTATACTGCACGGTAAATCTCCAATATTCGATCGCGGTTACAAAGGGTCGATTTTTGTCAGAGAGAGAACCTCGATCGGTTCTGCTAAAGTCTCTTCGTAAGCTTGCAAAACTCGTTTGACATAGGGTTGCTGAAAGTGAGCGTCCAGAGCTGCTTGGTCTTTCCAGTTTTCATACAGGACAAACACCGTTGGATCGTTGGTGTCTTTCAATAAGTCGAATGTGATGCAACCAGATTCGGCACGAGTGGGAGCCAATAAACTCAATAAATCTTGCTGCATCTGTTGTTCTAATCCAGGTTTCGCTTTAATGCGGGCAACGATCGTCAGTAATGAATTTGGCATGAAAATCTCTTGAGATTATTTGGTTAATTCCGAAAACCCGGAATGGCAAAGCCACCATCTACTGAAATGGTTTGTCCCGTGATGTAAGTAGCCGCATCAGAGCAAAGCCAGACGACCGCTTCTGCGACTTCTTCGGAACTGCCTAATCGCTTCAGCGGAATATGATGAGTGAATGCTGAAACGATCGCATCATTTGGATCATCAGGATTGCCAAAGCGACGAAACATTTCCGTGTCGATAATGCCAGGATTAACATTGTTGACCCGAATCCCATGCTGAGCACATTCCAATGCCGCTGCCCGCACCATGCCGTCTAAACCGGCTTTGCTGGCAGAGTAGATCGTGGAACCAATCAGTGCACCTTTTGCCAACCAGGATGATGTATTGACGATCGCGCCTCCCGTTCCCTGTTTGATCATGTGCTCGATCTCGTACTTCAAGCAGAGCCAAACCGCTTTCAAGTTGGTGTTGATCGTATGATCCCAATTTGCTTCAGTCAGTTGCGTCATGGGGGCAAATACCCCTTCCGTTCCGGCATTATTGAAGGCATAGTCGAGCCGACCATAAAGCGCGATCGTGGTTTGAATCAGTGCCTCAATTTCTGCGGGTTGAGAGACATCTGTTTTGACAAAGCTGGCTTCTCCGCCCAACTGCCGGATCTGCTCGACTGTCTGATTGCCTGCGGTTTCTCTCCGCGCCGCTACCACGACTTTTGCCCCCTGCTTGGCAAATTGCAGGGCAGCAGCTCGACCCATGCCAGAACTTCCCCCAGTGACGAGGGCAACTTTATCGCGTTGCAAATTCATCATGTTTTTTCTCTTCAAATTGTTGAAACAGCACGATCGTTTTGACTGATCCAATGATGGGCAGCCTTGTGATCAAACTTGTGTTAAGTGAAGTTGGACTATTTCACCGGATGCGAAACGTCATCGATTTGAGGCTCCGATTCAGGGACTTCCGACTGTTTTAGCGTCTGCTCCAGTAAGAATGCCTGCCCTGCTGCAATGCAGCTCTGCCGTTGCTGGTGTTGAGTGCCTGCGGTTCCATCCAGTTGCTGCTGCGCTTCGAGTTGCTTGTAGTAGCCAATCTTCCACTGAATCGCCTCCAGATTGCGCTGGAGTTCTTGGATATGTGCCTGAACGTCGCGTTCATGGGCTTCCAGAATGGCACGACGATCGGCAATGGCTTGCGGACGTTCCCGAAACAAGCGAGCAAACTCCTGCATTTGCCGAATCGGCATCCCGGTTAAGCGTAACCGAGTCAGAAATTCAATGCGGGCAATATCTTCCTCAGAGTACCGCCGATGCCTGCTGCTGGCGCGATCGACTGGTTCCAATAGCCCATTGCGCTCGTAGTATCGCAGGGTGTGGACACTTAATCCCGTTTGTTGAGCCACTTGTTGAATCGTTAGGGCAGGCATCAGACTCACCTCCAGACGCTTGTCTCTACCTTAAAACTTAGAGCGCGCTCTAAGTCAAGCTTGTCTGGATACTTTTAGGCGATCGCGTCGCTAATAGCTAGAACGCTCATTGGCAGGAACATCTCATCAACACTTATGCTACCAAATGACTTGTCGAAGTTCTGGCAAAGTAGTTTCCTGACAGAAGACAACTCGTAAGGATTATTAATAGTCCTTGTCAGCCACAATTTATTCAAATTCCATTCCAGGCTTCCGCTGAACCGATTTCCCATCGGAAACACTGCGTGAACGCCCCTGAGCCTTCTGTGTTCCCTGAGCTTTCTCTAATCGCTGTACCGCCTTCATCACGGTCGATCGCACATACTGGCTCATGGGTGCTAAGGGCACTTTGTTGACATGCACCTGATGCTGTAAATAGGGACTCTGATGCAGGATACCTACCACTTCTTTCGGTGAGTATCCTGCCTTCAGTGCGGTCAGTGCAACGGTGTCATCCAGCTTAATGGCCGCCCAATCATTCTGGGCAAAGCGTTGGTAGAGGGCAGAGTAATCGAGGCTTGCTTCGCCTATGACGCGCCGTGCCTGCTCCAGGTACTGCTGTCGTGCTTGCTTGCCTGCTTCGTTTTCGGGTTCTTTCGGTTTTGCTGCTGCCATAGACCAGTTCTGTCAAAGAATTCGTTCCGACTTATGCGGCAATGGTGGCATCATCCAGCAGGGTTCCCAGCAGGGCATCCTCATCAAAGTCTACCCCTTCGCTGTCATCCAGATGACTGCCTGTTGGTGTCCGTCCTGGCGGTGCCCCTGCTGACTCTGCGGCTGTCCCGCTCACCAGCTTGCCACTCGCTGCCAACTGCTGAACGGTTTCTGTCACCGCCTGGGTGACGGCTTGGCGGATCTCTTGTTTGAGATCCATTGCAGACGCAGTAGGAGAGGCGATCTCAAAGGTATCGCTGATCAGGGTCATCTGACGGTTCAACACCTCGACCGACTCACGGGCGATCGCCTTGAGTTCTTCCTCACTCAGTTGTCCTTGTTCTTGATAGGCAAACGGCTTCCAGAAGGCGCTGATGGCATCGATCCCCTTATGTTTGCCCTCGCGGCTGCGGGCCCGTTCGTTCTTGATCAGATATTGGAAAAGCACGCCCGTGGGAGAATCGACATCGGCATTGTAGGCAAACTGAATTCGTTGACGTTCCTCTTTGGGCGGCTGCGGTTTACGAGGCATCTATCCTGGCTCCTTACAATACAAAACAACTACACCGCAATCTGACTCGACTTGCCCATCAATCCCTGAAACAACCCGTAACCATCTGCCATGCGTGGCGGCAACGAGGGGTTGAAATTGGCTTCTGGCAGTTGGCTGGCCACCTCAGCCAGCCGTTCCTGCATTTGGTCAGCAAAGTAGACTTGTTGGCCCAGTCCCAACTGCTCAAAGTACTGATGAATCGTTTGCCGCAGCACCGAGGCAGCCCCACCACTGACGATAATATCAACCGAACGCTCAGCAAGCTGCTTGAGCAGATTATCTTGCAAGTAAATGCTGACCGCCTGCCAATAGGTCTGCCGGACTGCCTCAGCCATTGGGGCAAAGTCATAGAGTCCCGCTCGCACCTGAGAAATTTGCTGCGTCTGTCCGGTTGTAAGAGCAGCGAGCAGGGCTGGGTAGTCGGCAGGAGTGACCCCGACTGAGCGCGCCGCTTTCTCAAAGGCAGACCAAAAACCAGGGCCATCAGAATTTGACAACGCGGTCTTGAGGGAGCCGCCCTCAAAGCAAAGAATCGAAAGATTGCGGTGCCCCAGCATCGCAATGAGAGTCCGTCGCTGCTCGATGGCAAGACCGATCGTATCCAGTTGTTTCTTGCGGTTGAGATATAGCCCAAAGCCTTCTGGAAAGAACTTGAGCGAGAGCTTAACTTGTTGTGATTGTCCTCGGAAGACAAAGCCTTGTTCGGCGATCGCTCCCAGTCTGGCAGCAATCTCATCACGGGTTCTGATTTCAGTCAGAGGGAGTGGCACCCAGACCACAGCTTGGTATTGGCTTGGCAATTTCTCATGCTCTGCAATCACACCTAACGCCGCTGCCAGTTTGTAGGCTGCTTTCTCTGCTTTGTTCGCAGCAAGACTATTGGTATCAAGGAAGGTCTTCGCGACTTCCCCGACTAAGACAACTTCATTACCGATTTGTAACCAGGCACTATCTTGAGGACGGCCTCCGGTATTGAGATTAGGAAGGATAGCCGGGGTTAATCCCTCTGCAACCTCTGCTCCCATCCAGAAAGGCATCGTTTGTCCAGGGGTGAGGCGATAGAAGAATTTGGACGCGGAGGTTCCGAGGTCGGCAGTGAGGGAAACCAGGGGAGGAGCGGTTGCGATCGGGTTCATGTAGGTACCTAGAGCGCTACACCGACAATCATATAACTGTTTCATTTTCTTGGTTATTCAGGGTTAATTAAATTTGATTAAGCAGCCAATGGTGGAAGAAATTGGTTAGATTAAACTGAGTGGCGGGCTTGAATGTTTCAAAGAAAACTCCCCTTTGCTGCGCCTCTTTGAGGCTTCGCAGAAGTTCAGACACTACGCCAGGTTTGGCAACAAAAGGTTCGTAAACTCCCCATAGCAACGGGTTTAACGATCTTTTTTTCAGTCATTCAGGGTTTCTCAGTGCATCTACCATCGCTTCGTTTGCCCCTGTTGCACTTCGATTTAAACTTCTTCTTCAGCTTTAGAACCATGCTGTCGATGAGCAATCTCTCTGCTGACCAGGCGGAGAACTACTACGAGCAGGACGACTACTATACCCAGGATCTGGCTGAGGATGAAAGCCAGCCGCAGAGCCAGGGTAAATCTCAGGTGCAGGGGGCAAAGTGGTATGGCAAAGGTGCGGCTGCTCTAGGATTAGCCAATGTTGTTGAGCAACCTGTTCTTACAACGCTATTGCACGGGAAAACGCCGCAGGGAGGCAGTCTCCATGCCAAGCGAATCAACCCGAAAAACCATCGGGCTGCTACGGACTACACCTTCTCTGCGCCTAAAAGCGTGTCGATCGCTGCCTTGATTCAGCAGGATACAAGGG